>CAIYYA010000001.1 GCA_903930255.1 uncultured beta proteobacterium
GGTGTGGGCGTGCCGCAAATCATGGCAATTGACAGCGTGGCTACTGCGCTCAAAGGTACCGGTGTTCCCTTGATTGCTGACGGTGGCATCCGCTTTAGTGGCGACATCTCCAAGGCGATTGCGGCAGGCGCCAGCACGGTGATGATGGGCGGTATGTTTGCCGGCACCGAAGAAGCCCCCGGTGAAGTTATTTTGTTTCAGGGGCGCAGCTACAAAAGCTACCGTGGCATGGGCAGTATCGGTGCCATGCAGCAGGGCAGCGCCGATCGCTATTTTCAGGAATCCAGCAGCGGCAATCCGAATGCGGACAAGCTGGTCCCAGAGGGTATCGAAGGCCGTGTGCCCTACAAAGGTTCAATGGTTGCCATCATCTATCAAATGGCCGGCGGCTTGCGCGCCAGTATGGGCTATTGCGGTTGCGCCACGATTCCAGAGATGCAAGAAAAAGCCGAGTTTGTCGAAATCACCACTGCCGGCATCCGCGAAAGCCATGTGCACGATGTCCAGATCACCAAAGAAGCGCCGAACTACCGGTCAGAGTAACTGATGGTACTTATTTAAAAGGGCTACAGGTGCCTAAGGAACGCTCATGTTGCTTGAACAACTTCGCCAACTGAAAGACCCGTTGAACACCTTGGTGCATCACTACGGTGCCAGCCATCTGCGGGTGTTTGGTTCGGTTGTGCGGGGTGAAGAAACACCTGAGAGCGATGTGGACTTTGTGGTTAAGTTTCCGCGCGGGTACGACCTGTTTTTACAGCGACTACCTTTGACGCAACAGCTCGCTGATCTGCTCAAACGCAGGGTTGATTTGGTTCCGGAGCACGAACTAAGTCCACACATCCGTCAGCATGTTCTTCGTGAGGCCATGGAGTTATGAGCAAAAACTGGTTAGCTTATGCCCACCATATACTGGATGCGATTGCCAAAATTGAACGCATCCAAAGTCGGGGTGATTTGACGCAGGACGAAGTTCTCTTGGATGCTTCGTTGCGCAACTTGCAAACGCTCTCTGAAGCCATCCAGATGCTGCCTGAAAGTCTCAAAGCACAATTTCCCGGCATTCCATGGCGTGAAATCAGTGGCTTTAGAAATATCCTGGTCCATAACTATTTGGGCGATATTGATGCCGTTACCGTGCAAACGGTGATTAACCGTCACATCCCGGAGTTGGCACTGTGCTTGCAGGCTATGCTGGAACTGGATGCCAATTCCCCTTCCTGATTGAATTGTTTCTATGTCCCATCAAAAAATTCTCATCTTAGACTTTGGCTCGCAAGTCACCCAGCTTATCGCCCGGCGTATCCGCGAGGCGCATGTTTTTTGCGAAGTGTTTCCTTGTGATGTGAGCGATGACTGGGTGCGTGCTTATGCGCGTGACGGCAAGCTCAAAGGCATCATTCTCTCGGGCAGTCATGCCAGTGTTTATGAAGACAGCACTGACAAGGCGCCGACTGCCGTGTTTGAGCTGGGTATCCCGGTGTTGGGTATTTGCTATGGCATGCAAACCATGGCGCACCAGTTGGGTGGTGTGGTGACCAGCGGGCTGCAGCGCGAGTTTGGTCATGCTGACGTACGGGCACATGGTCACACTGCGCTGCTCAATGGCATAGCCGACTACACCACGGCGATGGGCCACGGCATGTTGCAGGTGTGGATGAGCCATGGCGACAAGGTGACTGAGCTACCCCCTGGATTCAAGTTGATGGCCAGCACCGACAGCTGCCCAATAGCCGGCATGGCCGACGAAGCACGGCATTTTTATGCTGTGCAGTTCCACCCGGAGGTCACCCACACCAAGCGGGGTGCGGCAATTCTGGAGCGTTTTGTTCTGGAAATCTGTGGGGCACGCGCCGACTGGATCATGGGTGATTACATCAGTGAAGCGGTCGAGGCGATTCGCCAGCAGGTGGATAATGAAGAGGTTATTTTGGGTCTGTCGGGCGGTGTCGATTCGTCGGTGGCAGCGGCCTTGATCCACCGTGCCATTGGCGATCAGCTGACCTGTGTATTTGTCGATCATGGTCTGTTACGCCTGAACGAAGGTGACCTGGTAATGGACATGTTTGTCGGCAAACTGCACGCCAAGGTGATCCGTGTCGATGCCGCCGACCAGTTTCTCGGACACCTCGCTGGCGTGACTGATCCGGAGGCCAAGCGAAAAATTATTGGCCGTGAATTTGTCGAGGTATTTAAGGCTCAGGCGCTTGCACTGAAAGCGTCAGATGCTACTGAATCAGGAGTGGATGGGGGTCGCACCGTCAAAGGCGCGACCTGGCTGGCTCAAGGCACCATTTATCCGGATGTGATTGAGTCCGGTGCTGCCAAAAACAAAAAGGCCGTGGTTATCAAGAGCCACCACAACGTAGGCGGTTTGCCCGAGCAGCTCGGCTTGAAACTGCTGGAGCCACTGCGCGAGTTGTTCAAAGATGAGGTGCGCGAACTTGGCGTGGCGCTGGGTTTGCCTTACCACATGGTGTATCGCCATCCATTTCCTGGTCCTGGCCTGGGTGTGCGCATCTTGGGTGAAGTTAAAAAAGAATATGCCGACCTGCTGCGTCGTGCTGATGCCATCTTTATCGAAGAACTGAACAACTTTGTCGATGAGCCAACGGGTAAAACCTGGTACGAGCTGACCAGTCAGGCCTTTACCGTGTTTTTGCCGGTGAAAAGCGTGGGTGTCATGGGTGATGGTCGTACTTACGACTACGTGGTTGCGCTGCGTGCCGTGCAAACCAGCGATTTCATGACCGCAGACTGGGCTGAGTTGCCCTATGCCTTGCTGAAAAAAGTGTCAAGCCGCATCATCAACGAAGTGCGCGGCATCAACCGTGTGACCTATGATGTGTCGAGTAAACCGCCTGCTACCATTGAGTGGGAGTGACCGTAAGTGTTTGATTAAAAATGAATTTTAACTAATACTAGCTGCCATACACCATGCCCCGTTACTTGTGTTATCTGATCAAATTCTGGATTGGCTTATCGATAGCCGTGTTTTTATCTGCCTGTGGCGGTGGCGGTGATGATGACGGTGAATCCGAAAACTCTGGTGTTAATACCATCTTTTCAACCTCAACGAATGCCGCCACCAATAGCGCCAACGGTCAAGTGCTTTACGCGGCAAATTGTGCAAGTTGTCATGGCGCAAGCTATTTCGCCGCGAAAAATTACGCCAGTACGTTGAGTGCCATCGCCCGAAACAAGGGTGGTATGGGGTATTTATCCAATATCGGCACAGCCGAGGCCAATGACATCGCCAGCTACCTGGCTTTTGGCGCGACTGCCTCACCGTTGCCAACCCAAAGCATCAATTTCGCAGCTTTGATTAACCAGACCCTGGGGGGTGCCCCTATCAACTTGACAGCTGTCGCCAGCTCGGGGTTGAGTGTGACCTTCACTTCCAGTACAGCCGCCGTTTGTTCGGTATCTGGCACTGCGTTGACGTTGCTGGCCAGCGGAATTTGCACCTTGACAGCGAGTCAGACCGGAAATACATCGTTTGCTGCGGCATCGCCTGTCACGCGCTCTTTCAACGTGGCTGCAGCACCCGGGCTGGCACAAACCATTTCGTTCACATCACCTGGGCAGCAATACATGGGGGTCGCTACACCGGCGCTGGTCGCTACTGCCACGTCGAATCTCCCCGTTACATTTGCTTCCACCACAAACTCGGTTTGCACTGTCAGTGGTTCTGCGCTGACCTTGCGCCTGCCTGGCACCTGCACGGTGCTTGCCAATCAGACCGGTAGCGCCACCTACGCTTCGGCGGCAACGATCACCAACACTTTTTATGTGGTGGCAACCAACGCAGCTGCGGGAAAGACGATTTATAACCAGCAATTCAGCGGCCAAAGCTGTGCCAGTTGCCATGGGGTACCCGGCTCGCAGTCGACCAGCCTCATTTTGTCTGCGGCCAATGCAGACGTGGTGCTGAACAGTGCAATTTTGAACAATATTGGCGGCATGCGTATCCTGACTGGTCGTTACTCAGCCCAACAGATACTTGATATGGCAGCCTACTTGGCTACGCCAAATTTTTGATCATTTGGAGCCAGCGCAAGGTGTCAAAGCGGGACTTAAAATGAATTTTCAGTTCTCTAGCAACAGCGCCAGCGCCACATGTCGGCCTTCACCGGCCAGGATGTTGTAGGTGCGGCAGGCGGCTTGGGTGTCCATGGACTCCAGACCGATCTGTTTTTCGATCAAGGCGTGTGTTAAGTGGGGGGCTGGAAAACGTAGTTTTTCACCACTGCCGAAAATGACGATTTCCGTCTCGAGAGCAGCCAGCTGGGCAAAGTGTTCCGCTGTCAGTTCGGTAAAGTGCGAACAGTTCCAAGCAAACCTTTCGCCGCTCGAAGCCATCACCAAGCTGTTGGCGATTCGTTGACCGGCGACTTGAACCCAGCCTTGGCCATAGGCTTGCACTGACTGAACACCAATAACATCAGGGTGAATTTTCATAAATTTGTGTTCAAATTATAGTTTTAGCGCTCAGGTATCCATTTTCGGAGGGATTTTGAAGACCATACGCAAATCAGCCAAACTGGCCAATGTACTTTATGACATTCGTGGACCGATCATGGACGCGGCGCGCCAGATGGAAGACGAAGGCCAGAAAATCATCAAGCTTAACCTGGGCAACCTGGCGGTGTTTGGTTTTGATGCGCCCGAAGAAATTCAGCAGGACATGATACGCAACCTGCCCAATTCTGCGGGTTATTCTGACAGCAAAGGCATTTTTGCGGCGCGCAAGGCGGTCATGCACGAAACCCAGCGTCAAGGCATCATCGGTGTCACACTGGATGATATTTATTTGGGAAACGGCGCTAGCGAGCTGATTACCATGGCCACCAACGCCTTGCTCGATAACGGCGATGAACTTCTTTTGCCCATGCCAGACTACCCGCTGTGGACAGCCGCTGCAAGTCTTTCTGGGGGCACGCCGGTGCATTATTTGTGTGACGAAAACAACGGCTGGATGCCCGATTTGGCTGACATCCGCAGCAAAATCACGTCACGTACCAAAGGCATCGTTGTAATTAACCCGAATAACCCCACGGGTGTGATGTATTCGACCGACCTGCTGAAAGGCGTTATTTCGATTGCTCGCGAGTTTGGCCTGGTGATTTTGGCTGATGAGGTGTATGACAAAGTTTTGTATGACGGTATCAAGCACACCGCACTGGCGAGCTTGTCGACCGATGTGCTGACGCTGACGTTTAACTCTTTGTCAAAAAGTTACCGATCGTGCGGCTATCGGGCAGGCTGGATGATCGTTTCGGGTGACAAAAGGCCTGCAGCTGACTACATTGAGGGTCTGACTATGCTCTCGAACATGAAGCTCTGCTCTAACGTGCCAGGACAGTGGGCGATTCAGACTGCGCTGGGGGGCTATCAAAGCATCAACGACTTGGTGTGCGAAGGTGGCAGACTGCGCCGTCAGCGCGACTTGGCCTATGAATTGATTACCGCGATACCCGGCGTGAGTTGTGTCAAGCCGCAGGCGGCACTTTACATGTTTCCCAAGCTCGACCCCACTTTCTACCCTATAGCCGATGATCGTCAGTTTTTCTTGGAGTTGCTGCGCGAAACCCGCGTGATGCTGGTGCAGGGAACCGGTTTTAACTGGCCGCAACCTGACCACTTCCGCATCGTATTTTTGCCGCACGAGGACGATTTACGCGAAGCTATTGGTCGTATTGCCAAATTTTTGGAAAGTTATCGCAAGCGTCATAGCAACTGAATCACTCTTATTTCGAGAGCTGTCCGCGCTTGTCTATCAAGCGCTAGAGCTCAATTTAACACTTAAATTTTAATTTATGAAACCAATTCAAGTCGGTCTGCTGGGTATCGGTGTGGTGGGCTCGGGCACCTTCAATGTGCTTGCGCGCAATCAGCAAGAAATCAAACGCCGCGCGGGTCGTGGCATTGAAATCACCATGGTGGCCGATCTCAACGTGGCACGCGCCCAAGAGCTGGTGGGTCCGAACGTCCAGGTGGTGAGCGATGCACGCGCTGTTATTGGCAACCCTGACATTGACATCGTGATTGAGCTGATTGGCGGTTACGGCATTGCCAAAACGCTGGTGCTTGAAGCCATTGCCGCTGGTCAACACGTGGTCACTGCCAACAAAGCCTTGCTGGCAGTGCATGGCACCGAAATTTTTGCAGCTGCATCGGCCAAAGGGGTGATGGTGGCGTTTGAAGCGGCTGTAGCTGGTGGTATCCCCATCATCAAAGCGCTGCGTGAAGGACTCACGGCCAACCGCATTCAGTGGATTGCTGGCATCATCAATGGCACCACCAATTTCCTCTTGAGTGAAATGCGCGACAAGGGTTTGGACTTTGCTGTGGTGTTGAAAGAGGCGCAACGCCTGGGCTATGCCGAAGCCGATCCGACCTTTGACATTGAAGGGGTCGATGCAGCGCACAAGGCCACCCTGATGAGTGCGATTGCTTTTGGCGTGCCCGTGCAGTTCGAGAAGGCCTACATTGAAGGTATCACCAAACTGGGTGCGGCAGACATCAAATACGCAGAGCAACTCGGGTATCGCATCAAATTGCTGGGCATTACCAAGCGCACTTCCGCTGGCATTGAGCTGCGCGTGCACCCCTGTCTGGTTCCGGCCAAGCGACTGATCGCCAATGTTGAAGGCGCCATGAATGCGGTGGTGGTGCAGGGCGATGCCGTCGGCACCACGCTGTATTACGGCAAGGGCGCAGGCTCTGAGCCGACCGCCAGCGCGGTGATTGCTGACCTGGTGGATATTGCCCGTTTACACACGGCAGATGCGGCGCAACGCGTGCCGCATTTGGCGTTTCAGCCTAATGCTATGAGTGACTTGGCCGTGCTGCCCATGAGCGAAGTGGTGACCAGCTATTACCTGCGCTTGCGCGTGGCGGACGAGACGGGTGTGCTGGCCAAGGTGACCGGCATTCTGGCGCAGGCTGGCATCAGCATCGACGCCGTGCTGCAACGCGAAGCTGACGAAATCAGTGGCGAAGCACAGGTTGCACAAACTGACGTGATCATCCTCACGCACGATTGTGTTGAGGCGAGTATGAATGCTGCCATTGAGGAGATGCAAGCCCTGCCCAGCGTGCTCGAGCCGATTACCCGCATCCGCAAGGAAGAGCTGGCGTGATCGCGGTGCGGGTGCGCACCTACGTTTCTTATGTTTCAAAGATAGCTCCACGATGAAATACATCTCGACCCGAGGCGATCAAAGCCCAAAACACTTTTGTGACATTCTGCTGGAGGGACTGGCTCCCGATGGTGGTTTGTACCTGCCTGAACATTACCCGCAGGTCAGTGATGCCACACTGAGTCGCTGGCGCGATGTGTATCACCAGCAGGGTTATGCCGAGTTGGCGTTTGAGATTTTGTCGCTTTTTATTGACGACATCCCCCCCGTCGACCTGAATGCCTTGTGCACCAAAACCTACACCGCCGAAGTGTTTGGCACGGGCGAGATCGTGCCGCTGCGGCATCTGGAAAATGGTGTGTGGCTTCAAGCCTTGTCCAACGGCCCCACGCTGGCGTTTAAAGACATGGCCATGCAGTTACTGGGTAATTTGTTTGAATACGAATTGGCGCGTCGCGGCGAAGAGCTGAACATTCTGGGCGCTACCAGCGGCGACACCGGCAGTGCAGCCGAATACGCCATGCGCGGCAAAAAGGGTGTACGGGTTTTTATGACCAGCCCGGCTGGGCGCATGAGTCCGTTTCAGCAAGCGCAAATGTTTAGCTTGATGGACGACAACATCTACAACATTGCCGTCAACGGCGTGTTTGACGACTGTCAGGACATGGTCAAGGCCGTTAGTAATGACCTTGAATTCAAGCGCAAGTACAAAATTGGCACCGTCAATTCAATCAACTGGGCTCGTTTGCTGGCGCAAGTGGTGTATTACTTTGCCGGTTATTTTCAAGCCACTGAACTGACCCCCACGCTCCCCGCTTCGCGTGGTTCGCTGCCCCCCGAGGGGGCTGATTCGCCTTCGGGCGGCCGGGCGGCGAATCGCCCCATTCCTAAAGTCTCATTCGCCGTACCCAGCGGCAACTTTGGCAATGTCTGCGCTGGCCATGTCGCGCGCATGATGGGCCTGCCAGTTGCCAAACTGGTGGTAGCCACCAACGAAAACGATGTGCTCGACGAATTTTTCAAAACCGGTGTTTATCGGGTGCGTTCCAGCGCCGACACGCATGAGACATCAAGCCCCTCGATGGACATCTCCAAAGCCTCTAACTTTGAGCGCTATGTGTTTGATCTGCTGGGGCGTGATGGTGTGCGCATCCAGTCGCTCTTCGGTGAAGCCTTGGCACGTTCCGGTCGCTTTGATTTAAGCCAGCATCCGGCCTTTAACGATTGTCGCATTCGCTATGGTTTCGAGAGTGGTAAAAGCACCCACAGCAACCGCCTGGCCACTATCAAAGACACGTTCGAGCGGCACGGCATGATGATCGACACGCACACCGCCGATGCCGTGAAGGTGGCGCTTTCGCACGTGCAGGCTGGGGTGCCCATGATCGTGCTTGAAACAGCGCTGCCCATCAAGTTTGCCGAAACCATCGTGCAGGCCACTGGGCGCGAGCCTGATCGCCCTGCCAAGTTTGAAGGGATTGAAGCGTTACCCAAGCGCGTGGTCTCGATGACTGCTGACGCACAGGCGATCAAAACCTTTATCGCCGAAATATGCGCATGAATTTAGCCTCTGGCGCCCGTCTGATATGCACAATGAGCTATCAAATCATGAGTAAATCTGCATGAAGGTTGTTGGCTTCGCCGGCTTTTCTGGTTCGGGCAAAACGACCCTGGTTGAGCGCCTGATACCCACATTGCGTTTGCAAGGCTTGCGCGTGTCGGTGGTGAAGCATGCACACCACCGCTTTGACATTGATACGCCCGGCAAAGACACTTTTCGCCATCGAGAGGCAGGCGCTTTTGAGGTGGTGGTAGCCTCTGATAAACGCCTGGCATTGATGCGCGAGTTTGAAGTTCCCAAGCGCCCAACCGTGCACCAGCTCATTGCCGAGCTGTACGAGGGCGTGGATTGGGTGTTGGTTGAAGGTTTCAAAGACTCCGACCTGCACAAAATTGAAGTCTGGCGCGCCAGTGCTGGCAAGCCTGCACGTTACATGTTCGATGACTTCATCGCCGCCATCGCCACCGATTCGCCCGACCAGCTGCCCACTCCCACCGGCTTGGCCGTGCTCGATCTCAACGACCCCGAAGTGGTGCTGAGCTGGCTGCTATCTCAAGGCTCACGTTTTGAATACAACCCCGAGAACTACTTATGAGCATGGCACGCCCGGCTTTTGCTCCTGTGAAGTTGCTCGATGATGCGCTGATAGGCTTGCTAAGCCATGCTTCTCCATTGTCTGATACCGAGCAGGTCAGCACTTTTGAAGCCGATGGCCGGGTGCTAGCGCAAGACCTGGTATCGGCACTGCATGTGCCGCCGCAGGACAATAGCTCGATGGACGGCTATGCGCTGCGCTGTGCTGATCTGACTGACATGACGCAAACCTTTCCTGTGTCGCAGCGCATTCCCGCGGGTACCCATGGCGTTGCTTTGGTTCCCATGTCCGTGGCGCGGATTTTCACGGGTGCACCGATACCGGCAGGTGCTGATGCGGTGGTAATGCAAGAAGATTGCAGTGTGCAGGCCGATGGTTCGGTGCGGGTTGGGGTCATGCCACGACCTGGTCAGTGGATTCGTCGCGCTGGCGAAGACGTTGCGCGGGGTGCTGTTGTGCTTGCAAAAGGTGAGCGTCTTACGCCCGCTGCGCTTGGTCTGGCGGCAAGCATTGGCTTGAACTATTTAGCCGTGTCGAGGCGCCCTCGGGTGGCGCTTTTTTCCACGGGTGATGAATTGGTCATGCCTGGGGATGTCGCTCCCGAGCAGATGGCACCGGGTGCTATTTACAACTCGAACCGTTTTTTCCTAAAAGCCCTGCTGACTCGACTAGGCTGCGAGGTGAGTGACCTGGGCATCGTGCCGGATCA
>CAIYYA010000002.1 GCA_903930255.1 uncultured beta proteobacterium
CGCTGGGGTGCGTGATCGCCCTCACCGCTGACCACGGTATGAACGCCAAGGTGGGCATGGACGGCAAACCTGATGTGATGTACCTCAGCACCACCGACTACATCCAGCACAAGCACGCGCCTGGCACACCCGGCGCCAATGCGTTCTACACCATGATGGACGGCTATCTGGGCCAGTTGGACGCGTTGGGCTGCGTGATTGCGCTTACCGCCGACCACGGCATGAACGCCAAGACCGCCCTGGACGGCACACCGGAGGTGATCTACCTGCAAGACTGGTTTGATACCTGGCTGGGTGCTGCCAAGGCGCGGGTGATTTTGCCAATCACCGACCCTTATGTGGTGCACCACGGCGCGTTGGGCTCATACGCCACGGTGTACCTGCCGGTCGAAGTGGATGTAACTGAGACTTGTGAACGGTTGCAAAAAGTGCTGGGCCTGGAACTGGTGCTAACCCGCGTGCAGGCTGCCGCGCGCTTTGAGTTGCCACTCGACCGCATTGGCGACATTGTGGTGGTGTCCGAGCGCTCAACCGTCATAGGCACATCAGCCTCACGGCATGACCTGAGCGCCTTGGAGGTGCCGTTGCGCTCACATGGCGGAGTCAGCGAGCAACGCGTGCCGCTGATCGTCAACCGCAGGTTGACCGAGTTAGATGCCAGCAAGCGCTTGCGCAACTTTGATGCCTTTGACCTGGCACTTAACTACGCTCAGTGATTTAATTACCTAGAAATTGCTACATTTATCAGAGCATCTTGCGCTTGTTACGCGGGCTCTACAAGCCTTTTATTCATAAATTTATCCCATGAACAACATCCAGCAATTTATTGCCGACCACCAGCTCAATGCCATGCGTTTGCTTGGCCGCAAGGTCGGTGGCGAGCGCAGCGCCGAGCGTTGCATTGCCGTCTTCAACCCCTATACCGAACAACAGATTGGCAGCGTGCCCAAAGCCACGCTAGACGAAGTGCGAGACACCTTCAAGGCGGCCCACAGCTACAAGCCCAATTTGACCCGCTTTGAGCGCGCCGCCATCCTGAACCGTGCTGCAAGCCTCATCAGCCAGCGCCTGGACGAGGTGGCGCAACTCATTACCGCCGAGGCTGGTTTGTGCATCAAAGATGCGCTGTACGAAGCCGGTCGGGTCAGCGACGTGTTGCTGTTTGGCGCCGTTGAGTGCCTGAAAGACGATGGCCAGATTTTCAGTTGCGACCTGACCCCGCACGGCAAAAAGCGCCGCGTTTACACCCAGCGCAGCCCGTTGTTGGGTGTGATCACCGCCATCACCCCGTTCAACCACCCGATGAACCAGGTGGCGCACAAGGTGGTGCCCAGCATCGCCACCAACAACCGCATGGTGCTCAAACCATCAGAAAAAGTGCCGTTTTCAGCGCTTCTGTTTGCCGACATCCTGTATGAGGCGGGTTTGCCGCCTGAGATGCTGAGTGTCATCACCGGTGATCCGCGCGAAATTGCCGATGAACTCATCACCAATGAACACGTTGACCTGGTCACCTTCACTGGCGGCGTGGCCATTGGCAAATACATCGCTCACAAAGCTGGCTATCGGCGTATGGTGCTGGAGCTCGGCGGCAACGACCCGATCATCGTGATGGAAGACGCGGACATTGACGAAGCCTCGACCCTGGCAGTGCAGGGCAGTTACAAAAATTCTGGCCAGCGCTGCACCGCTGTCAAGCGCATGCTGGTGCATGAGGCGGTAGCCGACCAGTTTGTCGAGCAAGTGGTGGCTAAAACCCGTGCCTGGTCCTATGGTGATCCGATGGACAAGTCGAACGACATGGGCACGGTGATTGACGAGGCGTCTGCCAAATTTTTTGAAAGCCGCGTCAATGAAGCCATCGCCCAAGGGGCGCAACTGCGCGTCGGAAATGTGCGTCATGGTGCGCTGTATGCACCCACGGTGCTAGACCATGTGCAGCCTGACATGCTGGTGGCCAAAGAGGAAACCTTTGGTCCAGTGTCACCGATCATCCGCTTCAAAGACATCGGCGAGGCGATTTCGATCAGCAATGGCACCGCCTATGGCCTATCGAGCTCAGTCTGCACCAATCGACTGGACCACATCACCCGCTTCATCAACGAGTTGCAGGTGGGTAGCGTCAACGTGCGCGAAGTGCCGGGCTACCGGCTCGAACTCACGCCCTTTGGCGGCATCAAGGACTCGGGGCTGGGCTACAAAGAGGGCGTGCAGGAAGCTATCAAAAGCTTTACCAACCTCAAGACCTATTCATTGCCGTGGGAATGACGCGAGCTAGCGAAAGTAGTGGCTTGATTGATGCTGCAAATAAAGTAGCTGCTAGAGCTTCACCAGCAAGCGCCAGAGCCTGATTTCTTATAGGGTTACCAAACCCAATTTGAGTGCGTAGCGCACCAGGCCGGCGACTTCATGCAGATCGAGTTGCTTCATCAGGGATGTGCGGTGGGTTTCAACCGTTTTCACCGACAGATCAAGCCGCCGCGCAATGTCTTTGGTGCTCAATCCCTCGGCGATCAGCTGCAAAACCTCGCGTTGCCGTGGCGACAACTGTTCACCGGGCTGATCGTCTCCGCGCAGGCGCTGCACGTAGTCATTCACCACACCTTTAGAAACCGCCGGACTTAAATAAGTTTCGCCGCGCAACACCGCGGTTAACGCCAATTCAAGCTCCATCGTTGCGGAATCTTTCAGCAGATAAGCCACGGCACCATGGCGCAAAGCGCGGCGCACATATTCTTCGTTTTGGTGCATGGACAAGATCAATATCCGAATCCCAGGCTGTGCTTTAACCAGGCGCGCCGTGGCCTCAAGCCCATTCAGACCTGGCATGGCAATGTCCATCAGCACCAAATGCGGTTGAAGTTGCTCCGCCAACACCAACAGTTCAAGGCCATCTCCCGCCTCACCCACCACCTGAATATTAGGAATCGACTCGAGTAGCTTGCGTAAACCTGCACGCACCAGGGTATGGTCATCGGCCAGCAAAACCCGCACCGTGTTCATGAATGCTCCTCTTGCAAGCGCCAAGGGCAACGCAATTCAACGGTGCAGCCCTGCCCGAGGCTGGACTGCACCTCGAGCCGCCCACCCAGCAGGGTGGCGCGCTCTTGCATGCCCAGCACACCCAGGCTGCCGCCAGCTTGCGCCCGCTCACGCACGGCCACCAAGTCACAGCCCACCCCATCGTCGTGCACGCTGAGCAACAAATCATTACCCTCATGCGACAGTGAAATATCGACTTGCTTTGCTTGGGCGTGGCGACTGATGTTGGTCAGCGCTTCTTGCACGATGCGAAAACAAGCGGTTTCGATGTCGGTCGCCAAGCGGGCGTGAGAGCGCTCGTGGTGAAAAATCACGTTAAAACCACTGCGACTGGCGCTTTGCTCGGCCACCCACTTGAGTGCCGGCGCCAAACCCAAGTCATCCAGCATCGAGGGACGCAAACCGGTGGCCAAACGCCGCACCTGATGCAGCGCGTCTTCAACAATGCGCAGGTTTTCGCTGTAAAGGTCGGGGGGTGCCTGGTCTTTAAATCGCTCGCCGAGTTGCAGGTTTATTTTGATAGCCGTGAGCGACTGGCCCAACTCATCGTGCAACTCAATCGCCACGCGTCTGCGTTCGGACTCTTGCGCCTCAAGCACGCGCTGCGACAAGGCTTTGAGCTGTCGTGTATTGGTTTGCAAGCGGCTTTCAGCCTGGTGTTTGTAAAGCGCCATGGCCAGCACCGTGCCAAGCTCACGGTCGGTGAAAGGTTTCAAAATATAGCCAAAAGGCTCGGTAAGCTTGGCGCGCTCGATCACCTCGTCGGCCGAAAACGCCGTCAAAAACACCACCGGCAGAGCGAGGTGGTTGCGAATCCATTGGGCGGCAGTGACACCGTCCATGGCACCGGCGAGCTGAATGTCCATGAGCACCAGGTCGGGGCGCAATTGCTCAGCCAAAGGCAGCGCTTGTTCACCCTGCCCCACCATACCCACGACTTCATAGCCCAGCGCCTGCAATTGATAAGCAATGTCGCGCGCGACGATGATTTCGTCTTCAACGATCAGGATTTTGGAAGGCTTCGGCGTGGCGAGCATCGACATAACGCTGCAATCGATTAGTTTTTACTGACTTTGCTGACTTTTGCAACAGGTTTGTCTGCACCAGCAGGTTTGTCGGTTGACGCAGGCTTGTCTGCTGCGGCAGGTTTCGCGGTCTTTTTGTCAGCTTTGAGCGGCGCCGCAGTTTTGCCAGCACTTTGGCCTTTTAAGGCCGCCTCGAGTCGCAAGCAAAGGGTGCGCATAATTTTCACCCGGGCATAGTTTTTGTCGTTGGCTTCAACCAGTGTCCATGGTGCGTCCCCAGTGCTGGTGCGCTCGACCATGTCGCAAATGGCTTGCTGGTAGTCGTGCCATTTTTCGCGGTTACGCCAGTCTTCCTGGGTGATTTTGAAACGTTTGAATTCGATCTTTTCGCGCTCTTTGAAGCGCCGAAGCTGTTCTTCCTGGCTAATTTGCAGCCAGAATTTCACCACGACCACACCCGCATCAATCATTTCGTGCTCAAAGTCGTTGATCTCGCTATAAGCGCGCAGCCAATCGGCCTCAGAGCAAAAACCCTCAACCCGTTCAACCAAAACCCGGCCATACCAGGTGCGGTCAAAAATGGCCACATGACCGTGACGCGGCAAATGTCGCCAAAAACGCCACAAGTGGGGCTGCGCGCGCTCTTCTTCGGTGGGTGCGGCCACCGGGGTGACCTGGTATTGGCGTGCGTCGAGCGCACCCGCAATGCGTCGGATGGCTCCGCCCTTGCCTGCCGCATCGGCGCCCTCAAAAGCACAAACCAGCGATCGACCTTTAAAACGCGGGTCTCGCACCAGCTCCGACAAACGACCCTGCCACTGTGCCAATTCGTCTTTGTAGTCCTTGTCGTTGAGGTTCAGCGCCAAATCGAGCTCTGAGAGCACGTTGCGACCATCCAGATCGACCCGCACCATGGGCGCCACAACAGGGCGCTGCGCCTCGGGTTCGGCCAATTTCTTTTGCAAAGCGGCCAGCAGCACCTGCCCTACCGTCATCGAACGGTAGCGGTCATCGGTGCCTTCTACCACCACCCAAGGCGCCGCAGCGGTGTTGGTAACCCGCAGCAAGTGCCCCGCTACGTCTTGCAACTGGTCATAGGTTTTCAGGCGGTCCCAGTTCCACTGGGTGACACGCCAAGCTGTGCGTGGATCGCCCGAAAGGGCTTTGAGGCGCTTTTTTTGACCGTCTTTGGTGAGGTGAAACCAGAATTTCAGAATCAGCGCCCCTTCGTTCACCAGCATTTCTTCAAAACGGTTGATTTGCTCTGCGCGAGCATCGAGCTCTTTGGTCGAGATTTCGTCTTGAATGCGTTCGCGAATGGGGTCAGAGTACCAAGAGCCAGCAAACATGCCCAGGCGACCTTTGGGTGGCAGCGAGCGCCAATAGCGCCACATGGGTGGGCGTTCGCGCTCTTCATCGCTGGGCTGCGAAAAGGCCATGGTGGAGATAAAGCGTGGGTCCATCCACTCGTAAAGGGTGTTGATGGTTTCACCCTTGCCAGCACCATCTTGCCCGCTGATGAGCACCAGCACCGGTGTTTTGTGTTTTTCGAATAAATTCACCTGCGCTTCAAGCAAGGCTGCGCGCAGCCCGGGAACTGCTTCTTTATAGGCAGCTTTCGACAATTTGTGACCTAACTCAGCAGCTTCAAACATAGGAGTCTTTCTTTAAACGTGTAACAAAGTACGCTCGCCATCGGCATGCCGCAGGCGCTGCGCCAGCGTGCGCGAGATGGCGGTCATGAGGATCAGCGCCAGGCGTTTGTGTTCTTCGGCCAGCAAATTAAATTGCTCAAGCGTCAGCACAAACAGCTCGATATCGGTGCTTGCGACCGCGTGGTCGACACGCACACGATCGTCCAGAAACGCCAGTCCGCCAAAAAAATCACCGCGCCCGTAGCTGGCAATATGGTGCACCTGGCGGCTGCCGCTGATCGGCGCCATGATACGCACCGAGCCCCTACGGATCAGATACAGCTCGCGGTTTTTATCGCCAATGTTATACACCGATTCGCCAGCCTGAACCGAGCGTTGCAGCATGCGCGCCTCGAGGTCGGCAATGGTGACATCTTTGCGCCCCTGAAATAGATCCATTTCGGCCAAGCGCATCGGTGTTTCTTCGGCAACGGTTTGCACCAAGTCGCCGACCAACTGGTCTTCGACCCACTCAATCGCACCTTCGAGGTTCTTGAACACCCGCACCGACTGAGAACCATCAATTAGCCCGATTTGCTTAAAAAATTCGACCAGGTTGCGCCCATTGGGCAGCTGTTCACGCACATGCGTCAACAGCAAAGGCACGCCACGCTCGCGCAGGTTGTCGCGCACCTGGTTGAGCATGTGCCCGGCCGTGATGTCCACAGCCTGCACCCAGCGCATATCCAGAATCACATAGTCGCGCAGCTTGAATTCGGGCTCCAACTGCAAATACAACTCGTAGGTGGTGCCAAAGAACAAGCTACCCTGCAGTTCAAAAATAATCGCTCTGTCACCCTTAGCTGCAATCAGCCGCATTTCAGCCTCAGAGCGACACCAGGTGGATGAGCGCTGGTTGACAAAAGTTTTGCGGCGCACCACTGAGCCGCCCACCTGCTCGCGCACAAACAACAATATCGACAAGGCCACGCCTGCCAGCGAGGCTGCAATCAGCCCCACCATAAGGGCAAAACCCACCACCACCAGCACCACGGCAAAATCAAACACCGTAGCGCGCGACTCCAAAAAGCGCAGCGGTTCGGTGTCGATCATCCGCAAGCCAACCACGATCAAAATTCCGGCCAGCGTAGCAACTGGAATCCAGGCAATGTAACTGCTCAACGCCAACGCAGCCACCAGCACCAAGACCCCTTCAACCGTGCCAGAAATGCGCGTTTTGGCACCGCTGGACAAGTTGACCATGGTGGCACCCATGGTGCCGGCTCCGGGCAAACCACCGATGCCCGACGAAGCGATGTTGGCCAGACCCTGGGCAAAAAGCTCGCGATTGGGGTCGTGTCGGGTGCGGGTTTGCTGGTCGATTACGACGCAGGTTTTCAGGGTGTCGATCGACAGCAACGCCGCTAGCGTGAGCGCGCCCCCCGCCAAGGCAGCCACCTGCCCGAGCTTGAGTTCGCCGATTTCTTGCCAGCGCCCGGTAATGGTTTGCAAATAACCTTCGCTGGTGGCACCCAAAGCACCCAGCACCAGCTTGTTGTCCTCGAGAGTGGCCATCGAAATATCGGTTTTGGCGAGCAACAAATAGGTCAGCACACCCGCCGTCAAGCCCAAAATAGTGCTCGGTATGGCTTTGGTCACACGCGGCGCGAGCAGTGCCACCAGCACCGTGGCCAGGCCAACCTGAATGCTGCGAAAGTCCCAAATATCGGGCGACACCAGCACGTGCCACCAAGTGACACCGGCATCGGCACCCACAAAGCGCGGAATCTGGCTGCCAATGATGATGAGCCCAACACCGCTCAAATAACCGCTCACCACGGTGTAGGGGATGTAACGAATCAGCCGCCCAGCACCCATGAAACCAATGAACATCTGGATCAGACCGGTCAGAATACCAAACACCGTGAGCAGCAGCACAACGCCCGAGGGCGAGGCTCCGGCCTGCACCTGTCCGATGGCAAAGGCCGACAGCACGGCTGCCGCTGGTGCACAGGGCGCACTGATCAGGCGGTCTGTGCCGCCAAAAGTGGGCGCAATAATGCCCAAAGCCGCAGCGCCCAAAATCCCCGCCAGCGCGCCAAACACCGCATATTGCGGGCTAATGGCTGAATAGACCGTGACACCAAACGCCACTGAGGCCGGAAGGGCCACCAACATGGAGGCAAGACCGCCCCAAAAGTCGCCAGGAACCTTGAATTTAGCTGATAGAGCTGTAAGACTGAGCATGGCGCGAGTTTGCCTGAAAATTGGCGCTTTACAGCGTCTGAAATTGAAAAATCCGAGCACCGTCAAGACAAAAGCCATAATCAGTGAATGGCTTTTTACCGGAGATGAATTTTGGAATCTTTTGAATGGAGCAAACACTTTGTCACAGGGCTATCTGAAGTTGACACGCAACACCACAAACTGGTTGACCTGATCAACCGATTGGGGCAATTGCTCAGCGCGCAAGAGCGCGTGCAAGCCAGCGATCTGACGGCACTGCTGACCGAACTAACCGCCTATTCGGTTTACCATTTTTCCAACGAAGAAGCCATGATGTCGGCGCTGGCTCTGGATCTGCGCCATATCACCCAGCACAAGCAGTTTCACAGTGATTTTTTGCAGGAAGTCACCCAACTTGCCAGCGCCTCAGGCACACAGGCTGCCGACAGTTTGCTGAAGTTTTTAACCTACTGGCTGGCCTACCATATTCTGGGCACCGACCAAGCAATGGCACGCCAAATTGCAGCCATTCAAGCCGGACAAAGCCCGGCAGAAGCCTACCGCTGCGAAAAAATCGAAAAAGAAGGCGCCACCGAACCGTTGCTGCACGCATTAAATGGTTTGTTTTCGCAAGTTTCAGAGCGCAACCGCCAACTGCAAGAACTGAACCGAACACTTGAGCAAAAAGTGAACGAACGCACCCAGAGTCTGACCCAGGCCAACCAGCTGCTCGAGCAAATGGCGTTGGTCGATGTACTCACCGGTTTACCTAACCGGCGCCATGCCATGGCCTGGTTGCAACATATTTGGGATGTTACCCAACAGCCGCTATGCACCGTGTCTTGCATGATGATCGATGCAGACGGCTTTAAACAAGTCAACGACCACTATGGTCACGATGCGGGTGACGAAGTGCTGAAACAACTGGCGCGGCAACTGCGCCAGCAGGTGCGCACCGACGACGTGGTGTGTCGCCTGGGTGGCGATGAATTTCTAATCATTTGTGCCGATACCGGTTTGGCTGGCGTGCTGAAAGTTGCGCACAAAATGCACCAGGCTGTGGCTCAACTCCAAGTGACCGTGGTGGGCGGCGGTGTATGGGCCGGCAGCATCAGTGTTGGCGTTGCCGAAAGAACCCCCGCGATGCAGAGCATTGAAGAACTCATCAAAGCAGCCGACGAGGGTCTTTACCGAGCCAAGCACAATGGTCGCAACCGCGTTGAAACAACGCCCAGCCAGGACATTTAGTCGCTAACAATTTACGTGAAACACCGTTCGTGGTGAGCCTGTCGAACCACCCTTCGACAAGCTCAGGGAGAACGGTTTCTTCATACGGGGCGGCTGCCAAACCATGCCAGTTAGAGTTATTGCATTTTCTGCGAAGACTTGATTAGTTTTGAGTTTGTTCTGTTCGGTCTAGTCCGGTTCAAGCTTGCGGGTTTTGTGGCAGGGTGATGCGAAAAGTTGAGCCTTTGCCGACCTGGCTTTGCAACTCAATTTTGCCT
Organism: uncultured beta proteobacterium; assembly: GCA_903930255.1. Classification (GTDB taxonomy): domain Bacteria; phylum Pseudomonadota; class Gammaproteobacteria; order Burkholderiales; family Burkholderiaceae_C; genus Rhodoferax. The sequence continues at coordinate 9,433 of CAIYYA010000002.1, forward strand.
TGGTGACGTTTGACAATTTCCCAGGAAATCGACAAACCCAGACCGGTGCCCTGGCCGACCGGCTTGGTGGTGTAAAAAGGCTCAAAAATGCGTTTTTGAACCTCCTCGGACATGCCGCAACCGGTATCGGTAATTTCAACCCAAACCATGTCACCTGCAACCCCTGTGCGCACTGTGATGCTGCCCTTGACCGCGATGGAGTGAGCCGCATTGACCAGCAAATTCACCAACACCTGGTTAATTTGCGACACGATGCAAAGCACTTTGGGAAGCTCGCTCAGCTCTTTGTGAATATCGGCTTTGTATTTAATTTCGTTAGTGACCACATTCAGCGCACTCTCGATGGCCTGGTTTAAATCGGCGACGAGCCACTTGCCTTCGTCAACGTGCGAGAAATCCCGTAAATCGCTGACGATGATCTTGACGCGTGCCAAGCCTTCTTTGCATTCTTTGAGCAAATCACCAATGTCCTGGCGTAAATAGGCATAGTCAATTTTTTGCAGTGCCCCTTGAATCGTCTGGCACAGCGCTGGCTGCATGTCAGAGGCATGCAGCTGACAGGCGTCGATGACTTCAAACAATTGCCCCAAATAATGACTCAAAGAGCCCAAGTTCGAATTAACAAAACCGATCGGGTTATTGATTTCATGCGCCACACCAGCAGCCAATTGACCAACGGCAGCCATTTTTTCAGACTGCAACAACTGCGCCTGAGTGCGCTCAAGCTGGGTCATCGAGGCCAGCAAAGCCTGTCGTTCAGATTCCAAGGCGTGATTGCTGGCCTGCAAATCTTGCGTGCGCTGTTGCACCCGCGTCTCCAGCGTGCGGTTGACCGCCTCGAGTTCCAGCTGTGCGGCACGCACTTGCGCGTTCACCTGCTCCAGGCTGCGATTTCGCTCGGTCAGCAGGCTAAATAAATCCAGCAACGCTGTGGTGTAAACAGCACTTGGCGCAGCACTTTCCAGCGTGTTCACGTTGGCATAGGCTTGCGCAGGGCTTTGTCCCGACTCGATGGCATGCACTTGGGCCGCCAGTCGTTTGTCCTCTGACAAAATATGAAACGTCAACCAGCTGGTTAAAAACCGCAACAAGTCACTCCCACTAATACAGTCACCAGACTCAAATTGCTGACGCATCAACAGCACTTCGTCCACAAAAGCCTGGTGCGTCTGCCGATGGTGCGCGGTGTAGGATGGAGTTAGCGCAAACTGGAGCATCAAATCATCTTCGTGCTTGAAATGCAGCGCGGCGTATTCAATTAACTTTTGCAACAAGGGCATGACTTGCTGCTTGGCGCTTTCGCCCTCCAGAGCCAGGCTTTGCGCCACCGCGTTGATGAGGTCAACCAAACCATGGTGTTGCGCATCGACCGATTGGATACCGGTTTCGAAATGCACGCTCCAAGTCATCAACTTCATGATGGGCTATTCGTTGAGTTTGGGGGGACAGCTGGCAACGCACGCGCATTGATGGGTAATGTCATGCGAAAAGTGCTGCCCTGCCCCAGCTGCGATTGCACCTGCAAGCGGCCTTGGTGCTGCTGCACAATGCCAAAAGCAATCGACAAGCCTAGACCGGTGCCTTTGCCAATCGGTTTGGTGGTGTAAAACGGCTCAAAAATGTGTGTCATTTGATCGGCTGCAATACCGCAACCGGTGTCTTGCACTTCGATCCAGACGTGTTCACCTGCCACACCTGTGCGTACGGTGATGCGACCATGCTCGTCAATCGACTGCGCTGCATTCACCAACAAATTCATCAAAACCTGATTGATATGCGCTGCCACACAGTTCACAGCCGGTAACACCGTGTAGTCGCGAATCACCTCGGCTTTGTATTTAAGTTCGTTCCAGACCACATGAATGGTGCTCTCCAAGCCCTCTTGCAAATCAGTCCACTGAAAGTCGGTATCACCTGCTCTGGAGAAATTTTTCAGATCCATGACGATTTTGCTGACCCGATCAACTCCCTCGCGGGTTTCGCTGATCAGGGTTGGCAAGTCAGTTGTTAAAAAGTCCAGATCAACGGTTTGCTTAAATTGTCGAACCGGTTCAAAAGCCGCGCTGAAAAAGGGCTCTACTTGCTGCTCAACCTGGTTAAAAACTTCGGTCATTGCCAGCAGCTGTTCGACATATTGGGCCAAAGAACCCAGGTTGGATTTGACAAAACTAATCGGATTATTGATTTCGTGGGCAACGCCCGCAGCCAGCTGGCCAATCGAGGCCATTTTTTCCGATTGCAGCAGCTGCAATTGGGTTTCTTTGAGCTTGTTGTTCAAGGTAACCAGCTCTTCAACACGTTGTTTAAGAGAGACCTCGACACGCAATCTACGCACGATGCGCCATAAATCGTTGCCAATGAGTTGCACGGTTTCAGTGTCATTGCTGTCGTAGTCAGTGACTTTGTTGCCTACGCCCAGCATCATGCGCACTTTGCCGTTCTCAATAACGGGCACCGAAATCAGTCGCAGCAATTTGGTGTGACCGTCGGGTAGCCCGCGCTTGGCTGGGTAAGCGCCATAGTCGTTGAACACCATGGGCTTAAATTCGCGCAGACAGTCCACCCAAATGCCAGCTTGACTGATGGGGTAATGCGCATCGTAGCCTGCTGTGCAGCCTTTGAGCGCACCGCTTGTCCAGGTGATCAGCTCGAGCGTCTCCTGGTCATCGTTGACAAAGTGCAAAAAACCAATTTGACTGTGTGTCAACGCTTCTGCCATTTCAAGACCTTGGCTCAAAAAATCGTGTTCAGACAGCTTGCCGCCACCCATCTCATGAATGCGCAACAGAGCCTGTGTGCGCTCTGCAACGTGATAGCGTTCAGTCACATCCATACTAATGCCACCCAGACCACGCTCACCAGCCACGCCGTCAATGGCAAACATGCGGGCTTCAAAGTGCCGATCGCCAAATTCTTCCTCAGCACTCAACGTGCCGCCCTGCTCCATCAACTGGCGATCCAAGTGGCTAAACACCTCGGCCACATCGGGTGGAAATATTTGGTCCACTGTCTTACCCAGCAAGCTGACTGCGGGTACGCCAAGCAAGTCACCCAAATGCTGATTCGCCATAAGCAAGCGCATCTGGCTGTCTTTGAGGTAAGCCACGCCGGGCAAATGGTCAATAAAACGCTGAGTCAGCCCTTCGGCAGCGCGCACACGTCGCTCAGCGCAGCGTCGCCCACTGACATCGTGCACAGCCAACATCAAATGGGTTTGCCCACTAAAGCTGATTGGACTGGCAAACACCTCGACATCGCGCACATCGCCGTTAGCGAGGTGATGGCGAAAATCAAAATGAGATTCACCGCTGCTGAGAATCCGGGACATTTCACGCATGATGTGGTCATCGCCAGGGATACTCAAATCAGCCACATTCATTTGAGAAAATTGTTTTTGATCCCATCCGTAAAAATTGACGGCTCGTATATTCGCGTCCATGATGCGACCATCCAAGGGATTCACCAACACCATCGGCATACAACTGCTGGCAAAGAGGGCGTTGTAGCGCACTTCGCTTTCTTGCAGGGCAAATTCAGTTTGCTGACGCAAAACTTCATGCTCAAAGTCAGCCAGAGCGTGGCTGATATTGCCAGCCATTTGGGTCAGCAATTGACGAGTCTGATCGTCAAAAATTTGGGAATCTTTGGCGCAAATCGATAACACACCCACAGCGGCTTCACCCCGCAGCAAGGGAACGAATGCTGCAGCATGCCAAGCATGCCGACGCGCGCTGTCATGCAAACGTGACAGCCTGGGGTCTGCCGCCATATCGTTCGACCAGATGGCACGATTTTCGAGCACGGCCGTGTGTGCTGGGTCGGCCGCATCGGCTGCATCGGTCTGCGTTGCCGTGAGTTGAAGAAACTCCAGGTAGCTCAAATCATGCCCTGCATGGGCTTGTGCGCGCAAGGTGTTGTCTTGTGCTTGCAGCAGGCTGATCCAAACCGCATCAAATCTGTCAGATTTGAGCAGGCTGCTGCAAATTTGCTCGAACATCTCGGTTTTGCTGCGTTTGCGCAAAATCGCCTGATCACAGTCCAGCAATGCGGTAAGCAGTTTCAGCAAACGCTGGGAGCGCAGATCGGCACCGGTTTTGTGAGTCATGCTGTTTGCGCCTTGTAGCCAAGCACCCTACGCGCTAGCCAGTTCGATCTTTCCAGACTTCAGCTGTCAACTCGAGATCGCAGGAGCGTTCAAAATCGTAAATTTTGCGAATCACGGCATCATCGAGCACATGACCCGCGGTCAACATCAGCATACCGTTGGGTGTCATCAAATCACGCGAAAGAACCATGCCTGGCTGCAAGTCAAGTGTTTTCACCGTCTTTTCAACGGCTTGTTCTTTTTTGACCTCATCACGCATCACGCCGCCATGCAACACCACCAGCACATCAACCACATTCGGGTCATAGCGCCGGCCGCTACCCTGAAATATGACGGCATGTGCGCGTTGATCGTCCATGTGGCGCTGCGCCAGCATGCCAAATTGAAGCTCGTCAAAATCACTCGCAACGGTAAGAATTCTGGCACCCAACGGAATGTTGTTGTCCGACAAGCGGTTGGGGTAGCCAGCACCGTCATAGCGCTCGAGTTGTGCACTGATCAGTTCAATGGGGCCTTTTAACTCCGCAAATGGCATGAGCAGTTGCGCAGCCCGAATCGGATGCTGGCGATAAGACTCCAACTGCCGGGTGTTCATCATGACCACAGGTGTCGACAGCAGCTCGTCGTCAAAACCAACTTTGCCAATGCCATGCAACAACCCGGCCACATAGATTTCTTGTACCTGTTTGGCTTCGAGCCCGAGTTTTTGCGCCATGCGCTTGGACAGCTCAGCCACGCGGCGCGAGTGCCCCGCCAGATTGCCATTGCGCAACTCGATCAAGGATGTAAAAACTTTGATCGAGGTAATGAAGTTGTTTTTTAGCCGGTCATTGGCACTGTGCAGTGAGGCGTTGGCCAAGCGCAGCTCGATGGTGCGCGCTTCAACTTTGATCTCCAAACTGGCATTGAGCGCTTTAAGCTCATCGTTTTGTCGATGAATCAGGGCTTCGAGACGTTTTTTTTCTTTTTCGAGCGCAATGCGTTCCAGCGCACCATTGACGATCAGCAGAATGTCGTTGTCGTCCCATGGTTTGGCAATATAGCGATAAATCTCACCCCGATTGATGGCACCCATGATTGAGGTTATGTCGGCATAGCCAGTCAACAGCAAGCGCAAAATGTGGGGCCAGCGCTGGCGCACATTCTCCAAAAACACCACGCCATCCATTTCTGGCATGCGCATGTCGGAAATCACCAAGTCCACGTTTTCGCTCTCGAGCAAGGTCAATCCGGCTTGGCCACTTTCGGCAACCAGAACCTTGAACCCTCGTGCACGAAACAAGCGACGCAGCGCCGACAAAATGCTGGGTTCATCGTCCACACACAAAATGGTGGCACCCTGATTAGAAGAAGTCACATGGGAATCAAGCATGGCTAAGTTCAAGCGTAAGAAAGTTTGCGCGTCAGAGCTTGGAGAAATATTTGGCTTCGTCGATGATCGGGGTTAGATCGCCCAGAGAGGCAAGCGTCTGCGCCAAATCACCTCCCAAACGACTCAGCACGGTCGATGGCCAACTCTCTTGGGCGCTGCTACCACCAAAATCAAAGCCCAAGTGTTTGCTGATTTGGTTGCTAGCGAAAACGCACGACATCATGTCGGTGTCGATCTGCTGCGGATCATGCAAGTGGCGAATGGTTTCTGTCAGATTGGTTGGAAACCGCCATTTTTCGGCCAGCATGGCACCAATCGCGGCATCATCCACACCGACAGTTTCGCGCAAGGCCAAGTGCAGCGGAGTGCCGCTCCAAAGACTCATTTCAAGTGCTTTGCGAAATTTAGCGGGCATGAACTGGGCTACCACCACCTTGCCAAAATCGTGCAACAGCCCGGCGATGTAGCACTCGCTCGGTTCAGCAGTGCCGACGCGAGCTGCCAGTTTTTTGGCAAAACCAGCCGTGGTGAGCGAATGCATCAGATAGCGTTGCCCGTCAAAACGCGCCATCGGGTTGCTCGGTGCCATGCACATCGAAGAAATGCTCAGAGCCAGATTTTTGATGGTGTTAAATCCCAGAAACACCACGGCGTGATCAATCGAAGAAATCGGGCTGGGCAGGCAGTAATACGCCGAATTCACCACTCGCAGAACCTTGACCGTCACGATCGGGTCTTTTTCAATGATTTGAACCAGGTCTTTGGGAGAGCAGGAGACGTCCTGCGTCAAAGCCAGAATCGCCTGCGAGCTTTTCGGAAAAGCCGGCATGCTGTCGACTGCGGCGGCCAGTTCGCGAGATAGTTCAGGGTTGTCGAGGGTCATGGGGTTCTCATTTTGCATCGGTTGCTGCAGATATAGGCAAACTATGACGATAATTGATCAAAAATATTCAGCCCCATGCGCTCATGACTCGTAATTTTTGAAAATGAATGACCGAAGGAACACGCTTTGAAATCTGGCAAATACAAAATCTGGGTTCAGCTCTTAACCACCATCGGCGTTGCACTTTTAATCGTCTGGTCTGGCGTCATCATCTGGCAGGGCAAGGTAACGCGCGACGCGGCTCTGCAGCAAGCCACCGATTTCTCGATCAGCATGCACGATGCCACTATGGCCGGACTGACCGGCATGATGGTCACCGGAACCGTGGCTCAGCGCGACGTTTTTCTGGATCAGGTCAAACAATTGGGTTCAATTCGAGATTTGCGTGTTTTGCGCGCTGAAGCGGTGAATAAACTTTTTGGCGCAGGCACCGAAAAAGACGACAGCAAACCCGATGCACTTGAGCTACAGGTGCTCAACACAGGCAAAGAAGTGGTGGTGGTCGAATCTGACAGCAAAGGCGAGTATCTGCGTGCCGTTCGACCCACGCTCGCCTTGAAAAATTCGCTGGGCAAAGACTGCACCACTTGCCATCTGGCACCTGAGGGCACCGTTTTGGGTGCCGTTAGCATGAAAGTATCACTCGACAAGGTCAATGCCAGTTTGGCGGATCAACGTTTCAAATCTATATTGGCGGCGCTTATCACCTGCATTCCGGTGCTGATGCTGATCTATCCCTTTATTCGCAAAGTGGTCACCCGCCCACTGGAAGACTGTGTGGCCGCTGCGCGCAGCATTGCACAGGGCGACTTGACACAAATAATTGTGATCAACTCCAGCAACGAAATGGGGGAGCTGCAGCAAGCACTGCATGACATGAATTCCAGTCTGGAAAAAATTGTCAGCCAGGTTCGCACTGGCACCGAAACCATTTACAGCGCTTCCAGCGACATTGCCAGCGGCAACCTTGATTTGTCGAATCGCACCGAGCTGCAAGCCAATTCTCTCGAAAACACAGCTGCTGCGATGGGTAAGGTGACCGCCGCTGTGAACCTGAACGCCGATCACGCGCGCCGCGCCAACCAGCTTGCGCAATCAGCCTCCGATGTCGCACTGCGCGGTGGCTCTGTTGTGTCTGGCGTGATCGACACCATGGCATCGATCAACACCTCGTCCAAACGCATTGTTGACATCATTGCGGTGATTGATGGCATCGCCTTTCAAACCAATATTTTGGCGCTAAACGCAGCTGTTGAAGCAGCTCGAGCCGGTGAGCAAGGACGTGGTTTTGCTGTGGTAGCCGCCGAAGTACGCAACCTGGCCAAACGTTCGGCAGACGCTGCGCAAGAAGTTAAAAAACTCATTGATGACTCGGTCAGCAAAGTCGATGCAGGCAGTAGCCTGGTGCAAGAAGCCGGCGCCACCATGAACGACATCGTGAAAAGTATTCGCCATGTGACAGACATCATGGGCGAAATTTCAATGGCCAGTGGCGAGCAAACCACCGACATCCAGCAAGTCAGCAGCAGCATTGACCAAATGAACCAAGTCACTCAGCAAAATGCCGCTCTGGTAGAGCAAGCCGCTGCCGCGGCCCAGTCATTGCAAGATCAGGCAGAGCACCTCGAGCATGTGGTGGCAACCTTCAAAATCAACGACAGCAAGCACCTGGCGCTTGCCTATCGTGCTTAGAACACTATTATTTAGCTAGCATTTTGGGCAGGCTGGCGTTTTTTTAGCAGCCACGGCAACAGCATAATCAGGGCAATCACCACCAGCAAACCGAGCGACATGGGGCGCTGTAAAAAGATCATGGGACTGCCCTCGCCGATCGAAATCGCATTGCGCAACTGGGCTTCGGCGAGTGGCCCCAGAATCATGCCCACCAGTACCGGTGCCGTGGGGAAATTAAAGCGCCGCATCACCAGGCCCAGCAGACCCACCGCATACAGCAAAAACAAGTCAAAAGCACTTTGCCGCATGCCATACACACCCACTGTGGCAAAGATCAAAATCCCGGCATAAAGCTGTGGTTTGGGCACTTTGAGCAATTTCACCCAGATACCAATCAGCGGCAAATTCAGCACCAGCAACATCACGTTGCCGATGTAAAGCGAGGCAATCAAGGCCCAAACCAGTGCCGATGAGGTGCTAAAGAGCTGAGGGCCTGGCTGAATGCCATAGTTTTGAAAGGCCCCCAAAATGATCGCCGTCGTGTTGGAGGTCGGAATACCCAAAGTCAGCAGCGGAATTAGCGCAGCCGTAACTGTGGCGTTGTTGGACGCTTCAGGGCCTGCTACGCCTTCAATGGCGCCGCAAGTGCCAAATTCTGCCTGATGCTCCTTTTTGGCGAGTTTTTTCTCGGCTGCATAGCTTAAAAACGTCGGTATCTCGGTGCCACCAGCCGGGATGCAGCCAAAGGGCGCACCAATAGCCGTGCCGCGCAGCCAGGCCGGGAAACTGCGCCGCCAGTCGCTCCAGCTCATGGTCACGCGACTCATGCGGTTTTCGCTTTCACGCACCTTGCCTTCAAACAGCACCGCGTGCATGGCTTCGGCCACCGCAAACAGGCCGACAGCTACCAGCACAATTTCAATGCCATCAATAAACTCGGGCACACCACCGGTGTAACGCACTTGGCCCGTAATTTGATCCATGCCAACCAAACCCACAGCCAGACCAAGAAACAGAGCTGTTAAACCGCGCACCGTGCTTTGCCCCAGCACGGCACTGACTGTGGTGAAAGCCAACAGCATCAGCATGAAATATTCGGGTGGACCCAGGGTGACTGCAAAGTCGGCCACAACCGGGGCAAACAGGGTGACAAAAACTGTGGCAATCGTGCCGGCGATAAACGAACCAATCGCCGAGGTGGCCAAAGCGGCACCGGCACGCCCGCTTTTGGCCATTTTGTTGCCTTCCATGGCAGTCACCATGCTGGCCGTTTCGCCTGGGGTATTCAGCAAAATAGAGGTGGTTGAACCACCGTACATGGCACCGTAGTAAATACCGGAAAAGAAAATCATCGACGCAGTGGCATCGACTTTGGTGGTGATGGGCAGCAGCATCGCAACCGCCGTGGCCGGGCCAATGCCGGGCAGAACCCCAACGGCGGTTCCTAGAGCACAACCCACCAGAGCCCATAACAAATTTACCGGCGTGCCTGCTGTGGCAAAGCCTTGCATCAAATGATTCCAAAGCTCCATTACAGCCACCCGCTTTCTGTCAAACCGGGCAAATTAATGCCCAAAAACTGGGTAAACATCCAATACACAGGCCCAGCAATCAGCAAACCAATCACGCCATCGATCACCCAAGATCGAGGGTCAGCAAGGTCGGCACCCTGTGCAAGGCGAAAGCCACGTGCCGCCAACACAAAACACAGGGCACAACTGAAAATAAATCCAATCGTGGTGAGCAATGCCGCGTTAAGCAGCATGCCAACGCTGAGCCAGGCAAAACCGAGCCAATAGGGGTGCTCGCCATCATGCTCATCCATGTTCCTGAAGCCACCCCGGCGTGCCTTAATAACCAAACGGAGGCCGCACACAGCCAATGCAGCAGCAACCAACCAAGGTAAAAAATTAGGACCGATGCCGGCATACCCGGCTTGGCTTGGAATACCCCAGGCGCCCAAAGCGAGCAATAGCGCCAGCACCAGCACCCCCACGCCCACTAAAGACTGCAAAAAGTGCGAATGTGAAACGGTTGTACGAGTGCGCATGGGGTTTTTCCTGTCAGATCATGCCGGACTTGACCATGGTTGCACGAAGCGAGGCAAAGTCATCGTCAACAAATTTCTCGAATGCAGCTCCACTCAAAACGGCGGGTGTCCAGTTGTTTTTGACCAGGTCTTCCTGCCACGATTTGGTTAAAGTTGCCTTGACCAGCAAGTCAGACAAGGTTTTGCGCTGAGCTGCCGTGATGCCAGGCGCACCATACACACCGCGCCAGTTGCCAATTTCAACGTCAATGGCTTGTTCTTTGAGTGTGGGTACATCGATCCCCTTGAGACGAGAGCTCGAAGTGACACCGATGGGCTTCATCTTGCCAGCCTTGATGTACTCGGAGAACTCACTGTAGCCGCTGCCGCCGATCGTTACATTGCCTCCCAAAATAGCAGCTGTAGCTTCACCGCCGCCACGGAATGCAACATAGTTGATCTTGGCCGGATCAACACCAACAGCACGAGCAATCATGGCTGCTGCAATGTGCTCAGTGGAGCCGCGTGAACCACCACCCCATTTCACACTGCCTGGGTCTTTCTTGAGTTGTGCCACCACATCGGCCATGGTTTTGAAAGGTGAATTGGCAGGCAAGACAAAAACGTTGTATTCGCTGGTCAAGCGCACCAAGGGTGTGGCAGCGGTAATGGATACAGGAGGTTTACCTGTGATGATGCCTCCGAGCATGACCGCGCCCATGACCATCATGGCATTTGGATCGCCCTTGCTGCTGTTGACAAATTGGGCCAGGCCCAATACACCAGCGGCACCACCTTTGTTTTCAAAGGTCACCGTATCTGCTACTTTGGCTTCCAGCAAAGCCTTGCCCAAAGCACGACCGGTAGCGTCCCAACCGCCCCCCGGATTGGCTGGGATCATCATTTTGACGTTGGTAGCCGCCAAAGCTGATAAAGGTAAACCGCTGCTGGCTGCCAGCACGGCCAATGATTTCAAAAAGGTATCGCGACGCATCGAAGTCTCCTGCTAAGTTGATGACCTGACGATGATGCAGTTCCAGCCTGTCAATCGGCTGTCCATTGAACCTAGGGAAACTACTGACCCGCATGCATGCTATGGTCACGTCCATGAATCTGTTACTGGTTGAAGACGATACAGCCCTGCACACCAGCCTGTTGCGCACGTTTACGCGCTTGGGTTGGCGCGTTGAAGTGTGCAGCGACGGACGCCTGGCACTGCCACGCTGGCGCGTACTCAAACCCGATGTGGTTCTGCTCGACCTGAGTTTGCCTGGGCGCGATGGACTGCAAATTTTGCAGCAAGCGCGCGATGAAGGTCTGAGCACGCCAGTCTTGATCATCACAGCACGTGGCACGGTAGGCGACCGGGTTGTTGGATTGAACGCAGGCGCTGACGATTATTTGGCCAAACCCTTTGACTTGGACGAACTCGAGGCGCGCCTGCGTGCACTTCATCGCAGACACGCAGAAATTTACACAGAATCAGGCTCCAAGGCTTTTGAATCAAGCGCAATAAGCTATGATAAAGAGAGCGGAACTGTGTCTTATGCTGGTCACGTTATGGAGTTGGCACCACGTGAGCTGGCACTACTCAAAGCGCTGCTGGCACGCCCTGGATATGCCGTCAGCAAAGAGCGATTGTTTGACCTGGTGTTTCCGGGACAAGCCGAGGTGCAGTTTGAAGCCATTGAAGTGGTGGCTTATCGGTTGCGAAAAAAACTGCTGCCCACTGGTGCCAAGCTCACCACCCTGCGTGGCTTGGGCTATTTGCTGCAACTTGCCGCATGAGCGCCCTGTTGCGCAACCTGTCACTGCGCCATTATTTGCTGGCGGGCATCTTGCTGCCGGTCTTGCTTTTTATTGCGCTTGACACCGTGGTTCTGTACCGCCAGACACTGGCAGCTGTGAACACGGCTTATGACCGCACCCTGCTGGCCTCGGCCAAGGCCATAGGTGAACACGTGAGCGCCACGGGTGAAGCTGATCAGGCTCAACTGCGCGCCTCGGTTCCCTATGCTGCGTTAGAGGTGTTTGAAGCGGACAACCGAAGTCGCATGATTTACCGCATTTCTAGTACCAGTGGCCAATTGATCGACGGTTTTGAAGATTTGCCACTTTGGCAAGGGCAACTGCCCCAATTAGGCCCCTACGCAGCTCTGGTCGATTTTTATGACGATATTTACCGAGGCGACAGCGTTCGTGTAGCTGTTTTGCTGCAACCGGTGGCCATGCAACGCGCGCGCGTGATGGCTGTGGTGCAGGTGGCTGAGACCCTGGAGCTGCGGCGCACGCTGGCGCGGCAGATTTTGTTCGACACACTGTGGCGCCAATTGGCGCTGGTGCTGGTGATTGCGCTGGTGGTATTTGTGGTTGTGCAGCGTGCCACCCGACCGGTGCGCCAGCTCAGTGCCCAACTGCAGGCACGCCAAGGCGATGACTTGAGCCCACTCGATGTCGGTCAGGCACCCCTTGAACTGCAACCGCTGATCGAAGCCACTAACAGCACCATGCGCCGACTGCACAACCTGTTGGCGCACCAAAAGCGTTTTGTACGCGACACCGCACACCAATTACGCACCCCGCTGGCTGTCTTGAAAGTGCAAGTGCAATCGGCTTTGCGGGGTGACGTGGAACCTCACTTGGGACTGCTGGAAATCAGCCACACCGTACAGCGTGCAACGGCATTGGCAAACCAGATGCTGGCGCTGGCCAAAGTGGCGCAGCTAGCCCAAGAAAACAGTGTCGAAAGCACCGATTGGGCCAGTGTGCTACGCGAAGTAGCGCTGGACTTGTCACCGCTCATCGCCGAAAAAGAACTTGATTTTGAAATCAGCACTCAGCCCGCACCGATTCAGACGCATGCCTGGATGTTGCGAGAACTCTCGCGCAACCTGTTGCACAACGCCATTCGTTACAGCCCGGAGCACGGTAACTTGCGCGTGACACTGCATACCGACAGCCATTTTGCGGCGCTGGTGATCAGCGACACTGGCACTGGCCTCTGTGCAGAGTTGCAAACCAGATTGTTTCAACCCTTCTCAGCCGGGCAAGCTCACTCGGGTTCCGGATTGGGCTTGACCATCTGCCACGAGATCGTGCAAACGCTGAATGGCCAGATTGAACTGCACAACCGCCACTCGCACGGACATCTTGAAGGCTTGGATGCCACGGTGCGTTTGCCACTTTTTTGTTAATTCTTCATTCATTTTTCAATTACGATCAGCGCACGTTCAACAAGGAGTTATTGATGGGAATGTTTAACTGGACAGAAAAAAGCAGCACCGTGCTGCTGCAAGGTGGCGTGATCGGACCTGACGAACGCCTACCCTGGCCGCAAACCACAGTGATGGGGGTGCAACACGTGATCGCCATGTTTGGCGCAACTGTGCTGGCGCCGATTCTGATGGGCTTTGACCCCAACATCGCCATTTTGATGAGCGGCATTGGAACCCTACTGTTTTTTGTCATCACAGGTGGCAAGGTGCCGAGCTACCTGGGTTCCAGCTTTGCTTTTATTGGCGTGGTAATGGCTGCCAGCGCCTATGCCGGAAAGGGTCCGAATGCCAATATGGCCGTGGCACTGGGTGGCATTGTGGTCTGTGGTCTGGTTTACACCGTGATCGGCGCCATCGTGCAGGCGGTTGGCACCGGCTGGATCGAGCGCTTTATGCCGCCCGTGGTGACAGGCTCGGTGGTCGCGGTGATTGGTCTTAACCTGGCAGGCATTCCCATCAAAAACATGGCCTCCAATAACTTTGAGTCGTGGATGCAGGTGCTCACCTTTGTCTGCGTGGCGCTGGTGGCGGTGATGACCCGTGGCATGCTGCAACGCCTGCTGATTCTGGTGGGATTGTTGCTGGCCAGTGTGTTTTACGCACTCCTGACCAATGGACTGGGCATGGGTAAACCGCTTGATCTGTCGGGCATCAGCAACGCCGCTTGGTTGGGCATGCCAAGCTTTACTGCACCCGAGTTCAGCGCCAATGCGATGCTGCTGATTGCACCTGTGGCCATTATTTTGGTGGCTGAAAACCTGGGGCACATCAAGGCAGTAACGGCCATGACCGGGAAAAATCTCGATGCCTACTTGGGTCGCGCCTTTATGGGTGACGGTATTGCCACCATGCTATCGGGCAGCGTGGGTGGCACGGGTGTCACCACTTATGCCGAAAACATTGGCGTGATGGCAGCCACCAAAATCTATTCCACCGCGGTGTTTGTGGTGGCCGGGCTGATTGCCATTGTGTTGGGCTTCAGCCCGAAATTTGGTGCGCTGATTCAGGCCATTCCGCTACCCGTAATGGGTGGCGTGAGCATTGTGGTGTTTGGCCTGATCACCGTGGCCGGTGCACGCATCTGGGTCGACAACAAGGTGGATTTTGCTGACAACAAAAACCTGCTGGTGGCAGCCATTACGCTGGTGCTGGGAACCGGCGACTTCACCCTGAAGTTTGGCCAGTTTGCACTTGGAGGCATTGGAACAGCCACCTTTGGCGCAATTCTGTTGTATGCCTTGCTAAACCGCCAGCGCTAAGCCAAATAACATATAACGCCGTTCGTGGTGAGCTTGGTAAGCTTCACGAACGGTCGAACCATCCTTTGACAGGCTCAGGGCGAACGGTTCATCCTCGGGGTGGCGCAAAAGAGCAGTTAGGCAAAGTTGCTCTGCACAAAGCTCCAGTTCACCAATTTATCAAGGTAAGTCTCGACAAACTTCTGGCGCAGATTACGGTAGTCGATGTAATAAGCGTGCTCCCATACGTCAACTGTCATCAGCGCTGTATCAGCGGTCGTCAACGGGGTGCCTGCTGCGCCCATGTTGACAATATCGACTGAGCCGTCAGCCTTTTTCACCAACCAAGTCCAACCTGAGCCGAAGTTACCCACGGCCGACTTGACAAATGCCTCTTTGAACACAGCATACGAACCCCATTTGGCGTTGATCGCATCGGCCAGCGCACCGCTTGGCTCGCCACCACCGTTGGGCGTGAGGCAGTTCCAAAAAAATGTGTGATTCCAGATTTGGGCTGAATTGTTGTAAATGCCAGCGCTGGATTTTTTGACTATCTCTTCAAGCGTCATGCTCTCAAACTCGGTGCCTTTTTGCAGATTGTTCAAATTCACCACGTAAGCGTTGTGGTGCTTGCCATGGTGAAACTCGAGCGTTTCTTTGGAGTAGTGAGGTGCAAGCGCGTCAATCGCGAAAGGCAAAGCGGGCAAGGTGTGTTCCATGAAATCCTCCAGAGACTGCATTCAGCAGGGGTTAAAAAATGCGGATTCTAGAAAAATTTCAACGTTTGTGTTGGTTCACGGTTAAATCAACCGTGCCGTCAACAAGGGTAGCGCGCACGTTTTGGCCGGTTTTTAGTTGCTGGCAATAGCTCAGGGTTTGGCCTTGATCATCGCTTAACCAGGCATAACCCCGTGCCAGCACCAGGCTGGGGTCAAGCAAGCCCAAGCGCAATGCCGCGCGTTCGAGGCGCTGTGTCTGCCCTTGTGTTGCGTGTTCGATGGCTTGTGGCCATTGCTGCGTCAACTGCTGGAATGGCTGAGCCTGCAATTTCAAGAAATGTCCCGCCGAGGTTTGCAGACTTTGTGCGCGCGCCGCCAAACGCAGCCGCTGCTGCGCCAAACGGGCAGAAGGCCGCCCCAAACGGGCACTGGCTGCATCCAACAACTGTGCGCTGCGCTCGATTCGGCGTTGGGCAGCAGCGGAGATTCTGCGCTCTGTCACAGCCAAGGCGTCGAGCCACAGCGCACGCGGTTGCGCCACCAACTCTGCAGCGGCAGTCGGTGTGGGTGCTCGAACATCGGCCACAAAATCAGCGATGGTGAAATCAGTCTCATGGCCAACGCCACTGATCAAGGGCACCGGACTGTTGGCGATGACACGCGCCAGGGCTTCGTCGTTAAACGCCCAAAGATCTTCAATTGAGCCGCCACCACGCACCAGCAAAATCACATCGACCGCTGGTAAATCGCTTTTTTTATATGAAAAATCAGACTTTGACGCTTGCCCAGATTGCGTAAGCAGATATAGTTTTGATAGCGCCTGCATCAACTCAAGTGGCGCACTGGCGCCTTGTACCGAGGCTGGCACAAGCAGCACGGGGATATGCGGTACACGCCGCTGCAAGGCACTGACGACATCGTGCCATGCAGCCGCCTGAAGCGACGTGACAACGCCAATCGCACGCGGCATCACAGGCAAGGCACGTTTGCGCTGCGCATCAAACAAGCCCTGCGCTTGCAGGCGCTCTTTGCGTTGCAAAAACTCCTCGTACAAATTGCCTTGGCCACAGCGGCGCAAGCGCTCCACGATCAGTTGCAAATCGCCCCGTGGCTCATACACTCCCAAGCGCCCCTGAACTTCGAGCAGTTCACCATCGCGCGGCACAAAGTCGAGCTCAGCCGCAGCCCGTTTGAACATGGCACAGCGCAATTGCCCACTGGTATCTTTCAGCGAGAAATAGCAGTGCCCACTGCTGGCACGCGAAAAGCCGGTTAATTCACCGCGCACCTGCACCGGGTTAAAGCGTGTCTGCAAAGCATCGGCAATGGCACGACACAAGGCACCCACTGTCCACACCGGGCCTGGCAAGCGCTGTTCAGCCGGCTCAAACATAGCGCTTGCAGCCTCGCATCAGCGCACTGGCTCGGGCAATTGCTCCACAATTTGAAGCCAGCACGAATGGGCATATTTGCGTAGCAAGCTTTCCCGAGCCATCATAGTAAGCTGTTGATTTCATTGAACTTATTACCGCTTAAATTTTCATCAAAGTGTCACAAGCCATAGGCCATGCGGCTTGCGACCGGTTACTCTTGGTTTTATCCACAAAGTTATCCACAGAAATTGTGCGAAACTTGCCATGCCATCAGAAGCACACCTCAAAAATTTGCACCGCTTCGTGCGACCCTTGAAAAACCACTTCACCGCGCGGCACACAAGCGATTTCATCATGAACCAAAGCCCAAGTTGATTGGCTCAACAAAACCTGATCGGGCGTGCAGTGCGCCTGAATGCGCGCCGCCAGATTGACCTGCCGACCAATGGCGGTGTACTCAAGCCGGCGCTGTGAACCAAATGCGCCGACGCTGGCTTGACCGGTATTGATGCCAATGCGGATGTGAAACGGGTGCGCAATGCCAGCTTGCTCCCATTTCTGGCGCAGGCGGTGCATGCTTAACTGCATGTCGATGCCCATGCGCACGGCACGCAAGGCCTGATCGCGGTCGTTGGTGCATTGCGGTGCGCCAAAGAAGATCATGATGGCATCACCGACAAACTTGTCGATGGTGGCATCAAAGCGGTGCGCAATGGCTGTCATTTCCGACAAATAATCATTCAGCAACAGGGACAAATCCTCGGGCTCGATCGAATCGGCGGTGTTCGAAAAGCCCTGGATATCGGAGAAAAACAGGGTCAACTTGCGCCGATCATGGTGCTCCAATGCGGCGTAATTGCCCAAGCGCACTTCTTGTGCTAGCTGAAACGCCACATAGCGACTAATGATGTCGTTTGCCTGCGTTAAATCCTCCCCAGCAGCCAGCAATTCGCTTTCACGCTGTTTCCAGCGCGCCACAATGAAATAGACAATCCACAAAACAACACCCAAAAGCAACAGAGTTAGCGCATTCATGGGGCGCAGCAAAGCCGCCCTGGATGACGCAACAACCCCCACTTCCGGTTCAAAGAACGGGGCATAAGGGATCAACGAAAAATATGCCAGCAGCACACAGCCCGTATTGCAAACCGTGGTCAGCACCAGGTTAACCAGCATCTCTCGCGCGCTGAACAATGTGAGTCCTACCACCCAAGCCGCAACAATCGCAACCCCCGCATAAAGATGCGAGAAAAGTCCGTAGAAATAGGTCGAAAAAATTACCACCCAAGTGCAGAGAAAAATGGTGGCGTAAGTCAGTGCCGGTGATTTTTGCGTGTTCTGACGCTGCCAGTAACTAAACAACGCCAGCATGCTCATGCCAAGCCCCGTCACCCCAACAACCCAAGCTGCGGTGGGCAAAAATGTCTGGTTGATCTCGGGATTGGCCGACGGATACCCATAGGCATAGGCGTAAACCGCCAAATACAGCAGGGCAAACACCACATTGATGCCACTGGCAGCCAGACAACGCACGGCGGGTGTCCAGGTAAGAGGATTATTCAAAGCAGGCTCCCTGTGCAAACAAGCTGCCTCCGTATCGTTGTTTCCAGCCGATTCGATGGAGGCGTTCGGGCTGTGCTCACAAGTATCGCATTAGTCTAAAACCTTCTGTCAAGGAACCGAGCAATCGGTTTAAGATCAAAGCCTTTCTTCAGACCTGATTTTTTATGCTTCAAAGATACCTTCGTCCCCTCGTATTCGGTTTATTCACCCTGATGGCCAGCGTGTATGCGCAGGCTCAAGAGCAAAAAACTGAGTTGCTGCTGCACTGTGGCATCACCATGGTTCGCCCCATGACCGAAATTGCCCAATTATTTGAAACCCGTGAAAAAGTCAAAATACTGATCGCCCAGGGCGGCTCCGAAGACCTTTATCAGTCGGCAAAAAAAACCGGCAAGGGCGACTGGTATCTGCCTGGTGAACCGTCTTACCGAGACAAGCATTTAAAAGAAGGCTTGCTAGGTGACTTTGTCAACGTGGGCTTCAACCAGATGGCCTTGATCGTGCAAAAGGGCAATCCGAAACAAATCAAAGCCGATCCGCGTGAGATGTTGCGCAAAGATTTGACCGTGATTCTGGGTAACGCCGAGTCGGGCAGCGTCGGTCAAGAGGCCAAAAACGTGCTGGATGGTCTTGGCATTTACCCCAAGGTTGTCAAAGCGACGGCATTTTTGTCGCCTGATTCGCGCAGCCTGATGAACGCCATGAAAAAAGCGGAGGCCGACCTCACCATGAGCTGGCGCGCCACAGGCTTGTTTATTGACAACGCCGGCAAACTCGATGTGATCGATCTCGACCCCAAAATTGCCAAACCGCAGGCTTTGCTGCTGAATTTATTAAAATCATCTAAGCACCCGGAGCTGGCACGCAGTTTCATGCAATTGGCAGCAGGCCCTGAAGGCCAGGCCATTTTTCGCAAAAACGGCTTTCTGGACAACAAAACACCCGTCTCGCATTAATCAGCGCTTTGCCTTGCCCTCATGAACTTGCCTAACCCGAAAGTTAAGCCTTTGCCTAGCGCAAACGCGTTGCAACGCGTTGACGCGCCGCTGAAGTGGCTGGTGGGCATTTTTCTGCTTTGCCTGCTGTTGGTGTTTGGCTTGCGCGGCTACTTCGCCGATATGGAAAACGAACTCAAAGAGCGTGGCGCTAACGAACGTGCCCGTTTGTTTGTCGGCGAGGAAATTGTGCGGGGTATCCAGGGCGTTGAAAAAGACGTTTACAGCATGGCGCTGACACAGAACAGCGCCGGTTTTCTGCGCATCAACCATTCGGTTAATGCACAGCTGAAAAAACTCAAGCATGACCTGAATGTGTTGCAAACTGGGGGTATATCGCGGCGCCAGATGCAGCTCAATGTTGATGGCAAAGATGACATGGCGCGTGAGGCGCAATACACCCCCACACCTAAAGACCAGTCCGTGGTGATGGCATTGCTCGAGATCGAGCCCCAGCTCGATCAGGTTCGCATCAGGGCAGACGCGCTGGAACAACTGCTAGAGCGTCGCTGGCAGACCGTTTTGCGAGAAGATCGCAGCAAGTTCTATCTGATCGAAGAAGAAATTGCGCTCTTCTTGAAGCAAATTCCGCCCTATTTCGAACGTCTCGATGAAAACGCCAACCGCCTGTTTCTAGAGGGCGAACAGCGCATGCGGGCGATTCAAAGCGAAATCGAAGAGCGCACCCTTCGACTCAAACAAGTTGAAACCACGCTGATTGCAC
This sequence comes from uncultured beta proteobacterium, assembly GCA_903930255.1. GTDB lineage: Bacteria > Pseudomonadota > Gammaproteobacteria > Burkholderiales > Burkholderiaceae_C > Rhodoferax. The sequence goes on from CAIYYA010000002.1 coordinate 29,383, forward strand.
TGGTGCTGATCTTAGGTGGTGCCTCTGGTGTCTTGTTCATGCGCCGACTCTCAAGCGCTTTACTCGAAGCGCGCACCGCCAAAGACGATATCGAGCATCAGCGCGCGCAAAATGCCACTATGCTCGACACGCTAGGCGACGGCGTCTATGCCACAGACATGCAAGGCATCGTGAGGTTTATCAATACGGCGGGCGAACGCATTCTGGGCTGGAGCGCGAATGAGCTGGTTGGCCAGCATGCACACCTGGCACTTCACCACACGCGCCCCAACGGGAGCCATTTCCCAAAAACCGAGTGTCCGCTGATTGACGTGCTACATCAAGGTGTGTCGCTGGATGGTGAAGAGCATTTTGTGGCAAAAAGTGGGCGTTTTATTCCTGTTTCTTATCGTTCCAAGCCGCTTTTCAAAGACGGTCAGATCACGGGTTCACTGGTTTCCTTTCAGGACATCAGCGGGCGCCTGGAAAGCGAAGCGCGCATCCGGCTGCAACAGGCTGCCCTGGACGCCGCAGCCAACATGATCGTCATCACCAACCGCGATGGCATCATCAAATATGTCAACCCGGCGTTTTGCAAAGTCACTGGATTTACGCTTGCAGAGATTATTGAGCAGCCCGCCAGCATTCTTAACTCGGGGTTGCAGGACAGTGCTTTTTATCAGCGCATGTGGCAGACCCTGCTGAATGGCCAAGCCTGGGAAGGTGAACTCAGTAATCGGCGTAAAAATGGC
>CAIYYA010000003.1 GCA_903930255.1 uncultured beta proteobacterium
ACTCAGCTCCGCGGCTGTCCCCCGCCCTTCGGACTCCTCCTTTATGCCGCTACGCAGAGCGCTGCGTCGGACTGAGTCATCCAGTGCGGTGCGACGCATGCCGGTCGTGTGTTACTTTGAGCGGTGTGAACAAGAGATTTATCCCAGCCCCTTGCGCTGGGTTTTTTAGTGCGCAAGTGGTGAAAGCGCATCTTTACAGAATTAGTTGAGTGCCACTAATAATTGCTGCACTGCAACATTTGTCAGTATTCATCCCTTATTCGCCCTACAATTCATGCCATGCTGCAATGCAACATAAACAACCCGATTGGGTTGCTGAAGCAGATGCCATCAACCACCCAAGGAAACTGAAATGAACAACACTTTTGAAAAAATTACCGCCACATCCAAAGCGGCCTTGGAAACCGCACAGGCTCTGGCCTCTAAAGCACAGGCTAGCGCAGAAAAGCTGACTGAGCTGAACATGACAACAGCCAAGGCTGCATTGGGCGAGTCAGTGGAAAAGGCAAAAGCCGTTATGGGCGCCAAAGACCCGCAAGCATTGGCCGCAATGACAGCTGATATGGTCAAGCCGCTGGCTGAAAAGTCGGCTGCTTATGCCCAAGAATTCAAGAAAATCGTGGAAGATGCGAGCGCAGACTTCACCCAAACTGCCCAAGCCAACTTGGCTGATGTGCAAAAGGGTTTTGCAACCTTGATGGAAAGCGCCACCAAAAATGCACCAGCAGGAACCGAGTCGGCTGTTGCCTTTTTTAACCAAGCCATGACCGCTAGCCAAAACGCGTTCAAAACAGCACAAACTTCAGCACAGCAAGCTGTCGATGCAGCTCAAGCCAACTTCTCTGCCGTAACAAAACAAGCGACCGATGCGGTCAAGAAAGCCACCAAGTCAGCTTAATTGCCTTACTTTTTGGCACACATGACAAGACGGCACCTGAGGGTGCCGTTTTTAATATCTGGTATTGGCAGTGAAATATGCCGCGTATGCATGCAATCGTCGGCTCCAATGCGCTCACACTTTCACATCATCATTGTGGAGTCCGTTCGGATGTCCGCAAGGAGGTAATCGATATGTCAAATCAATCAGAACGCACACCCGTAGTAACTATTTCGGCTCCACAGTCCGATGAGCGGGTCGTGCTCTTGGAAGAGGTCAATTTCAAGTGGTTATTGGCGGGGCTGGGGTGGTGGATTGACATGTCCCGCTTCCATAGAGACATCCCTTACGCAAAACACTTCTTCGAACTGGCTGAGGCATCCAATTCATCGGCATTGCGAGACTGCGCAGCATCGTTGCAGAGTTATAACGAGATGGCTTGCCAGTAAATTGAATCGGGATAGCGCCCCTGCTGGGCAAGCTCAAAACACCCAGCTGCCCAGCTCAAACAGATCCAAGCCCCTGCTGCGCCCGCCCAAACAGCGCGCCAGAAAATCTTCGGTTTTGCGGTAATAGCGCAGGTTGTCGCTCCATTTCTGGTTGCCGTGGCCGGCGCCACTGAACAGCACAAAGTCAACTTCTTTGCCGGCTTGGCGCAGTGCATCGACCATGCGCGTCGATTGGTCGAGCTTGACGCGCGGGTCGTTGGCACCATGCAGGATCAGCACCGGCTGGCTGACCTTGTCGGCCTTGAACAGGGGTGACTTGCTGTCCATCAGCGCCCGTTCTTGCGGGTTGGCCGGGTTGCCGACATATTTATTCCACCACGGCAAGCCCAATTCCCAATAGGGTGGGGCATTTTCAAGCAGACCAGCCAGATCAGATGGGCCGACAAAGCTGATGCCGCAGGCAAAGCGCTCGGGGGTAAACGTCAAACCCACCAGGCTGGCATAACCGCCGTAGCTCACGCCCATGGTGGCTACTTTGGTTGGATCGGTGATACCTTGGCGCACCAGATGGTCAATGCCATCCATCAGGTCATCGTGCATTTGGGCGGCAAACTGGCCTTGCGCTTTCTCCTGAAAAGCGCGCCCGTAACCGCTGGAGCCACGGTAATTAACTTGCAGCACGGCATAGCCCCGGTTGGCCAAAAATTCTGGCATGTGCTCACCGCTGGCCCACACATCGCGCGCCCAAGGGCCACCATGCACATACAAAACAGTAGGCAGATTTTTGCCGCTTGTGCCGTTTGGCAGGGTTAGGTAGGCATGCAGCGTGAGTCCGTCGCGGCTTGGAAACTGGATGGGCTTTTGCACAGGCAAGGCGCTGATGCGGTGGATGCGGCTGCGGGTGTCGTCACCCAACACGCTAAGCACGTTGGTATGGGCGTTGTAAAGCACATGTTGACCACCGCTTTCGGTCATGATGGTGACGGTGATCCATTGCTCGTCCTGACTCAGGCTGGTCGGGTGAAACCGAAAATGCCCTGGCGTGATGGCTTGCAGGTGCTCCAGCGCCTTTTGCAGGTGTGGCTCAAAGGCTTTGAGCTCCTGGTAGTCGGGCTCGAGTGTCAGCAACAAGGGACGCAACGTTTTCTGACTGATAAAGGCTTGGCTCACGTCCACCCGTGCATCTGAATAAAAAATGTCTTCGGCGCCATTGCTCAGGTTGATTTTGACCAGCGCCAGTTTGTCGCGCCCACGGTTTGACAACGCCCAGATAAAGGTGTTGTCTGCCCCAACTTCGAGCGGCAGCACGGTGTCGAAATAACTGGTGCTGAATACGGCCTGCCAGTCAGATGCAGCCTCGGGCGTGTGCTTTTCATAAACCCATAGGTGTGCCTGCTTGCGCACCCGCCCCAGCAATTGCCCCTGGTCATTGGTCAGCCAGCGTGCCACGTCGCCCGGGTTTTGCGCCAGCAATGTGAGCGCACCTGTGGCATGGGTGTAGTGGTAAAGGTCAAACACTTTGGGGTCGCGCCGGTTATTGGCTATCAGCAGGTTGGCACTGTTTTTGATGCGGGTCTGCAAGGTGGAGGTTGAGCCGGCAAACGGGGTGAGGTCTTTGGCAGGGGCGCTCAGATCGTGACTGTCGAGCTGAAAAATGTGCACGTTTTCGTCTCCCGCCTGGTCGCCCATGAGCAAAATGTGGCGGCTGTCTTGCGCCCATTGCGGGTAAGCCAGTGTTTTGTAGCTTTGCACACGGCCATTCTGCAGATTTTTGACAAAAATGCCGGGGCCAAGACCTTTGCGCGCAATCCACATCAGTTGCTGGCCGTCTGGCGAAATTTGATACAGGCCATTGCCGTCCCAGTCGGCAATGTAGAGGCGCACGGGCACCAGCGCGGCGTTTGTAGCCGATTCGATGCTTGAATCAAGCAAGCTGGGGTGGGATGCGGTGGTGCTGCACGCAGTCAGCACAGCACTGAGCAGGATGATACAGATGGATTTGAATAGCATTGGCGAGGGGAAATCGTTCAACAAAAGCGCAGACTTTAACCTGCCAAGAACCGGCTTTTGCGATATCGGCTACAGTGAAAGCCAGTCTTCACTTTGGTACAAAACCATGAAATTTCGCACGACCACAACATTGGCCGCTGGCCTGTTGCTAACCCTGCTGACCCTTCACGCGCCGGCTGCGGCACAGTCGGCCACAGCCGCAGCCTGTCCGGCCATCCTGCAATACCAGTTTCCACGTTTGCAAGACGACAAACCACAAAATTTGTGCCAATACGCCGGGAAAGTGGTTTTGGTGGTGAATACCGCTAGCTACTGTGGTTTTACCAGCCAATATGAAGGCTTGGAAGCCTTGTATGCCAAATACGAAAAGCGTGGCTTGGTGGTGCTGGGCTTTCCTTCCAACGACTTTGGCCAGCAGGAGCCCGGGGCGTCCAAAGAAATTGCCGACTTTTGCTTCAACACTTACGGCGTGAAGTTTCCGATGTTTGCCAAAACCGTGGTGTCGGGTGAGGGCAGAACGGCGCTCTATGCCGCGCTGGAAAAAGCCACTGGCCGAACACCGAAGTGGAATTTTCACAAATACCTGATAGATCGCCATGGCAAGGTGGTGGACAACTTTTTAAGCATCACTGGTCCACAAAGTTCGCTGGTGGTGAATGCCATCGAAAAGGCACTCCAGTAATTCCCTTTCCATATCAATCCGACATGTTGTTGCAACGCCATGCCGTGCTTCAGCACTGTCTGCGGCTTTGCGTCTAACTGCCATGTTTTTTCACGACACCCCGATTCATGAAACCGTTCGCCCTGAGCCTGTCGAAGGGTGGTTCGACAAGCTCACAACGAACGGTGTTTCACGTTAATGATCCGGCTCGATGATGTATCAAGTTCTGTTCGGGCTGAGCCTGTCGAAGCCCAACAACCAAGCTCAGGGCGAGCGGTTCAAACTGCATCGGGCAAGATCAATAAGTTCAGCGGCAACCCATTTTGAACAGCACTCCGGGTTCAGGTTTTGGCTGCGTTGCACCCTAAAATAAGACGATGAATGCCACGCCAACTTCTTTGCCAACTGCTGCTGCCCTGATTCGGCGCAAATTGCCCATTGGCATCCAGAATTTGCACGAAATCATCGAAGAAGGGCATTATTACGTTGACAAAAGCGCCATTGCAGTACGTTTGGTCAACGAGGGTAAGTATTACTTTTTAAGCCGGCCACGGCGTTTTGGAAAAAGCTTGTTTTTGGACACCTTGCGCGAGATGTTTGAAGGCAACGCGCCGCTGTTCAAGGGTTTGGCGGCCAAGCAGCAGTGGGACTGGAGCAAAAAATATCCGGTGATTCGCATCAGCTTTGGCGACGGTGTGATGCAAACCCGTGCTGAACTAAACCAGCGCATGGGCGAAATTTTGCTCGACAACCAGCGCCGCCTGGGTGTTGTTTGCACCCACCAAAGTTTGGGTGGACAGTTTGGCGAGCTTATTGCCCTGGCACACCAGTCCACCGGCCAGCGCGCCGTGGTGCTGATTGACGAATACGACAAGCCCATTTTGGACAACATCGAGCACAGTGCGGCGGCTATCGAGATGCGCGAAGGGCTTAAAAACTTCTATTCGGTGATGAAAGGCTCAGACGAGCATTTGAAGTTTGTCTTTTTGACCGGTGTATCCAAGTTCAGCAAAGTCAGCCTGTTTTCGGGCCTGAACAACCTGACCGACATTACCCTGGACGAGCGCTACAGCGACATTTGCGGCTACACCGATGCCGATGTGGACACAGTGTTTGCACCCGAGCTGCCCGGGCTGGACCGGGAACTGATTCGCAAGTGGTACAACGGCTACAACTGGCTGGGCACGCCGGTATATAACCCGTTTGGCCTGCTGCAACTGTTTCGCACACGTCAGATTCGCCCGCACTGGTTCGAGACCGGCACGCCCACTTTTCTGATCAAACTGCTGCAAAAACACCAACAGTACACGCCCGATTTGACACGCATCGTGGCCTCTGAGGCGCTGCTGGCCACCTTTGATGTGGACAATATTCCGGTGGAAGCCTTGATGTTTCAGGCGGGGTATTTGACTATTGCCAGCTACCGCAATGTGATGGGGCGGCTTGAGCTGACGCTGAAATACCCCAACCTGGAAGTGCAAGCCGCGCTGAACGATAGCCTGCTGCAAAGCCTGACCGGTAACCAGATGCTGCCAGGGCCCAAAATCAGCAAGCTCTACGACCTGCTGATGGCTGCAGACTTTGCTGGCCTGAAGGCGCTGTTTCACGCTTTTTACGCCAGCATAGCCAACGACTGGTACCGCAAAAACGAACTGTCAAACTTCGAGGGCTACTACGTCAGCATCTTTTACAGCTACTTTGCCGCCCTGGGCTTGGACATACGGCTCGAAGACCCCACCAACCAGGGTCGTATCGACATGACGGTGCTCTTTAACAGCCAGGTGTTTTTGTTTGAGTTCAAGGTGGTCGAGATGAACCCGGCAGGCGCAGCCTTGCAGCAAATCAAAGACATGCAATACGCCGACAAATACCGTGCGCTAGGGCAACCGATTCACCTGATCGGGGTTGAGTTCAGCAAAGCCAGCCGCAACATGGTTGGCTTTGAGTTTGAAACGCTATGAATAAAATATTTCGGCCTTGTTATAACTTTTTTTGAAAACCCATCACCATGCCCGCTTACCTTTCCAAAACCTCTACTGCCGGTCGCAATATGGCGGGTGCACGTTCACTGTGGCGTGCCACCGGCATGAAGGACGAGGATTTTCAAAAACCCATCATTGCAGTGGTCAACTCGTTTACCCAGTTTGTGCCGGGTCACGTGCATTTAAAAGATCTGGGGCAACTGGTTGCGCGCGAGATCGAAGCGGCTGGCGGTGTGGCCAAAGAGTTCAACACCATCGCGGTGGATGACGGCATTGCCATGGGGCACGACGGCATGCTGTATTCGCTGCCAAGCCGCGACATCATTGCTGACTCGGTTGAATACATGGTCAACGCGCATTGCGCTGATGCCATGGTGTGCATTTCCAATTGCGACAAGATCACTCCTGGCATGCTGATGGCTGCCATGCGACTGAATATTCCGGTGGTGTTTGTTTCGGGTGGGCCGATGGAAGCCGGCAAAACCAAGCTGGGCGTGATCAAGCTTGATTTGATTGATGCCATGGTAATGGCCGCCAACCCGAATGTGTCGGACGAAGAAGTGGCCGAAGTTGAGCGTTCTGCCTGTCCGACCTGCGGCTCGTGCTCGGGCATGTTCACGGCCAATTCGATGAACTGCCTGACCGAAGCATTGGGTTTGTCGCTGCCGGGCAATGGCACGGTGGTGGCGACCCATGCGGATCGTGAGCAGTTGTTCAAGCGTGCCGGGCATTTGATTGTGGAACTGTGCAAGCGCTACTACGAGCAAGAAGATGCCTCGGTGTTGCCGCGTTCCATTGGTTTCAAAGCCTTTGAGAATGCGATCACGCTGGATATTGCCATGGGTGGCTCGACCAACACGATTTTGCACATCCTGGCGATTGCCCAAGAGGCCGGCATTGACTTCACCATGAAAGACATTGACCGCCTGTCGCGGGTTGTGCCGCAGTTGTGCAAAGTGGCACCGAATACGCAAAAGTACCATATTGAAGATGTGCACCGCGCCGGCGGCATCATGGCCATTCTGGGTGAATTGGATCGTGCCGGCAAACTGCACACCGATGTGCCAACCATTCACACCCCGAGCATGAAGGAAGCACTGGCTCAGTGGGACATCATGCGTGATGTAACGCCAGCGGTGCAGAAGTTTTACATGGCGGGCCCGGCGGGTAAACCAACGCAAGTGGCGTTTTGCCAGTCGACACGTTGGCCCAGTCTGGATATTGACCGGGCCGAAGGTTGTATCCGCTCGGGTGAACATGCGTTTTCGCAAGAGGGCGGACTGGCCGTGCTGGTTGGCAATATTGCCAAGGATGGTTGTGTCGTCAAAACCGCAGGGGTCGATGATTCGCTGATGGTGTTTGAAGGCCCGGCGCGCGTGTTTGAGTCGCAAGACGAAGCGGTGGAGCAGATTTTGGCTGACCAGGTGCAAGCCGGCGATGTTGTCATCATCCGCTACGAAGGACCCAAGGGCGGCCCGGGTATGCAAGAGATGCTTTACCCCACTTCGTACATCAAGTCCAAAGGTTTGGGCAAAGCCTGTGCGCTGCTGACAGACGGGCGTTTTTCGGGTGGCACCTCGGGTTTGTCGATTGGCCACGCATCGCCCGAAGCCGCTGCCGGTGGCGCCATTGGCCTAGTTTGCAATGGTGACCGCATTCGCATTGATATTCCCAAACGCAGCATCAACGTGTTGCTGTCCGATGTAGAGCTTGCACTGCGCCGTGCTGCGCAGGATGCCAAGGGCTGGAAACCAGCCTTGCCGCGCAAACGCAAAGTGTCTGCGGCGCTCAGGGCATATGCCAAACTGGTGATGTCGGCCGACAAGGGGGCTGTGCGCGATTTATCGTTGCTGCAAGACTGATTCACGCGACATGTTGATTCATCCGCAAATTCATCCGGTTGCCTTGCAAATCGGTCCATTGGCCGTGCATTGGTATGGGCTCACTTACCTGGCGGCGTTTGGTTTGTTTCTGTTTTTGGGTATGCGACGCCTGCAGCATCAGCCATTTGCCTCAATACAGGGCAATGGTGCCTGGACTCGGCGTGATGTGGAAGATATTTTGTTTTTGGGTGTGCTGGGTGTGGTGCTGGGCGGGCGCATTGGCTATTGCCTGTTTTACAAACCTATGTATTACGCAGCGCATCCGCTGGAGGTGTTGGCCGTTTGGCAAGGCGGCATGAGCTTTCACGGTGGCATGCTGGGGGTGATCGCGGCCGAAGTCTGGTTTGCCTGGTCCAGAAAACGCCCGCTCTTGCAAGTGGCCGATTTTGTGGCACCCTGCGTACCAACCGGGTTAGCGGCAGGTCGTGTCGGTAACTTCATCAATGGCGAGTTGTGGGGGCGCCTGGCTGACCCTGATTTACCTTGGGGCATGGTGTTTCGGGGTGCGGGTGATTTGCCACGTCACCCATCGCAGATTTACCAGTTTCTGCTGGAGGGCTTGCTGTTGTTTGTGTTGCTGTGGTTGTATGCGCGCAAGCGGCGTGCGCCAGGGCAGGTGGCTGCGGCGTTTTTGGTGGGTTATGGTTTTTTCAGGTTTGTCGCTGAATTTTTTCGTGAGCCCGATGCGCATCTGGGCTTGCTCAGTTTGGGTATGAGTATGGGGCAGTGGCTCTGCCTGCCGATGATTTTTGGGGGGATGGGCCTGTGGGTTTGGGCGCGCTTAAACTCCCAGAAAACTTAAGCTAAATTGGCCCCTAGAGCTTGACTGGTAAGCGTTAACAGCTATATAAAGAATAGTAAAATGCCTCCTCGCATCGAGTTTCATCAGACTGAAGATGTAGCGTATGTCACACTGCGCTATCCCAAGCGTTTCAACGCCATGTCTCGCAGCATGTGGCGCGAGTTACGCTCTATTTTTCAGAGTATTCAAAGCCTGCCAGATGTGCGCTGCGTGCTGATTTCAGGCTATGGAAACCACTTCTGTGCCGGCGGTGATATTTCTGAATATGCCGGTTTTCGCTTTCAAGAGTCGAGCCTGCGTGAATTTCATGAGGTCGAAGTGTGGGGCGCCTTGCAAGCCATGCTGAACTGCGATGTGCCTATCGTGGCCCAAATTGCCGGCAATTGCATGGGTGCAGGGGTCGAGATCGTGAGTTGTTGTGATATTCGGTTAGCGGCTCAGTCGGCACAGTTTGGTGCGCCGATTGCCCGCCTTGGCTTTCCGATGGCACCGCGCGAGGCGGCTCTGGTGAGTCGCGAATTGGGTCTGCTGACAGCCCGTCAAATGCTGCTCGAAGCAGCGGTGTTCAGTGCACCTGAAATGTTGCAGCGCGGCTTTTTGAGTCGGATCGGCGCAGATGTCGATTTGCCTGCCCTGGCACTGGCTACCGTTCAGCGCATAGTCGCCCTGGCGCCCCAGGCCGCACGCCTGAACAAGCAGACACTTCGTGCATTAAATATGGCCTCAGAGCTTGATGGCTATGCGCGAGAAGCTATCAATAACAAAGCAAAAGAAGCGAGTTTTGAGTCACTTCTGACTCGGGCCTATGCGTATGCAGCAGGCTCTGAGCAGCGCGAAGGGATCAACGCATTTCTTGAAAAACGCATTCCTCAATTTTGAGTTACCCTGCAAAAAATATTCTGTTTGCTTAGCTCAGTTGCGCCTAGAGCCGTTACTATTTCGGAACTGCTCCCACATGCGGCAGCTGTGGTTCAGACCCGTGCAATAAATCTTATATTGGAGAACTCATGAAGGTAATTCAAAGCGTATTTCAAAACGACAGTGACACGTCGGCATTGCTTGAACCATTGCGTCAAATTAACCCTGATTTATTGCTGGTGTTTGGGTCTCATGCGTGGCTTGCACGTTTGGAAAAGTTGTTGGTAGAAAATTTTCCGCAAGCCAAGCGTTTGGGCTGTAGCACTGCGGGCGAGATATCGCAACATGGCGTTAGCGAGGGTAGCTGCATCGTGACGGCCATTGCCTTTGATCAGGTGCAAATCGAAGAAACCTCTACCTCATTACAGTCCATGCAAGACTCGCATGCGGCAGGCCAGCGTCTAGCGCAGGGGCTTAGCAAAAGCGGTTTACGTGCGGTGCTGTTGTTTGGACAGGGACTGAATATCAACGGGAGCGCTTTGATCTCCGGCATGAGTTCGCTTTTGCCAGCTGGCGTGCTGATCACGGGTGGCTTGGCTGGAGATGATGCCGCTTTCAAAGAAACCTGGGTGCTTGATAGCTCGGGCGTGTACAACGATCGAGTGGCTTGTGTTGGTTTGTATGGCGAGCAGCTGCAGCTCGATCACGGATCTTTTGGCGGCTGGATGCCTTTTGGCCCAGCCCGCAAAGTAACGCGCAGCGTGGACAACGTGCTGTTTGAGCTCGACGGCGAGCCGGCACTCGATGTTTACAAACGCTATTTGGGCGAACACGCCAAAGATTTACCGGCTTCTGGTTTGCTATTTCCATTTGACATGCTCGATAGCGATCATGCCGAAGTGGGGTTGATTCGCACAATTTTGGCCATCGATGAGGCGCAAGGCAGCATGACTTTGGCAGGCGATATTGATCCCAAAGGTTTTTTGCGTTTGATGCACGCCAGCACCAACGCTTTGATCGACGGTGCTGAAGCAGCAGCAAAAGCAGCAGCCAATACATTGCAGCATCCGGGGCAAGGTTTGGCCTTGCTGGTGAGTTGTGTCGGACGCAAATTGGTCATGGGTGGTCGAGTTGAAGAAGAGGTGGAAGCCGTCGCCGATGTTTTTGGTCAGGCTTCGGTCATCACAGGGTTTTATTCTTACGGTGAAATTAGCCCTTACAGTGGCCAAACTGCCTGCCATTTGCACAATCAGACCATGACGATCACGACACTGAAAGAATGTGCTAGCAAGGCTGCAGCGTGAGAAGCATGCGCCATGCATAAACTGCTGGCTCGTCAGCTCAAACGCCTGGGTGGAGTCGAAGATGGGCAATTAGCGAACGTTCTGGCTCAGTTGCAACAATTGGCGTCGCAACCCGAGGTGCCTGAATCTGCCCAGCGGTTTATCAATGGCATGGAGGCATTTTTGGGGCGAGTCGAAGAAGCTTATGAGCAAAATGACCGCGATCTTGACCTTAAAACCCGCAGTTTGCAATTGAGTTCCGTGGAGTTGTCGCACAGCAACGATCGATTGCGCCAAGAGCTTGAAAGTCGCACCCGCTCGATTGACTCGTTGCGTCAAACGGCGCTCAGTTTGATGCACGCATCAGACATCGAGGCCACTTCGCTGCACGATGACAATCTGGAGTCTTTGTCCAGCCTGATGTCCGATTTGGCGCAACAGCGAGAACAAAGTGAACGCGATTTGCAGTCGGCTTTGTCTGATTTGGCCAAACAAAAATTTGCCCTGGATCAGCATGCCATTGTCAGCATCACTGATTTGGCTGGCGATATAACCTATGCAAACGACAAGTTTTGCGAAATCAGCGGCTATACCCGTGATTTTCTGTTGGGTCAAAACCATCGAATTTTGAAATCGGGAATGCATGAACCCGCCTTTTATGCAGGGCTTTGGCAAACCATTTGGGATGGCAAGGTTTGGCATGGTGAAATTTGCAACTGGTCCAGATCAGGCTGTGCTTATTGGGTGCAAGCCACTATCGTTCCGCTGCTTGATGATGCGGGCGTGCCCGAGCAATTCATTGCCATTCGCACCGACATCACCGAGCGCAAGCGCATGGAAAGCGCAATTGCGGCCACAGAAGCGCATGTGCGTCGCATTACCAATGCTGTGCCAGGGGTTGTTTATCAATGTGAAGTGGGCTCGCAGAGCATTCGTTACACATTTTTGAGCGAGCGCCTCAGCGAAATTCGTGGTTTGAATCATGATGCGCTGCTGGCAGATAGCGCTCTGGCGTTTGAGCAAATTGTTCCGCAAGATCGGGATCGCTGCTGGCAGGCCGTGTTGGCGGCTGGCGCTGCACGCAAGGCCTGGCAAGGAGACTATTGCATCGTATTGCCCAACGGCAATCAGCGCTGGATTCGTTCGCAAATCAATCCCGAGCCTGATTTGACCTCGGAGGGTGCCACTGTTTTCACCGGAATTTGGCAAGATGTCACGCAACTTCGCGAGGCCAATGAGCGTTTGCGCGAAGTCACCGAGAGTATTCCAGTGGTGGTGTTTCAGTATCGCTTATGGGCAGATGGTCATCAGAGTTTCCCATTCTGCAGTTCAGTGGCCAAGACAATTTGTGGTTTTGATGCCGATGCGGTCATGGCTGATGCACTGGTGTTTTTCTCAGCTATCCATCCAGAAGATCAAGAAGCTTTTGTTGCTGCATTTGTCAGTTCAGTCAAAGAGGGACAACGAATCTCGATGGATTTCCGCCTGAATCACCAGGTGAACGGTGGGTTGGTTTGGGTGCACGGTGAGTCCATGCCCAAACCGGGACCTGATGGAGGGGTTGTCTGGAACGGCTATTTAGCGGATATTTCTCAGGCCAAACTGGCATCGGATGAATTGCATCGTGCCAAAGTAGCAGCCGAGGTTGCCAACCGTGCCAAATCCGAATTTTTAGCCAATATGAGCCATGAAATTCGCACCCCCATGAACGGCGTGATCGGCATGACAGAGTTGGCACTCGATACCGAGTTGGATACGCAGCAGCGGCAGTACCTGGAAATTGTCAAGTCGTCGTCAGAGGCGCTGCTCAAGGTGATCAACGACATTCTGGATTTTTCAAAAATCGAGGCAGGCAAGCTGCAAATTGAGAATATTGCATTTGATTTGCCGCGAATGGTCAACGACACGCTGCAGTCTTTGATGCTGAGAGCTAAAGCCAAAGGCTTGGAGCTGGTCTGCGAGATGAGCCCTGATGTGCCTAAGGACGTGCTGGGAGACTCCGGCCGCTTGCGCCAAATTTTAATGAATCTGATTGGTAATGCGCTCAAATTTACCGAGCGCGGTCGGGTTAGTTTGCATATCAACGTGCAACGCCGCGAAAATTTGCCTTTGCTGTTTCACTTTGCTGTTCGCGATACGGGCATTGGCATAGCAACTGATAAATTGCAAACTATTTTTGAAGCATTTGCGCAAGAAGACAGCAGCATCACGCGGCGTTTTGGCGGAACCGGTTTGGGCTTGTCGATATCTGCGCGATTGGTTGAAGCGCTGGGTGGTCATCTGACAGTGCAAAGCGAGCTAGGTCGCGGCAGTGAATTCAGTTTTTCACTGGCGCTGGAGTTGCTTGAGCGTGACGTCAAAAACGCACGCTTGTCGCAACCTGCCCAGTCTGCTGTGCCAGAGAGTTTGACGGGTTTAACGATATTGCTGGTTGAAGATAACGTCGTCAATCAGCAACTTGCTGATGCGTTGCTGAAGCGCAGAGGGCATAGTGTTGAGATTGCAGAAAATGGACAAATAGCGTTGACGTGTCTGGAAAAACAGCGCTTTGATGTGGTTTTCATGGACATGATGATGCCAGTCATGGACGGCTTGGAGGCCACACGACGCTTTCGCGCAAGTGAAACAGGGCTGCGCACCCCCATTGTGGCCATGACAGCCAATGCCATGCAAGGTGACCGTGACCGCTGCATCGAAGTGGGCATGGATGACTATATTTCGAAGCCGCTGCGAGTTGCCGAGTTAGAGCGGATTTTGACCGGGTTGCAAAAAAACAAACAACGCACTGTCGATTTCACAGCCACAAAATTTGACTATTTAGCAGCCCTGCAGGATTCAGATCAGGATATTGTGGAAATCATCGCGGAGGCTTTTCAAGAGCAGTGGCCGCTTGATTTGGAAAAAATGGTCAACGCTATTGCAGAAAATGATCCCGCATCTCTGATGCGTACGGCGCATTCACTCAAAGGCAGCATGGGCATGTTTGGCGCAAAGCCAGCAGTGGAACAAGCCATGCAGCTTGAGGCGATGGCGAAAGATTGGAGCGAATCAAAATCCAACCCGACCAGCCCTGTTCTTTCCGAAAAATTAGATGCCTTGGCTTGTCAGGTCTTGCAACTGCTTCAAGCGCTCAAGCAAACTCAAAAATAAAAGGTAGATGAACCCCATGACGCACCAAATTGCTATTGTTGATGATGCTGAAATCAATTTGATCTTATTTGATGCCTTGGTTAAACGGCTAGGCAATAGTCAATCGTTTACCTTCGCCAGCGCACCCGAAGGATTAGTTTGGGCGCAATCGCATCAGGTTGACTTGTTGATTGTTGATTACATGATGCCTGAAATGGATGGCATTGAGTTCATCCAACAGTTTCGGGCTACGCCGGGTAAAGAAGATGTTCCAGTTTTGATGATTACTGCCAACGACCAGAAACAAATTCGATACCGAGCGTTAGATGTTGGAGCCACCGACTTTTTAACAAAACCCGTGGACAAAATCGAATTCATGGCACGGGCCAATAACCTGCTCCAATTAGGTGATAGTCGTAAAAAACTGGCCGATCGGGCTGCATGGCTGGCAGACGAGGTGAATAAAGCAACACGTGAAATTGTGCAGCGCGAACGTGAAACTGTGATCCGTTTGTCAAAAGCGGCTGAATATCGGGACCCTGAGACCGGTGCACACATTTTGCGCATGGCACATTATTCCGAACTGATCGCGAAAGGAATTGGTTTATCGGTCGCCGAGCAAGAGCTTTTGCTCGAGGCTGCGCCCATGCATGACATTGGAAAAGTTGGTATTGCTGACCATATTTTGCTAAAACCGGGACGTCTCACACCGGAAGAGTTCGAAATCATGAAGCAGCATGCTACCTATGGCTATGAAATTTTGAAAGGCAGCTCTTCAAGGGTGTTGCAAGTTGGAGCAGAGATCGCCCTAGCGCACCATGAAAAATTTGATGGCTCAGGCTATCCAAAAGGTCTGGCAGGTGCTGCCATTCCAATATTCAGCCGTATCGTGGCTGTCGCCGATGTTTTTGACGCACTGACATCCGAACGCCCTTATAAAAAGGCATGGACACTCGAACGTGCGGCTGAGCATATTCAAAGCTGCGCCGGAACCCATTTCGACCCAGAGTGTGTGGCTAAATTTTTTGAACAATGGGACGCTGTGCTCCAAATTCGTCAGCGCTTTCAAGATCACTAACCCAGCACCTTGCTCTTCAAATAAGAGCGATATATGCAGACGCCAAAAGCACAAAACCGTTTTTTAGCGCAACACAAGCACCGGGATGTGAGAGTGCGTCAATACCTGCTGCGTTTCACTTCCTAACAGTAAGCGCTTGACACCTTTGCGACCGTGCGAGGCCATCACAATGAGATCGCACTTATGCTTGCGCGCAGCGGCAATGATGGCATCCGAGACGATATCCGATTTGACGGTGATTGCTTTGGTTTTTACACCCTGCTGCTCGGCGTCTTTTTTCACCTGATCAACCACAGCTTGACCTTCATCGGCCCATTGTTTTTCGATCCGACTGACTTCAGTAGCTTGCAGCGCCAATCCCCCTTCAAAATAGCTTTGCGGGTAGCGAGGAATAATTTTGATGGCAACTAAGCTGGCACCACTCAACGCGGCCAGAGAAACAGCACTGGAAACGGCTTTTTCTGAAAGATTGGAGCCATCTGTGGCGACAAGGATTTTTTCATACATGACAAATTCTCCATCGATTTGAAGTCTTAAGCATAAACCTTTCTACGATCAGGAGCTTGACTTGCGTCAGGTAATTTATGAGCAAGGCACTGTATCCTCGATGCCTATGCCTGAAATCAATCATCACATACCGATACCAGAGCCAAAATTGCACATTCCACTTGCTGCGCAACGGTTGATGCTTCTTGACGATGAACAAGAGTGGAGCGCTTTTAGCCGACCAGAGAGTGGCTCAATCGATTGTTGGGAATCGAATGTGCTAATTGAAGGCATGCACTGTGCGGCCTGTGCTTTAACACTTGAAGATGCGCTCATGCGTGTGCCGGGCGTACGCAGTGCGGAAGTGAGCGCGGGTAGTCACCGAGCCAAGGTGCGCTGGTCGTCGCAGGATGTTATGCCCTCAAGCTGGATGCAGGCCGTTGAGGATGTCGGCTACCGTGCCTTACCTGCGAATGATTTTTTTGCTCGCGAACTGCGTAAGGCTGAGGCTCGAAAAGCGCTTTGGCGCTTGATGGTTGCGGGTCTGTGCATGATGCAAGTGATGATGTACGCTTATCCAGCCTATATTGCGCAGCCGGGAGATCTTGCACCGGAGCTTGAACAGCTCTTGCGCTGGGCCTCATGGGTTCTTTCTTTGCCTGTTATCGTCTTTTCATGTGGCCCATTTTTTTCTGGTGCATGGCGTGATGTGGTGCATCGTCGCATCAGTATGGACTTGCCAGTTGCCCTGGGAATGTTGATCACTTTCGCGGTTAGTTCGGCAGGGACATTTGATCCATCGGGCATTTTTGGACACGAGGTTTATTTTGATTCTCTCACCATGTTTGTGTTTTTTTTACTGGCTGGGAGATGGCTCGAGTTGCGTTTGCGAGATAAAACAGCCGGAGCCCTCGAGGCTTTGATGAATCGTTTGCCAGACAGTGTGAATCGCAAAAATGCTGACGGAACTTTTGAGCGCGTAGCCGTCAGGCGTTTGAAAGTAGGCGATGAGATTCTTGTTTTGCCTGGAGAAGCGTTTCCAGCAGATGGACGTTTGCTGCAAGGTGATACGGCCGTTGATGAATCTTTGTTGACCGGAGAATCAAAGCCCATCATGCGCAGTGTCGGTGACGCGGTCATTTCAGGCAGTCATAACCTCGCAGCGGCCGTCCAAATGCGAATTGAGCAAATTGGAACTCAGACCAGATTTGCACAAATCGTTCAGTTGATGGAAAGCGCTTCAACGACCAAGCCGAGTCTTGCACGCATGGCTGATACCTTGGCAAAGCCATTTTTAATGGCGGTGCTGATCGCAGCGGGTTTGTCTTGTGCCTATTGGTGGAATACCAATCCTGAGCGAGCTTTAATGGTCGCTGTGGCTGTTTTGGTGGTGACATGCCCATGTGCTTTGTCTTTGGCAACGCCTGCTGCCATGTTGTCTGCTGCTGGTGCTCTGGCGCGCCGTGGAGTTTTGGTTCGCAGGCTGGATGCTTTTGAAACTTTAGCAGCAGTTGACACAGTTATTTTTGATAAAACAGGTACGTTGACGCGCGATGCCATGGTGTTGACACAAACAGCTGTTCGTTCAGATTTGAATGCACAACAATCCCTGCAACTTGCTGCCACTTTGGCACAACATTCATTGCATCCGGTATCACGTGCCATTTGTCTGGCTGCTCAAGTTGCAGGATGTTCACCTACCATGCAAGTGAACGCAGTTAGCGAAATATCCGGTCAAGGCATCAGAGGTGATGTGCCGCTGGGTGAAGGGCAAGCGCAAGTGAGAACCTTGCAATTGGGGTCTGCCAAATTTTGCAACGTTGATTCTGAGCACTTGAATTCATTCAAGGTGCATTTGAGCGATGCGCATGGATGGATGGCTAGTTTTGATTTCCAAGAAGATATTCGATCAGATGCAGAAAGCACAGTTCAGGCATTGAAAGCACTTAATCTTGATGTCTATTTGCTTTCAGGTGATACCACCGATGCGGCGAACCGAGTTGCTGAAAAAGTCGGTATCAGCACCGTCACAGGGCATAGCTCTCCACAGGATAAGCTCGATTTTTTGCGACAGCTGCAAGCACAAGACCACAAGGTCGCGATGGTGGGCGACGGCTTGAACGACGGACCTGTACTGGCTGGTGCACATGCATCTTTTGCTTTTGGGCAGGCAGTGCCATTGGCTCAAGCGCAGGCCGACTTTCTGGTATCGGGAGCTCGTTTAAGTGATATCGTCGCGTCGGTTCTGCTGGCTAGGCGAACCCTGACAGTGGTTCGCCAAAATTTGTGGTGGGCAGCTATTTACAACGCAATTTGTGTACCATTTGCGGTGGCTGGTATGTTGCCAGCTTGGCTCGCAGGAATCGGAATGGCCAGTAGTTCCTTGTTGGTGGTGCTGAATGCATTGAGGCTATCAAATTATTTTGCGATGAATCGGGGGGAATAGTGGACATCCTTTATTTGCTGGTTCCGTTTTCCGTGGTGCTTGTGTTTTTTATCATTGGTGGCATTTGGTGGGCTATCTATCATGGACAATTTGATGACATTGAAAAAGAAGGCGAAAGAATTCTTAAGGATTGATAAGAATTTATGCTCAAATTTGATTTGTATCAAACGGCAGAGTCGCTCCATGATGCAAACTTGACGAAGACTAACTGAAAAGAGGTGAACATGATATTTCCAAATTCGCAGGCAACGACTTACAACGACAAAGTTGTAAGGCAATTTGCCATCATGACCGTTGTATGGGGTGTGGTCGGTATGCTGGTAGGCGTGATCATCGCCGCCCAGTTAGCTTGGCCAGAGCTTAACTTCGGTATTTCGTTTTTATCCTTTGGACGTTTACGTCCACTGCATACCAATGCAGTTATTTTTGCTTTCGGTGGCTGTGCATTGTTTGCTACGTCGTTTTATGTCGTGCAGCGGACTTGCCAAGTACGACTTTTTGGTGACAAATTGGCTGCCTTCGTATTTTGGGGTTGGCAAATCATCATTTTGTCGGCTGCGGTATCGCTTCCACTGGGTTTTACAACCGGTAAAGAATATGCCGAACTCGAGTGGCCAATCGACATTTTGATCACCTTGGTATGGGTGGCTTATGCGGTGGTCTTTTTTGGCACCATTGGCACACGAAAAGTGCGGCATATCTATGTGGCTAACTGGTTCTTCGGTGCAATGATTCTCGCGGTTGCATTGCTGCATTTAGGAAATAGCGCTGAAATGCCAGCTGGCATCATGAAATCCTATTCAGCATATGCCGGTGTGCAGGATGCCATGGTGCAATGGTGGTATGGACACAATGCTGTAGGCTTTTTCCTGACAGCGGGTTTCTTGGGTATGGTTTATTACTTTATTCCCAAGCAAGCTGGTCGTCCGGTTTACTCTTACCGCTTGTCAGTGGTTCACTTTTGGGCACTGATATTTACCTACATGTGGGCGGGTCCACACCATTTGCATTACACCGCATTGCCTGATTGGACTCAATCCGTTGGCATGGTTTTCTCGCTAATTTTGCTGGCACCTAGTTGGGGTGGCATGATCAACGGCATCATGACCTTGTCGGGCGCTTGGCACAAGTTGCGCGATGACCCCATTCTGCGCTTTTTGATTGTTTCCTTGTCTTTCTATGGCATGTCGACATTCGAAGGCCCGATGATGTCCATCAAGACAGTGAACGCTTTATCTCACTACACGGACTGGACTGTAGGCCACGTGCACTCAGGCGCTTTAGGTTGGGTTGGCTTGGTGACGATGGGCTCCATGTATTACCTTGTTCCCAAATTGTTTGGTCGTACCCAAATGTTCAGCATGAAAGCGGTTGAGCTGCATTTCTGGATTGCAACCATTGGCATCGTGCTGTACATCGCTGCACTTTGGATTGCTGGTGTGATGCAAGGCTTGATGTGGAGATCGATTAATGCCGATGGCACTTTGACATACACCTTCGTTGAGTCAGTTAAGGCGAGCTATCCGTTTTATGTGTTGCGTGTATTGGGTGGATTGTTGTATCTCGTTGGCATGCTCATCATGCTGTGGAACACAATCAAAACAGCAACGGCAGGCCGCGCGGTGAATGTCACCATTCCGTCTGTAACCGCTCACGCGTAAGGAATTATTACTATGGCAACTAAAAATAATGGCGGCAGCGTGTCGCACGAGCATGTTGAAACCAGCAACTTAAACTTCATTGTTTTAACTTTGTTTGTTTTGTTGTTTGGTGGTTTGGTTGAGGTGGTACCTTTGTTTTTCCAAAAATCAACAACGACACCTCTTCCAGGCGTTAAACCCTACACGGCCTTACAGCTAGCCGGACGCGATATTTACACCCGCGAAGGATGCTACAACTGCCACTCGCAGATGATTCGTCCTTTCCGTGCGGAAACACTGCGTTATGGTCACTATTCGGTGGCTGGTGAGTTTGTGTATGACCATCCTTTCCAATGGGGTAGCAAGCGCACAGGCCCTGATCTGCATCGTGTTGGTGGCAAATACAGTGACCAGTGGCAGATCACGCACTTGAATAATCCACGTGATTTAGTGCCGGAGTCGATCATGCCCGCATACCCTTGGCTCATGACTGCTCAGGTCGATGCTGCATCGATGCCTGCGCACATGACTGCCTTGCGCAGAGTGGGTGTTCCATACACCGATGCTGAAATCGCTGCGTCATCTGCCGAAGTCAAGGGTAAGACCGAGATGGATGCCATGGTGGCTTACCTCCAGGTGCTTGGTACCCAAGCTACCTTTAAGTAAACAGGGGACACGTCATGGAGTTCGATGTCAACTCTCTTCGATCGGTTGCTACATTGGCTGCTTTTGTCACCTTTGTTGGCATCATTGCATGGGCATATTCACGTAAGAATGCTAGCGATTTTGAAAAGGCTGCCAATCTTCCGTTTGAGCAAGATTGACGAATTCACCTAACAGGAAAAAAAATGAGCGATTTTATTAACAACTATTGGGCACTCCACGTAGCTGGAATCACATTAATCAGTATCTTGGCTTGCGTCGTGATACTGCTTATGGCTGGTAAGTTAAAGGTGCACACCGCTGCTGACAATACAACAGGGCATGTATGGGATGGAGACTTGCGTGAGATGGACAACCCGCTACCTCGGTGGTGGAGTTACATGTTTATTATCACAATTGTGTTCTCTCTAATTTATCTTGTGTTGTACCCTGGCCTGGGAAGCTTCGAAGGCAAGTTAGGGTGGACTTCAACTGGGCAGCATAAAACTGAAGTTGATAAGGGTAATGCTGAAACAGCGCCCCTTTATGCCAAATTCACGGCAATGAAAGTTGAAGATGTTGCTAAAGACAAACAAGCAATGGCAATTGGCGAGCGTTTGTTTGGCAATAACTGTGCGCAATGTCATGCATCCGATGCACGCGGCAATAAAGGCTTTCCTAACCTGACTGATGGTGATTGGTTGCATGGCGGAAGCCCAGAGAAAATCAAAGAAACCATTACGGCTGGTCGAAATGGCAATATGCCACCAATGGCAGCAGGTGTTGGAAGCGCTGACGATGTGAAAAATGTGGCTCAGTATGTTTTGAGTCTTTCGGGTAGTCCGCACGATTCAGCGCGTGCTGCATTGGGTAAAGAGAAGTTTGCAGTTTGTGCTGCTTGCCACGGTCCGGATGGAAAAGGCATGCAGGCCGTAGGGTCTGCAAACCTTACCGATAACATTTGGTTGCATGGGTTTGGTGAAAAAGCCATCCTAGAAATGATCAATGTTGGCAAAGTCAACGTCATGCCGGCTCAAGTTGGCAAGTTGACTGAGGCTCAGATTCATGTGGTCTCAGCATACGTTTGGGGTATGTCAAACAAGTAATACTTGCTTGAACAGTTTAAAATGACTTGGTTTCCTGTAAAAGGGAAACCAAGTTTTTTTTTGGAGTTAGATTGAGCGATTCAAACCCGGATAAGCAGCGTGTCATTCCGATCATTTCAGATACGACTAGCACAACTGGATTCAACCTTTACGCTTCTGAGAAGCTGATTTATCCACGCAGTGTTAGTGGATACTTTACGAATTTGCGCTGGCTCGCCGTTTGGGTGACACAAATTATTTTTTACGGCTTGCCCTGGATTGATTGGGGGCAGCGACAAGCTGTTTTATTTGACCTGGGTACCCGTCGGTTTTATATCTTGGGTTTGGTCTTACACCCACAAGATCTTGTTTACTTATCGGTTTTGCTGATTGTTGCAGCCTATTCTTTGTTTTTATTTACAGCGGTTGCCGGTCGTTTGTGGTGTGGTTACGCCTGTCCTCAAACCGTCTATACAGAAATTTTTCTTTGGATAGAGAAAAAAATATGCGGCGATCGTTCTGCACACATGCGCCGTGATGCCGAACCCTGGTCTGCGCAAAAAATCGGACGAAAAACGGTCAAGCACGCTATTTGGCTCGCGTTTTCTTTAT
Source organism: uncultured beta proteobacterium (assembly GCA_903930255.1). GTDB lineage: Bacteria > Pseudomonadota > Gammaproteobacteria > Burkholderiales > Burkholderiaceae_C > Rhodoferax. The sequence continues at coordinate 21,924 of CAIYYA010000003.1, forward strand.
GGACAGGGTTTACTTTTGTTGGCTACTTTACCCCAATCCGTGTATTAGGTGCTGAGGTATTTGCATTAGATTTGGGTGCCTGGGAGTTATTTTGGGTGTTCTTTTACGGACTTGCGACTTATGGAAATGCCGGTTTTTTGCGTGAGCAAATTTGCAAACACATGTGCCCATATGCTCGATTTCAGAGCGCCATGTTTGATCGTGATACTTTGGTCGTAACTTACGATCAAGCGCGTGGTGATCCCCGTGGTTCAAGGTCGCGAAAAGCTGATCCCATCAAACTAAATTTGGGTGCATGCGTCGACTGTGACCTTTGTGTACAAGTTTGTCCGACTGGTATTGATATTCGCAATGGTTTGCAGTATGAGTGCATCGGCTGTGGTGCCTGTGCTGACGCCTGTGACACGGTCATGGACAAAATGGGCTACAAACGCGGCTTGGTCAAATATGCCACCGAAAATGCGCTTGCAAATGGGTGGAGCAAAGCGCAAACATGGCGCCACGTTTTGCGTCCACGCATTTTGATTTATTCATCGGTGCTCATGGCGATCGTGCTGGCACTGGCCTACAGTGTGCACGAGCGCAAGGAGTTCCGTGTTGATGTGGTGCGCGATCGGGGCGTCATGGCGCGTATCGTTGAGGGTGGAAAAATTGAAAACGTCTACCGCTTGCAGGTTATGAATGCCTCTGAAGCTGTGCGTCAGTACAAAGTGACTATTTCAGGTTTGCCGGGTCTTGAAATCAGCTCTGACAATTTGGTTTCAGTGGGCGCAGCTCAAACTCACTGGATGGTGGTGCGTGCGGTTTTGCCGTTTGGCGCTGCCGAACCCGGGTCACACAAAATAAAATTCCGCATCTACTCCATCGATATGGATGATGAGGAGTCCGAAAAATCAACCTTTATTGTGCCGATAAACTAAGCATTCTATGAAAAATTCAGTCTCCGATTCAACTAAACCCTGGTGGAAATTTGGCTATGTGTGGTTCATCATTGCGGGACCTGCTATCGTGGTGGTAGCAGGATTTGTGACGCTTTATCTGGCCATCACAAGTCCGAATGAAATCGTCAGTGATGACCGCTATAACGAGAATTTCAGCAGCACGGCTTCTGGTAAAAATGCCAGCAACATGGCGCCAGCAGTACAGGGTCGCAATCACGCTGCAACAGGTGCTGCACCCATCAATAAATAACGCAGCAAGTGATTCCGTTTTCAGATCGATACGACATTAGACGCGAAGCCGCAGACAGTGCTAACGCACGGCAAGGCGAAGTAACAACATGTCGTATTGATATGGAAATGGAATGAGGTGAACTTATTTGGGGTTCACTAGATCCTGCAGCAATTGAATGTTCAGAATATGCACATGACGCTGTCTGACTTCAACGATGCCCTCGTCAACAAATTTGGAAAATGTTCGGCTGATAGTTTCCAGTTTTAGCCCCAGGTAGCTGCCGATTTCTTCACGCGTCATTCGCAAAATCAGTTCTGTCTGAGAGAAACCACGGGCGTGCAACCGTTGCGCCAAATTCAGAATAAATGCAGCCAGTCTTTCTTCGGCTCGCATGCTACCAAGTAGCAGCATGACACCATGCTCGCGCACAATTTCCCTACTCATGATTTTGTGCACATGCCGCTGAAGAGCGTTCACCTCGCGTGAAATATCTTCAATCTGCGCAAATGGCATCGCGCAGATTTCTGCGTCCTCCAGCGCGACAGCGTCGCACGTGTGATGCTCGTTAACGATGCCATCTAGTCCAATAATTTCACCGGCCATTTGAAAACCTGTCACCTGATCACGGCCATCCTCCGAGACGATGCAAGTTTTAAAAAACCCAGTCCTGATTGCATAAAGATTTGAGAATCGCTCACCGTTGTGAAAAAGTGTCTCGCCACGCTTGATTTTTCTGCGCACGCCAATAATCGAATCAATACGATCAAGCTCATCATCCGTGAGTCCTATTGGCATGCACAACTCGCGCATATTGCAGTTTGAGCATGCAATTTTGATGGTTTGATGATTCATTTACTGGATTTTGACATGGATTTTCATGACCACTGATCTGGATCAATTATTTGAATGCTAGCGTCGACCTTAAATTTATCTGCATAATTTGATTGACGTCAAGAAATAAAGCTTGTTTTGCAGGCATATTCAGACGATTCGCAAAAGGAATTTAAATGAAGCAAGGCACTTTTGAGCCCATCTCCGAGAGCCTGATTCGGCAGTACGACGTTTCCGGCCCTCGCTATACCTCTTATCCTACCGCTGACAGGTTTGTTGAGGCGTTTTCGGCTGATGACTATATTCAAGCGCTGGAGCAACGGCGCGCTGGTGCTTCGGCTTTGGCGCTTCCGCTCTCACTGTACGTTCACATTCCGTTTTGTGAATCACTGTGTTACTACTGCGCTTGCAACAAAATCATCACCAAACACCATGATCGTGCACAGGCTTATTTACGTTATTTGAATCGCGAGATAGACATGCATGTGCGCCATATGGGCGCAGGGCAAGTTATTTCGCAGTTGCATTTTGGCGGTGGCTCCCCCACGTTTTTGTCAGATGATGAATTGCGTGAACTCATGGGCATGCTCAGGCGCAACTTCACGTTGACGCCGGGAGGCGAGTTTTCAATTGAAATTGACCCCAGAACCATTGATGCTGGTCGGCTCGAAGTTTTGGCCGAGCTTGGTTTTAATCGGTTAAGTTTTGGTGTGCAAGATTTTGACCCTGAAGTCCAAAAAGCAGTGCATCGGATACAACCAGCCGAACAAGTATTTGAATTAATGGCAGCCGCACGGCAGCGCGGCTTTACGTCAGTCAATGCAGACTTGATATATGGGCTTCCTGAGCAAACCCCAGAGTCCTTTGATCGAACGTTAATACAAATTGGTCAGCTCAGACCCGATCGCCTTGCACTTTATGCCTATGCACACTTACCCGAGCGTTTCAAGCCCCAGCGTCGCATCTCATCTGTTGAGATACCCACGGCCGCGGCCAAGGTTTCAATGCTGGCACGCTCGATGGCTTTCTTGTTAGATGCGGGTTATGTTTATATTGGCATGGATCATTTTGCTCTGCCAGATGACTCGCTTGCAATTGCCAAGCGGCAAGGCCGTTTGCATCGCAATTTTCAAGGCTACAGCACCCAGCCCGACTGTGACATGATTGGCTTGGGAGTGTCATCGATCGGACGCGTAGGCGCCACCTACAGTCAAAATGCAAAAACGCTCGAAGAGTATTACGATTTTCTTGACCAAGGGCAGTTTCCAGTGGTTCGCGGTTTGGCGCTTTCACGTGATGACTTGGTGCGACGTGCCGTCATCATGGCGCTGATGTGTCAAGGCAGACTCTCTTTCGAGTCAATTGAATTAGCCTATCTGCTTGACTTCAAAACCTATTTTTCGAAAGAGTTGCTGATCTTACAAACACAGGCTGAGCAAGGCTTGGTGGTACTAGAAGATGCCGGCATCCAAGTCACCAGCAAAGGCTGGTTTTTTGTTCGCGCTGTCGCCATGGTGTTTGACCGATATTTGCAGACTGACCGTACACGCGCCAAATTTTCCAAAATACTGTAACCTTAAGGGATGCAAACATCTCTCGCTACCACAGCTCTTTTGATGGGCATTGTGGGTGGACCGCATTGCATCGCCATGTGTGGCGCTGCATGTGCTGGCATTGCTCAGGCTTCCCCAGACCGTCAAACATCAGCGCTTTGGTCGTTTCAGGCAGGACGCGTGTTGGGTTATGCCGCCCTTGGCGCGCTGGCAGCTGCATCCATGCAGGGGTTGGGCTGGCTTAGTGTGCAAAGCGCGGCTCTGCGTCCCGTGTGGTCGATGTTTCATGTGGCCATGATGGCGCTAGGGCTTTCGCTTTTATTCAACGCGCAACAGCCTGTTTGGCTGGAGGTGGTCGGCAAAAAAATCTGGCTAGCAGCACGCGCTTTGGCATTCGGCCGTGGGCGTGGAGCACCTTGGCTAATTGGGATACTTTGGGCCTTGTTGCCATGTGGGTTGTTGTATTCAGCTTTGTTGGTAGCTGCGCTTGCTGGGCAAGCATTGCAAGGTGCCTTGGTCATGGCTTTGTTTGCTGCTGGAACGACCGTTTCAATGATGCTGGGGCCCTGGTTGTGGTTACGCCTAAAAGGCAATAAATCGGGTGATTGGGGTGTCCGTTTGGCAGGTTTAGCATTGGCAGCCAATTCGGGCTGGGCACTTTGGCTTGCCTTTGCACACAATGCAGCGCCTTGGTGCGCCACTTCATAATATCCCCCGTTAATCAACCTAACACGGCCGCCTGTCGAGATCAAACCGATGTCGTTGTTGATTTACTGCGACACTTCAAGCCCATGAAAAAGCTGCGCGGATTTACGCTGATTGAACTGATGGTCGTGATTGCTATCGTGGCCATATTGGCTGCGCTGGCTGCACCGTCGTTCTCGTCGATCATGGTCAAATCCAATGTCTCGAGTGCCGTCAACACATTTATGGCGGATATGCGTTTTGCTCGCAGTGAAGCGGTGCGCCGGGGTGGCGCTGTCATCATGTGCCGCAGCGATGCCCCTGAAGCTGCCTCACCGGTTTGCAACACCGATGATGGCCCTGGTGGTAACGGTTGGGTCAGTGGCTGGATTATTTTTGAAGATCGTGATGCCAGTCTAAATCGCAACACGGGTGACCAATTGCTAAGGGTTCAGGGCCCCATCACCTCCTTGGATACCATTCTTGAAGGCAGCAGTGGCTCCACTAAATTTCAGTTCACGGCCATGGGTCGCATGAAAAGCCTGAACTCAGCCACTTCACTGCGGTTCGGCACATTTGCTTCGTTGTCCAACAGCACGGCGCAAAGTTTGCAACGTCGCCTCTGCATCAACCAATCGGGTCGTGTGCGCATTGTGGGTGACGGCTCCATTACTGCTTGTGTTTCGAGTACCGACCGATGAAACAAATCCCATCAGCTCAGCAGCAAAGCGGTGCCTCACTGATTGAAATATTGGTGGCAGTCTTAATTTTGTCCATCGGTTTGCTGGCTATGGCGGCCATGATGTCCTATGCAACATTGTTGCCAAAGTCTTCAGCAAACCGATCCATTGCCATCAGCACCGCCTCCAATATGATCGAGCGAATGCGTGCCAACCCAAGCGCATCCCCCACGTTTTCGATTACCAGCTACGCCACCAGCACATTCTCGGTCACACCGGGCGCAACCGCTTTGCCCGGTGGCAGCACTTGCGCCTATCCAGCTTGCACGCCAACAAGCATGGCCACCATGGATTTGGCGGTCGTGCAGCAGCAGCTAAACCAACAATTGCCGCCTGCAGGAATGACCATCCAGATTACGGATGCGGTCAACAACGAAGGCAATCTTTGGATCATCTGGCAAGAGCCCGCGTCATTCAGCAGTTTTAGCACAGCCAACAGCGACAACTGCCCGGCAGCCATTGTTGCCATGAATCTTGACCCTGCACCCCGCTGCATCTACATGCCCTTCAAGCTATGAATCGCTCACACACCTTAACTCGGCAGCAACTAGGCTTTTCGCTGATCGAATTGATGGTGTCGCTGACCATCGGCATGGTCATCATGCTGGCTGTGGTCAGCGCTTATTTGGGCGCTGCAGGCGCAGGTCGCACAGCCGATGCCATTGGCCGCATGAACGAAGATGCTCAAATGGCCTTGAGCATTTTGAGCCAACAGTTGCGCATGGCAGGCGTCAACCCCACCCAAGCAGATCGAACCACGGTTTCTGCGGGTCTGAATCCAAGGGGCAACTCTGTGCCTCTGCACAACACACTGACCAACGCATTTGCTATTCGCGGGTGCGATCTTCCATTCACCAACGTGACAACTGGCGGCATCTCCACAGGCGCACTCAACTGCGGGCACGCTGCTTCCAGCACGGGACCAGACTCTATTTCGATTGCCTACGAGGCAGATCGCTACAACACGGTAGCAACAGGCACAGGAACCCCGACAGACTGCATGGGTAGCGGCATCACGCCTATAACGGCTACATACACCCAGTCAAATGGCACCGGCACGGCAACAGCAACCATTTACGAGGCGGAAAACCGTTTTTATGTTGGCACTACTACCAATATTGTCAACCCTACCCTGTGGTGCAAAGGCAGCAACTCCACCCAACAGCCACTGATTGAAAATATCGAAAATCTGCAACTCAGCTATGGCACCAGCAACCCCGGCGTGACCCCCACCCGAGTTTTAGGCTACCTCTCAGCCTATGAAGTTGACACCGATACCACGACCCTGACTGGCGCTGCAGGCCATTGGACCCGTTGGAATGCAGTTAAAGCCGTGCGGATTTGTGTAGTTGCGCGCAGTGAGAATGAGGTGCTCGACAACCTGTCGTCAGCCAAATACATGGACTGCAATGGTGTTTTGGTAACCAGTCCGCCAGACAAGCGTTTGCGCCGCGCCTACACCACCACCGTTGTCATCCGCAACCAATAGATTGACTATGCAGAACTCACCGTCAATGCTGCAGCTAACTTTCACGCCAACTCATTTGCCACACAAACAAAACGGCATTGTGTTGATCATGGCGCTCATAATGCTGGTGGTGATTTCGCTGCTGGCTGCAATGAGTGTGCGCAACGCCACCAGCAGCGAAGGTGTCAATGCCAATGTTCGACAAACCCAATTGGCCAACCAAGCGGCAGAAACCGCCTTGCGCTATTGCGAAGACGCCGTTTTAGGCTGGGCAACGAACGGCTCAACCACCGCTACATTTTCAGCCTCGCCGCCTGGAACCACGACTGTTACATTTGCCCTCACTTACGTACAGGACAGTGTCGCACCTGCAACGCCAACGTCCATGATTACAGCCAATTGGGATACCACCTCCAGCGCCAACCCAAACCGCATTTTGGTTTTGCCCGCCAACACGGTGAATCGCTCGGGCATTAGCACAACGTTTAATCGGCCACCCGAATGCATGGTTGAACGTCTGGCACCCTCCACTGCCAGCAACTACACCAACACCTTCAGCATTACCGCCCGAGGTTTTGGTCCCGATGTTTCAGCTGCGGATGGCAGCCGAACCCGCCCCATTGGCAGTGAAGTCTGGCTGCAGTCCAGCATTGAGATCAATTAACGTGAAACACCGTTCGTGGTGAGCTTGTCGAACCACCCTTCGACAGGCTCAGGGCGAACGGTTTCATGAATCGGGGTGTCGTGAAAAAACATGGCAGTTAGGGCTGTGGCATTTGTAGTCCGTACTGTTGCAGTGTCTGAGTTATGCAACACCCTTCCAAACCAAACATCTTTTTTGCTATTTTTAGTGTAGCTACTCACGCTTTCTGTGAAAGCGCTAAAGCAGCATTTTGCTATAGACCCAGCGAAGCGCGTTGAAGCACTTTGGCTGGATCAATTGGCCAGACAGTGCACCAACCATCAGCGCATGAACAGCTGGCGCCATTCGCGTGACTTGATGCTTGAGATACTGGGTATGCTGCTGGCGCAATTATTCAGCAGTGCGCATGTCAGTTTGACTTTCATGCCGGTGCCGTCACTGCCGGTGATACCCACCATCACGGTCACTGACTCGCTGCTTAAGCCATCTACCTTGAGCCAGGTGTTGCGTCCATCGGCCCGCGCTGTGAAACCGCTCACCAGACTGTCGGCTGTGTCGACATTGCCATCTCCATTGGTGTCGAGCACTTGCTCGGCCGGGCCGGCACCAGTCAATCCGTCCACCAAATAGACCCAGCCCGTGCCTTGCCCCGACGTAACGCAGGCGTTGGTTGAAACATTTGAAGGCGAGATCGTATCGATCGCAAGGTAGCGATTTTCAAGCGCCTGCAAGGGGTAAACCACACGTTGGCCGGTGTTGGGCAAGTCGATATACCAGCCCCGTTTGGTCGCCCAGCTGATGGGGTTCTTGGAAACTTCATAATAGGTGACGGTCTGAGTTTCGGTGCTCAAATCGGGCGTGATAAAGGTTCTTGTGACCGTGGTTCCAGTCGCGATCGTTTGTTGCACCAAATTACTGACCCCGGTTTGCGTGACGCCCGCAGGCGTGGTGGTGCTGCCAAACGCCACGCTGTCCCACACGCCATACAGTGATTGCTGACTGGTTGTGGAAACATCGCCTGCCTCAAAAAACTTGCCGGTGCCAGCCGCAACCAGATAGCCACCCTGCGGGTGACGAATAGCCGCGGGCAAAGCTGTGATCGGCTTGGTGCTGCCAGCGGTCATGAGCGGTACACCTGAGAGCCCCACAAAACCACCTGCCGAGGTCACACTGCTCAGATCAAATTTCCACAAATTGCCTTTCAGGTCACCTGCATAGGCACCAATGATCTGCCCTTTGGTTGTGCCGGAGTCACCGCGCACCACGGTCACGCCACCCAGACCATTGCTAGGCCCGGTAGCCGTGTCAATTTTTTGAATCAATGCACCTGTTTGCAGATTAACCACAAACAACTGAGCCGAGCCTGAGGCGCTGAAATAACCATTGCCAAAAATGGCCACCCACTCGCCGCTGGGCAAGACTCCGGTTTGCACATCGGTTAGCACATGGCCAAGTTCACTAAAGCCCGTGGTGGTAGAGCTGATTTCCCACAGAATGTTGCCTACATCCACATCAGTTGGGTCGGCTGGCACTTCGAGTGCAAACACAGCCTTGGCACCCGGCCCCGTGGTACCCACCAGCACGTTAGCCCAGGCACCTCCCAAATAAGCGTCAGTCTCGACCAACGGACCGTCCACATAATATTTGTGAGAATAGGCTTTGTCTGCCAATGCACTTAAGGTGGGTAACACCGCACGCGGCACATAGGCAAATATTTCTTCGCCAGCTATCGACGAATCGCCTGCGGCCACGACTTCACCCAGCGGGCCATCCCGAAAGGCGTGCAACATGCCATCATTGGCGCCGACAAACAGCACCCCCTCGGTGCGTGCCGCTTTGGCAGCAATATAGGCACCGTAGCTGGAACCACCAGAAATTGACGAGGGCAAGTTTTCATAGTGCATGTTGATGCCATTTTTCACAAAAACCGGGCTCGAGTTAACGATGTCGCCCAGCCGGGCCTCACGCGGGCGGAAGTTGCCTGCGTCTCCCTCCAAGCTCGGGTCACCACGCAAATAGTTGATCAGGTCGGCGTTTACCGTGCCTGTCATCAAGCCGGTCAGACCTGCCGCTGCCATATCGGCATAATTAAAAGCAACCGCCTTGGGGCTGGTGCTGGCGCCGTTACCCACAAAAATCTGCCGCTCGGCGGCATCAGGCACCATCGAAATGCTGTTGCCGGTAACCGCATCTTTGCGCTCCACTTGCCAAGCGGTGCTAATTTCATTACCGGTGAGCGGGTCCAGTGCCCGTGAGGTCACGTTGCCAGCCCACGAGCCCGTGGTGTATTGCGGTGTGTATTTGCGCGTGCCGCTGATCAGGTTGGCAGTCGAAACCGCAACACCAGACTGTGACGAGCTGAGCTTGCTTATGCTGGCCATCATTTTTTCAATCGAATCGTTCAGCGAATTGGAATCTTTGGCGTTGAGAAACTTGCCGCGCGAGTTGATGGCAGCGTGCCACATGTCATCGATGGCACTGGGGTTATTCGAAGTGGCAGTGGGCCAGGCGATGCCGCCACTGCTCGGCCCCAAAGCCAAGCTGGCCAGCACCGCATCGTTTTGCACCAGCGTGCCATAGATGCCCAGACCAATGCCATAAAACGACACGTTTTGCCAAAACGACTCGTTAAGACCCGTGATGGCCGGCACATTGTTGGTTAGATCCGAACGCAAATCGTTCACCCAATATTTCATGGCAACGTCAGCCAGCGTGTTCGAGACCGAATCTATATGCGGATAGACAGGTGTGTATTGGTAAGTGGCACCGCTCGGGCTGGTGATGGTGGGGCCATTGGTGTTGTCGATATTGCTCAGGCTCGAAGAGGATCCGTTCCAATAGCCATCGGTGAGCAGCAGCATATTGGAGCGCCGGCACGAGGCTTGTGCGGCCTTGCTGGCGGCGGTGTCGCCACTGGTGGTGGTGCTGGCGCTGGTGCTCACAGATGTGTAGTCAGGCGTGGTGCCCCAGGGGCCTTTGCTGTCTGAACGGCTGAAATACTGCCCTACCCTATCCATAGCGAGGCGGTTGGGGGTGTCACCACTGGGGTTGGTGTTAGAGCCATAAAGCCAGGTGTAAAAAGCGTCTTTGCGCGTTTGCGTGAACATGCTCACCCCGGCATCCAGATTGCTGCCGCTCTCTATGCGGTTGATGGTGCCCCAACCCAGGCGAAAGGTGGCTGCCAGGGGCTTGAAAGCTAGACCAATGCCGGTGCGCGCCAGATTCACACGGGTATTGTGATAGGCCTTCCAGTTGGCATAGTTTTGCAGTTCGTTGGCCCAGGTGCAATAAGTTTGCCCGATGTAGGTGCCCGAAGCGTTCACACCGCTGCAGTCGGTGCGAGCCGCAAATTTGGGATACCTCGTGATCGAGCTTTTGGCCTCATTGGGGTAGGCTACCGTGGCGTCTGCACCCACCACCAAAGGGCTTGTCGCATCGGGTGTATAGCCAGCGGGAGAACCGCCTGCGTAAAAATTTGAAATGGATGAAACCGATCCAACCCCCGGCCAAACCCGGTTGACATCGGTCGCACTCGACTCAGCGACCATGTTGACGGTGTATTTGAAACTTTTGCCCTTGCTTTTATTCACCAGCGAGATGCTCGGTGCCGAGGTGTAGCCCGAGCCGGCATTGGTAACGGTGATGGCCGTAATTTGTTTGCTGCTGTTCACGGTGACGGTGCCGGTGGCTCTGACGCCGCCCGACGGCGGGCTGGAAAACGTCATGGTCATACTGGTATAGGTGGGCGCAAGGCTGCTGTCATAGGGGTATTTACTGCCGCCATTGGTAACGCTGACGCTGCTGACTTTTTTAGTGCTGCCTGAGCCGGGGTAATAAAAATAAACAAAAAACGAGCCAATGCTGGCAGTGGAACCCAGCGCCATTTCGCTGCCATCGGAATTGACACGGCGCTTGTACAAAATGCGCGGGTCGTAATACATCACATTCACGTCGGGCGACTGGGCTGCTTCGTCGCCGCCCGGGTTAGCCATGCCCATGCCACCCCAGCTGGTGCCATATTGGTACATGTAATCTGCTGCCATCGAACCCGAGTCGTCAAATACAAACACCAGGTTGGGTTCGACGGCGGTGCTTTGTGTGAGCATGGGCACCTGCGCCATTTGAGCTTGGGCGGCAATGGCCAGGTTGAAGGCCACGGCGATGCCCAGCAGCCATCTGGAAAAAGTGGTTTGCATGGTGAGGCTCCTTGTTTCGAGTAGACGCATGGGGTGATTGTGCGGTTGCCTGCAAGCTTGCCAGGCGCTGAATTGATGGGCGGCAGACACGGCTTGACAAGCGGCAAGCCTGCAAAATTAGCGAGCCGAGGCCATGCGCTACCATTACAGCCCTGCAACAGGAGCTCCAACCATGTCGTCTTTACTTTTTAAATTTCGTCCAAAGTCGCAGGGATTCACCTTGATCGAGCTGATGATCGTGGTGGCCATCATCGGCATTTTGGCAGCAGTGGCCATGCCCGCTTATACCAGCTACATCGCTCGGGGTGAGCGCGCCAATGCCCGTGCTCAGCTGCTCCAGGTGGCGCAGTTCATGCAGCGCTTTTATGCGGCTAATGACAGCTATTTGGCTGATCGAGCTAGCACTGCCGTGATCGATGTTGTGCCTGCCAACCTGAAACAAGCACCGGCTGATGGCACGGCGCTTTACACGCTGACGATTCCAAGCGGCACCCTCAGCGCCTCCAGTTTCACATTGAAAATGAACCCTGTGAGTGGCCTCAAAATGGCCAGTGATGAGTGTGGCAGCTTTACGCTCACCTCAACCGGCGTGCGCGGTGTTGAAGTGAGCGGAACCGCTGGCAGCACCACCTTGCGCGATAAATGCTGGAAGTAAACCCGGCCTGGCTGGCGCGCGCCCTGGCACTGGCCGAGCAAAGTCTGCTCATCACCTCGCCCAATCCGCGTGTTGGCTGTGTTCTTGTTGGTTCCCAGGGTGATTTGCTAGGGCAAGGCCATACGCAACGTGCTGGTGAAGCCCACGCCGAGGTGATGGCGCTGCGCGATGCTGCGGCAAACGGCCATCGGGTCGCAGGCGCCACAGCTTATGTCACGCTGGAGCCCTGCTCGCATAGTGGGCGCACCGGTCCTTGTTGCGACGCCCTCATCGCCGCCGGCATTGCCCAAGTGGTGGTTAGTAACATCGACCCCAATCCGCTGGTGGCCGGGCAGGGTTTGGCGCGCTTGCGTGCTGCAGGGGTCGAGGTGCAGGTGCTGCCAGCCAACGACCCATTGGCCATCCAATCGCGAGAGTTGAACCTCGGTTTTTTTAGCCGCATGCTGCGCAAAACGCCTTGGGTACGCCTGAAAATCGCAGCATCGCTGGACGGCAAGACAGCGCTACCCAACGGTGTTAGTCAGTGGATCACTGCTGCTGCTGCCAGAGCTGACGGCCACGCTTGGCGCGCCCGCGCCTGTGCTGTTTTAACAGGCGTTGGGACAGTGCGCTCAGACAACCCAAGACTCGATGTGCGCCTGCTTGAAACACCGCGCCAACCTGCGCTGGTGCTGGTTGATAGCGCTTTGGAAACACCGTTAAATGCTAGCTTATTCATAGCTTGTCGCGCTTGTACCATATACGCTTCAGGGCAAAATGATACTAAACAAATGGCTCTCGAAGACCGTGGTGCCCGAGTTGTTTTTCTGCCTGATTCCCATGGCAAAGTTGATCTTGCGGCCATGCTGCAAGACCTGGCACGGCGCGAGGTCAATGAGCTGCACGTTGAAGCCGGTGAAAAGCTCAACGGCTCATTGATTCGCGCGGGTTTGGTCGATGAGCTGCTGCTGTATCTGGCGCCCAAGTTCATCGGCCAGGGTCTAGGCATGGCGCAATTTGGGCCACTGGCCGATTTAAGCCAGGCGTTGCCACTCGAATTTAAGTCAGTTCAGCCAATCGGCCCAGATTTGCGCGTGTTGGCGCGCGTCGTTGGTCGTGACTCGTTCTAACTGCCATGTTTTTTCACGACACCCCGATTCATGAAACCGTTCGCCCTGAGCCTGTCGAAGGGTGGTTCGACAAGCTCACCACGAACGGTGTTTCACATTAACGCAAACCAGTATTGGACAGCGCTTTTGCTGTCGTTGATGCTGCTGCTGGTGCCAGCGGTGGGGGTGCCGCACGAAGAATTGCTGCAAGACACCCTGAAATCAATCGGCGTTGGATTTTTTGCGCTGGCCGCCACGTTTGCATTTTTTTGGCCATGCCGCAAAACCGGTTTTGCACTCAGGTTGCACGCTTTGCTCGTCTTGCCCTTGGCTTTGCTGTTGTACGCGCTGGGCAGCATGCTTTGGTCTCACACTTATTTGGCCGGGGTCGAGGCTGTGCGCTGGTTTGTTTTTGGCTTGCTGGTGCTGTTGGGCATGAACAGCCTGTCCCAACCACGTGTTGGCATGTTGGCCTGGTGTGTTCATCTTGGTGCTGTGCTGGCAGCGCTCTGGGCAGCGTTACAGTTTTGGCTGGACTGGCCATTTTTTGCCCAAGGGCCGAATCCGGCATCGACATTTATCAATCGTAATTTTTTTGCCGAGTTTCTGGTGTGCACATTGCCCTTTTCAGTTCTTTTGCTGACCCGGGTGCAAGACAAAGCCAGTGTGTTTTTGCTCACTTTTTCGATTGGCTTTAACGTGGTGGCCCTGATGATGAGTGGCACACGCTCAGCCTTGGTGGGATTGCAGCTGCTGTTGCTGTTAATGCCGGCCGTGCTCTGGCGTTACCGTCAGCGCTGGGCATCGGGTGTTTGGCGGCCGTGGCAAGTTGCTGCATTGATCGGTTTGTTTTGTGCCAGTGTGCTGAGCTTGGGCAGCCTTGAGACTCATAACGCCAATGTGCAACGTGATTTTGGACCTGGTAACGCCTTGAACCGTGCTTTTTCACGCACGCTCTCGATCACGCTAGCAGATGAGTACCGCACGGGCTCGTTTTCAGTGCGCGCCCAAATGTGGCTGGCGACCACCCGCATGATCGCCGCTCACCCGTTGGCTGGGGTCGGTGCTGGTGCCTGGGAGGTGCAGATTCCGCTGTATCAGGATGCCAGCACCCAGGTTGAGAACGACTACTACGCACACAACGAGCCTTTGCAATTGCTGGCCGAATATGGGCTGCTGGGTTGGTTGGTTTTGTTGCTCTTGGTGGGCTATCTGAGTCGCTGTGCCGTTCAGCTCTGGGCTGAGCGACTCGACACCCAGCAGGACTCGTCGCCGGTGCGTGCTTTTGCATTGCTCAGTTTACTGATGCTTTTGCTGGTTAGCAACGCCGGATTTCCGTGGCGCATGGCCAGCACGGGCGCTTTGTTTGCTCTGTCGTTGGGGTTACTGTGTGCGACTGACAGGCAACTGGTGCGGGTTTTGACTCTTCGCTCAAACCTGTGCATTGCTGCACTTTGTGGCACCGCGATCGCCAGTGGTCTGGCGCTCTATATGGCGCAGCAAGCCATTGAGTGTGAGGCCAAGTTGGTGCGCGCCGCCAAAATGGCGCTCAGCATCAGCTTATCAGGTGTGCCAAATGACCCGCGATGGGCTCAAGATAAGCATGAGCTGCTACTTTTATTGCAGCAAGGCGTGGCGATCAACCCACACTACCGCAAACTCACCCCCATCACGGCCGATGCAGTGGCAAGCTGGGGCGATTGGAAGAGCGCTACCTGGATCTGGGAATCAGTGCTGGCTTCACGCCCGCACGTGGTGGTGTTGTTGGCCAACGCAGCGCGCGGGCATTTGCATGCAGGCAATTTAACAGCAGCCCAAAACTATATGGCACGTGCGCAAAAAATTCAGCCTACTGCGCCGGCGTTGACTTCGTTGCGCATCATGCTGCTGAGCCGAACCGCCCATGAGCAAGAGGCTATGCAACAAGCCCAGACACTGCTGCAAGGTGGCTTTATCGACCACGATCTGGTGCAAGTTGCCTACTTTCTGGGCATCCAACAGCAGCAGCCCGAATTGGCTATTCTGGCGCTGCAAAAGGGCATCCAGGCCTGGCCGAATCGGGCGCTGGATGGCTGGCTCAAACTCGGCGACATTTACAGCGCTGGCGCTGCTTATGATGCGCAGCTTGCAAGCAATGCCTACACGCAAGCGCTGAAGGCCACTGCCCCCGCTTTGCAAAACCTCGTACTTGCGCGAATACCCGCTATTTATCGACAGCAACTTGAATCAACCCACAACCCTTGAGCGAGAATAAACAACATGTTTACTGGAATCATCACTGGCCTTGGCCAAATTCAGCAGGTTGCCCCGATGGGCACATCCGACGCGCACGGCAAACGTTTAACGATCTCGACACCGGCTGGCTATCTGGATGACGTCGCACTGGGCGACAGCATTGCGCTCAATGGTGCCTGCATGACCGTGACGTCGCTGATGCCGCCAGCGTTGCGCTTTACAGTCGATATATCGGCAGAGTCACTCAGCAAAACCGCAGGCTTGGATCAAGCAGGCCCGATCAACCTCGAAAAAGCACTGCGTGCGAATGACCGCTTGGGCGGCCATCTTGTCTCGGGGCATGTGGATGGGATTGGCCTTGTGCAGTGCTTAAGTCCGGTCGGCGAGAGCTGGCGGTTGGAGATTTTGGCACCCAAGACGTTGGCAAAATACTTGGCCTACAAGGGTTCGATCACGGTCAATGGTGTCAGCCTGACGGTCAACAGCATCGAAGATCAGGATGCTGGGTGCCTGATGCGCATTAACCTGATTCCACACACGCTGCAAAATACGGCACTAGGCAATTTGTGTGCTGGGTCAAACGTCAACTTGGAAATTGATTTGATTGCGCGCTATGTTGAGCGCATGCTTGGCGCAAGTGCCCCCGGTTAAACGAGGCTCCTTCGACCGTTCGTCGAGCTCACGACCGGCCAAGCTCAGGGCGAACGGTTTCATCGGACTTCATCCACCAGGGTTTTGAAGTCGTCGATGTCTTCAAAACTGCGGTACACGCTGGCAAAGCGAACATACGCCACTTTGTCCAGCCGTTTGAGCTCGAACATGACCAACTCGCCCACGCGTGTGGAGAGCACTTCGCGCAGACCCAAGTTGAGCAGTTTTTCTTCGATGCGCTCCACCGCAGCGTCGACTTGCTCGGTGCTGACTGGGCGTTTGCGCAATGCCAGTTTCATCGATGCCAACAATTTTGCGCGTTCGTACTCAATGCGGCGACCGTCTTTTTTGACGATCGCTGGTAAATTAAGCTCGGCTCGTTCGTAGGTTGTAAAGCGTTTGTCGCAAGCGGTGCAGCGCCTTCTGCGGCGAATAAAGCCGCCGTCTTCAGCCACCCGAGTCTCAGCAACCTGGGTGTCGGGGTGACTGCAGAAGGGGCATTTCATTTAATTATTGGTCTGCTACGAAGTGTTGGGGACAGAGCTTGTTCACAACGCGCAAACTGCGGTCTGTCCCACAATTTCGGACAGCTACGAAGTGTTGGGGACAGAGCTTGTTCACAACGCGCAAACTGCGGTCTGTCCCACAATTTCGGACAGCTACGAAGTGTTGGGGACAGAGCTTGTTCACTGCGTGTAACTGCGGTCTGTCCCACAATTATCCATAAACCGGGAAGCGTGCCGTCAGGGCGTTCACTCTGGCGCGCACAGCAGCAATGTTGGCTTCGTCGCGCGGGTTGTCGAGCACGTCGGCGATCAGGTTGGCGGTTTGGCGTGCTTCTTCGTCTTTAAAACCGCGTGTGGTCATAGCCGGGGTGCCAATGCGCACGCCGCTGGTCACCATCGGCTTTTCAGGGTCGTTGGGGATGGCATTTTTGTTGATGGTCATGTGCGCGCTGCCCAACACGGCTTCGGCCTCTTTGCCGGTGATGTTTTTCGAGCGCAAATCAACCAGCATCACATGGCTTTCGGTGCGACCACTGACAATGCGCAGACCGCGCTCTGTCAGGGTTTCGGCAACGATGCGGGCATTGGTCAGCACTTGTTGCTGATACAGCTTGAACTCAGGTTGCAGCGCTTCTTTGAAAGCCACTGCCTTGGCGGCAATGACGTGCATCAGTGGGCCACCTTGCAAGCCGGGGAATATGGCGCTGTTGATGGCTTTCTCGTGCTGCGCTTTCATCAAAATAATGCCGCCACGTGGGCCGCGCAAGCTCTTATGGGTCGTTGAAGTGACGACATCGGCAAAGGGCACCGGATTGGGATAAACACCGGCGGCAATCAGGCCCGCGTAGTGCGCCATGTCGACCATGAAGATGGCACCCACGTCTTTGGCAACTTTCGCAAAGCGTTCAAAATCAATGCGCAGGCTGTACGCGCTGGCGCCGGCAATGATCAGCTTGGGCTTGGACTCGTGGGCTTTGCGCTCCATCGCGTCGTAGTCGATCTCTTCCTTGTCGTTCAAGCCGTAGCTCACGACGTTGAACCACTTGCCGCTCATATTCAAAGCCATGCCGTGGGTCAGGTGGCCGCCTTCGGCCAGACTCATGCCCATGATGGTGTCGCCGGGCTTGAGAAACGCCAAAAAGACGGCTTCGTTGGCGGATGCGCCGCAATGCGCTTGCACGTTGGCGGCTTCTGCGCCAAAAATTTGTTTCACGCGATCGAGCGCCAATTGCTCGGCTATATCGACAAATTCGCAGCCACCGTAATAGCGCTTGCCGGGGTAACCTTCGGCGTATTTGTTGGTGAGCTGTGTGCCTTGCGCTGCCA
>CAIYYA010000004.1 GCA_903930255.1 uncultured beta proteobacterium
ATTCCATTTCCATATCAATACGACATGTTGTTGCTTCGCCTTGCCGTGCGTTAGCACTGTCTGCGGCTTCGCGCCTAATGTCGTATTGATCTGAAAACGGAATTACTCGTCTGTGGCAAACTTCCCGACTTATTTGTTTTTAGGGTCAGCAGTGAACTGGCCTTTGTTTGAGTTATGCAAAAAATCATCGCGCAAATAGCGCAAGAAATCCGTGTGCAGGAGCGTCAGGTGGCGGCTGCTGTTGAGTTGCTCGATGCTGGGGCTAGCGTGCCGTTTGTCGCTCGCTATCGCAAAGAAGCCACGGGTGGACTCGACGACATTCAGCTGCGCGAGCTCGAAGCACGCTTAAGTTATCTGCGTGAGCTTGGCGAACGATTGGTCACGGTGATCAAAGCCATTCAGGCACAAAACCAATTGAGCCCATCCTTATTGGCCGCGCTTCAGGCAGCAGCCACCAAACAAGAGCTCGAAGACTTGTATCTGCCGTTTAAACTGAAGCGACGCACCAAGGGTCAAATGGCGCGAGAAGCAGGCTTGGAGCCGCTTGCCGATGCCCTCTTCGCAGACCCTGCGCTGGTGCCTGAAGAGGCTGCACTGACTTATGTCGTGCCGATGAGTGCGTTGCCTGAAGGGGCAGACAAACCGACTGATTTTTCAACGGTTCAAGCGGTTCTGGACGGTGTGCGAGATTTACTGAGCGAACGCTGGGCTGAAATCCCGGCCATCGTGCAAGACTTGCGTGAATGGTTGTGGTGTGAAGGCCTGTTGCAGGCTAAATTAGTGCCAGGGAAAGACGAAAACCATCCGGATGTGGCCAAATTCCGCGATTATTTTGACTACACAGAACAGATGCTTCGGGTTCCATCCCATCGGGCGCTGGCCGTTTTTCGTGGAAGAAGCCTCGAAATTCTCGAAGTGAAACTTATTTTTCCTGAGTTAAATCAGCCTCTAACGCTTGTCAGTCATGCTCAAGAAGCTATTAAATCAAGAGCAGTTCAAGCTGTTACGCAGGCTGAGGCTCGGGTGGCGCTGAAGTTGGGCTGGCGTCACCAGGGGCGTGCAGCCGATGATCTGCTGCGCAAATGTGTAGCCTGGACTTGGCGTGTCAAGCTCAGTTTGTCCACAGAGCGTGACTTGTTTGCCCGTTTACGAGAAGCGTCGGAAAAAGTCGCGATCAAGGTGTTTGCAGACAACCTGCGCGACTTGTTGCTGGCTGCACCGGCAGGGCCTCGCGTGGTGCTGGGGCTGGATCCTGGCATTCGTACAGGTGTCAAAGTGGCCGTGGTCGATGCCACTGGCAAGCTGGTTGACACGGCAACGGTGTTTCCACACGAGCCGCGCAAAGACTGGGACGGTGCCCTGCATGCATTATTCAAACTGTCAGAAAAACATGGGGTGAACCTGATCGCTATTGGCAATGGAACGGCTAGCCGTGAAACCGACAAACTCGCGTCCGATCTCATAAAAATGATACAAAAATCGACTCTGGAGCAGGTGGGTAAAGCACCAGTAGCTATCGAAAAAATAGTGGTTTCAGAAGCCGGTGCTTCGGTGTATTCGGCCAGCGAATATGCGTCGCAAGAAATGCCTGACGTTGATGTGAGCCTGCGCGGTGCAGCCAGCATTGCGCGACGCTTGCAAGACCCACTGGCAGAGTTGGTGAAGATCGACCCGAAAAGTATCGGGGTCGGACAATATCAGCACGACGTGAACCAGAGCGCGTTGGCCAAGACGCTCGATGCCGTGGTGGAAGACTGTGTGAATTCGGTGGGTGTCGATTTGAATATGGCCAGTGTGCCATTGCTCAGCCGCGTTTCAGGCCTGAGCTCCAGCGTGGCCAAGGCCGTCGTGCGCTGGCGCGATGCCAACGGTGCGTTTGTCAACCGCCAGCAGTTACTTAAAGTGACTGGCCTGGGGGCTAAAACCTTTGAACAATGTGCTGGTTTTTTGCGCATTAGAGGGGGTGAAAATCCACTCGACATGACCGGCGTACACCCCGAAACTTATCCCTTGGTTGAGCAAATTCTGCATCAAACGGGTCTCTCCGCGCAGGCGTTGATGGGTCGTATTGACAAGCTCAAAGCTGTGCGCCCAGAGCAATTTGTAAACGAACAAATCGGCGTCATTACGGTTAAAGATGTTTTGGGCGAGCTCGAAAAACCCGGTCGCGATCCACGTCCTGACTTCAAAGTTGCCCACTATAACGAAGCTGTGCAAGATATTCGCGATCTCAAAGTAGGCATGTTGCTGGAAGGCACCGTGAGCAATGTTGCCGCTTTTGGTGCATTTGTTGATCTGGGGGTGCACCAGGACGGCCTGGTGCATGTGAGCCAACTTAGCCACAAATTTGTGACAGATGCGCGCGAGGTTGTCAAAACGGGTGACATCGTCAAGGTGCAGGTGGTTGAGGTCGATGTGCTGCGTAAACGCATTGCTTTGAGCATGAAGCTTGGCGCTGCACCTGCACGTGGTGCTGGCGAGCAGCGTTTTGAACCTGCGCATGCGCAGCAACGCGCACGTAGCATTGCGCATGCGCCACAATCGACCGCCATGACATCTGCTTTCGCCAAACTAAAAATCGTTGGATAAAACTCGTATGCAACTGTCTGAGCTTGTTTCCCAGCGTTTTGTGATGCCCAGCATTCCCAAAGTGATGGCTTTGCTGCTCACCGAAATGATGCGCGGCGAGCCCGATTTGCGGCGCATTGATCAGCTTCTCAGCACTGACCCGGCCTTGACGACACTTGTTTTGCAAGCGGCTAATGCCAGTTTTTCTAAGCTTTCGGGTCAATTGCACAGTGTGGCAGAAGCGCTCGCGGTGTTGCGTTTGACACAGGTGCAAAGCCTGGTGGCTGCAGCAGCTGCCTCGGCTACTTTTAAGTCAGTGCCAGGCATTGCATTGCCACAATTTTGGGCATATTGTCTTGACACCGCTAAAGTGGCCCGATCACTGGCAGCCTTGTTGCATCAAAATCAGCAGGCAGCCTTTACGTGTGGACTGATGCATGCCGTGGGTGAGCTGGCCATGCGCATGGCCATGCCGGAGGTGATGGCGCTCGACAGCTCAGCCGCCGTTTTTGATTTGAAACGGGCACGCGTTGAGCGCCATTCGGTCGGCTTTTGTTACACCGAAGTGAGTGCCGCCATGGCACGCCACTGGCATTTTCCAGACATCATGGTGAATGCACTAGCCTACCAGCATGCACCTTTTGACAATGAGGTCTATGAACCTTTGGCGGGGGTTATCCATCTGGCAATTTGGCGTGCGCGTGCCAAACAAGCCGCTTTGTCTGCCAAAGCGTTGGCAGTTAGTTTTCCGGCCAGGGTTGGTGATGTGCTTGGGTTGGATATCGATATGGTGCTGCAGCAAGACCCCATTGACTGGTCGGCACAAACCGTCGTGCAAACGCTTTAGAAAATGCAAGCATTGGCGATTTATGCCGGTCCACGGGCTTATGCGCATCTGGCATGTCACGGTTTGCAGCCTCGGGATGTGCAAAGCATGCCAGCCGCGGCAGGTGGTCCCAAAGGGCTGATATTGGGGCCGCTGGATCGGTTCTTGTTTGGCACGTGGCTGCCCCAGTCGATCCAGCGCATCGACTTGATTGGCGCGTCAATTGGTGCTTGGCGCATGGCAACAGCCTGTTTGAATCATCCAGTGAGCGCATTGCTGCAACTTGAACACGACTACATTCACCAGCATTACGCACTTCGTCCCGGAGAAAAACGCCCACCACCTGAGCGGGTTAGCTCTTTATTTGGCCAAAATTTACGCGCCTTTTATGCAGGGCGAGTCACTGAAGTATTAACCCATCCGCGCTATCGGCTGCATGTGCTGGCTTCGCGTGGGCGAGGGTTGTTGGCGCGCGAGCAATCGGGTGTTCGCTCTGCCCTTGGTTTTGCCGCAGCTTTTGGGTGTAATGTGGTGTCGCGCCGTGCGTTGGGCTGGTTTCTGCAGCGCGTGGTTTTTTCGTCATTCGATTCAAGCGGCTCGAGTTTGCCCAAGCTGCCTTTTGATGCCAGCGACTACCCCACGCAGCAGGTGGCATTGACTGAAGAAAATTTCAACGATGCCATGCAAGCCAGCTGTTCGATTCCATTCGTACTGCAAGCTGTGCACGACATTGCGGGTGCTCCACCTGGCGCTTATTGGGATGGTGGGGTGACAGACTACCATTTGCACCTCAACTACTCTGGACTGGTGCTGTATCCCCATTTTCAGCAAAACGTGGTGCCTGGCTGGCTTGACAAACACCTGTCCTGGCGCCACGCGCCCAGTCCGTTTCTACAAAATATGGTGGTTTTGGCTCCCAACCCTGCTTGGGTGAAAACCCTGCCTTTGGGCAAACTGCCCGATCGGCATGACTTTATTCACTATGGTGCAGATTTAAAGGCCCGTGTGAAGGCTTGGAGCCAGGCCGTTGCGGCGGCTCAGCAATTAGCCGATGAATTTGCGCTTTGGCTGGAAAACCCAGACATGGCGCGTGTGCAACCCATCTAAAACAGCTGCGTTAGGTTACCGCCTGCTGTTGCTGGTATTTGGCTTGCCGCCATTCATCGCTGAGCAGAATTTGGCGCAAGTGTTCAACGGCATTCCATATGTCATCAAAGCGCGTGTAAAGCGGCGTCATGCCAAAGCGCAAAATGTCGGGGAGAGTCGGATCGTTTGCGGCACGATAGTCGCCAATCACGCCCCGATCGATCAGCGCTGAAATAATCGCATAAGCGCCTTCAGCCCGCGTTAGACAAACTTGCGAACCGCGCTGTGCATGGGCGAGTGGAGTGGCCAAACCAAGTCCCAAGCCACTACACCGCTGCTGCACCAGATTGATCATCAAATCAGTTAATGCCAGGGATTTCAGGCGCAAGGCAGGCATACCCCCAAGCGCTTCTGCCTGGGCAAAAATGTCCAGGCCACATTCAAGAGCGGCTAAGCTCAAAATACCCTGAGTTCCGCACAAATAGCGTGAAATTCCCGCTGCAGGGTGGTAATCCGAAGTGAACGCAAATGGGCTTGCGTGGCCCCACCAGCCAACCAGGGGTTGCGAAAAGCGTTCGACATGTTGTGGATTCACCCATGCAAATGCTGGTGCTCCAGGTCCACCGTTGAGGTATTTGTAGCCACAACCAACGGCAAAGTCAGCTTGCGCTGTGCACAAATTGACTTCAACGGCACCTGCGCTGTGGGCCAAATCCCACACGGCAAGGGCGCCCACCGCATGCGCAGCATGCGTCAATGCCGTCATGTCGTGCATGGCACCCGTGCGGTAATTTACATGCGTGAGCATGAGCACGGCAACTTTCGCGTTGAGTAAATCATCAATTTCACTGGCTTCGCACAGTTGCAGCTCAAAACCGTGTTGTTGGCACAGCGATTGGGCAATATACAGATCAGTTGGGAAATTGCTGCGCTCACTCAACACCTGGCGGCGTTGCGGCGCGTCTTCCTTGGCTATTTGTAGCGCCGCACTGAGAACTTTGTATAAATTGATCGATGTGCTGTCGCTCACAACAACTTGCCCAGGCGCAGCGCCAATTAGCGGGGCAATTTTGTCGCCTAGGCGCTGCGGCAAGCTAAACCAATGGGCATTGTTCCAAGACCTTATTAGTCCTTGCCCCCATTCTTGAGTGACCACTTGGTGAACGCGTGCCGCAGTCGTTTTAGGCATGGCACCGAGAGAATTGCCGTCGAGATAAATAACCCCCGGCGGTAAACTGAACGCCTCACGCAGTGCGCTCAGTGGGTCGCTCGCATCGCGTTGCTGACAATCAAATTGGGTGATCAATGGCATGTTTTAAAGTCGATGTTTTTTAAGAGGAGAATCCTTCGTGACACCCCATGAATCAACCGGTGGATCTGTCGGTGGTGCATAAGTTTTGAACTCGGCAGAGTAATACAAGCCCAGACCAACTGCGATGATAAAAATGATCGCACCGATGCTCAATTTGAGCACTGTGACCCAAAGCTTGGGTTCTTTTTCGTAGTCGTTCATGGTTAATCGATGCGCCCCAATAATAAGAATTCCATGAGTGCTTTTTGCACGTGCATGCGGTTTTCGGCCTCGTCCCAAACCACGCTTTGCGGCCCATCGATCACTTCGGCGCTGACTTCTTCGCCGCGGTGCGCAGGCAGACAATGCATGAACAAGGCATTTGCTTTGGCTGCCTGCATCATTTCGCTGTTGACACACCAGGTGGCAAAAGCTTTACGCCGTGTTTCATTTTCTGCCTCAAAACCCATGCTCGTCCAGACATCGGTGGTGACCAGATCAACATCGCGACAGGCATCAACTGGATTACTATAGGTTTTATAGCGGCCTGCGCTTAACTTGCCTGCGATACGTGCAGTTTCTTCATTCACTTCGTAGCCGCTGGGTGTGCTCACATGCACGTTAAAGTCGAGCAACTCGGCGGCCTGCAGCCAAGTGTTGGCCATGTTGTTGCCATCTCCCACCCAAGCCACAGTTTTGCCTTGAATCGGCCCACGGTGTTCAATGTAAGTGAAGATATCTGCCAAAATTTGGCAGGGGTGAAATTCGTTGGTCAGGCCATTGATCACTGGCACACGAGAATAAGCCGCAAATCGCTCAATTTTGGTCTGTTCATAGGTGCGAATCATGACCAAGTCAGCCATTCGACTGATCACCCGCGCACTGTCTTCAATGGGTTCAGAACGCCCCATTTGGCTGTCACCGGTGGTTATATGCACCA
The DNA here is from genome assembly GCA_903930255.1 of uncultured beta proteobacterium. Lineage (GTDB taxonomy): Bacteria > Pseudomonadota > Gammaproteobacteria > Burkholderiales > Burkholderiaceae_C > Rhodoferax. Next base: position 6,712 of record CAIYYA010000004.1, read on the forward strand.
CGCTTCCACCCAGTTGGTACATGCCGGCTTCAAAGCTGACACGGGTTCGGGTTGATGCTTTCTCAAAAATCATGGCCAACGTACGGTCAACCAGAGTCTGGTGTCGCATGAAAGTCTTGAACTTGCCTTTAATAAAAGCCGAGCGCTCAAGCAAATATCGATACTCGTCGGCCGTCAGGTCTGAAAACTGGAGGTAATGCCGAACCGGCGGTGCACCTTTGGCGATGGTGCTGGGTATGCCTTGGGTGACTGAATTCATGCGTTTTCTTCCAGAAATGTGCGAATCAGGGGGCACAAGATGCGGGCAACGTCGTCTGCCTCGGTGCAGCTCATGATCAAGGGTGGCACCAAACGCACCACGGTATCGGCGGTGACGCTGATCAGCAATCCGTTGTCTGCACATTGTTGCGTCAAGATGCTGCATGGTTTGGCTAACTCGATGCCAATCATCAACCCCATGCCACGAATCTCCTTGACGGAACCATTTGTCAATTCTGCGGCTAAGGCAGTTTGCAAGGCTTGACACAGATGTGCGCCAACTCGGGTGGCGTTTTCCAGCAAGCCTTCTTCTTCCATGATGCGAATAGTCTCCACACCCGCTCGCATGGCCAATGGATTGCCGCCAAATGTTGTGCCGTGATTGCCTGGTTGAAAAATGTTGGCTGCTTTGGGGCCTGCGACCACAGCACCAATCGGCACACCAGAGCCTAACCCCTTGGCCAGTGGCATCACGTCTGGCACGATGCCTGCCCATTGGTGCGCAAACCACTTGCCAGTGCGACCCATACCGCATTGCACTTCGTCGATCATCAGCAGCCAGTCGTTTTCGTCACAGAGTTGGCGCACTTCGCGCAAATAGTCCATGTGCATTGGATTTACACCACCTTCACCCTGAATGGCTTCAAAAAATACGGCCACCACATTGGGGTTGTCCTGCGTGGCTGTTTTCAGGCTTGCAACATTGTTGATGGGCACCCGGATAAAACCTTCGACCAGCGGCTCAAATCCTGCTTGTATTTTTGGGTTGCCGGTGGCGCTCAGGGTCGCAATGCTGCGTCCATGAAAGGCTTTTTCATAGACCACAATTTCAGGCCGGGCAATGCCTTTGTCATGACCGAATTTACGTGCCAGTTTCAAAGCGGCTTCATTGGCCTCGAGACCGGTCGAACAAAAAAACACGTTGCGCATACCGGAGAGTTCAACCAGTTTTTTAGCTAAAGTTTCCTGGTTGGGCACATGGTAATAGTTGCAACTGTGGATGATTTTTGCAATTTGATCTTGCAAGGCTGGCACGAGCTTGGGATGATTGTGCCCAAGTGTGTTCACAGCAATGCCACCCAGCGCATCTAAATAAACTTTGCCATTCATATCCCATACATGGCAACCCTGGCCGTGCGACAAAGCAATCGGCAGACGTCCATAGGTATTCATCACGTGCGGTGAGGCGGCTTGAATTGGCTCAGGGTTCATGTCAACTCCAATAAATCTCATGAAACAAAACGGCCCAAAGCAATGTGGGCCGTTGAAACGTGATTTTAGACACATCAATCCGCTTAACGTGAACGATTTATGCGCGGTGTTGTAACGCTTGAAAATCCCGAATTAGTAGGCGGTTTATTGATCAGGCCCAATGTTGTTTTAAGTTCCGTTCGCCCTGAGCCTTTCGAAGCCTTTCGACAGGCTCAGAGCGGCGGTTCAAACTTATTCGTGCCGGACCAATAGCCAGAAGTGAGATTGCAGAAGCATTCGCTCGCTAAGTTATAATTTTGCACACAGCGGTGGCTGTAGCTCAGTTGGTAGAGTCCAGGATTGTGATTCCTGTTGTCGTGGGTTCGAGCCCCATCAGCCACCCCAAGTAATATAAGAAAAC
>CAIYYA010000005.1 GCA_903930255.1 uncultured beta proteobacterium
AAAAACATGATTTTTCCTTTAGTCATATTGTGACTCAAAAGCGGCTGACTTAAAAACATCATGCAAAGAAAATATTAGGCGTGCCCCCTAATTCAAACAACCTTCCACACAAACGCCCAAGTGCCCGAGCTGTCTTAGCTAGCAACATCGTTTTCTTTCGACATAGCAAAGGATGGTCTCAAGAGGCTCTTGCTTTCGAGTGCGGACTGCACCGCACATTTGTCGCTCATGTTGAACGCCAGGCTAGGAATATTGCACTGGACAATGTTGAGCGGCTTGCCATAGCGTTGGGTGTTGAGACCCATGAGCTTTTGCTTGCACGCTCGTGACAGGGATACGCCCAATTAAACCGCCCATACAGTAATCACCGTTCAGCCGAAATCAAACCGACCATAGTCTCAGCCGGCAATTCTGGTCTTGAATTCCCACAAAAAAAACGAATCGAGATCGAAAGAGACGCTTTTAATGTCTCAGAGCGAGGAGTGAGGTTTTTTCAGTCGGCATCAACAGTCTTCTTAGCTGGGCGTTTGTCTTGGTGGAAATACAACAGCTTGAGGGAATATTTCGTGGCAGAGTGGATGGATTGTCGATCTTGCTCGAAATCGGTTTGGGCAAGTTGCTGCTTTGGAGCTATACATAGTGCAGTCGTTTTGACTGCTTCTATTGGATGCACAAATGCAGCAGTTATTTACACCACAAACGTTGGCCGATTATTTGGGCCTTTCGGTGCAAACCGTTTACAACCGGTTGAGCCGATCAGATGATTTGCCGCTGGCCATCAGCATTGGCCGCTTGCCACGTTGGCGGCCGCAGGACGTTGAGGCTTGGCTGGCGAAGAAGGCTGACAAGGTACAAACGCAGGTGGTGGCGCCTGTTTTACTGGAATGTCACAAACGCCGGCGTGGACGGCCTACCAAGCATGAGCAGATTGTGGCTCGTGGGCGGTATGAAGGATCGTAATAAATTGCTGCAATTTTGCTGCAATTTATTCAGGAGAATGGGGTAAAATGAGGTAAATATAGGTAAGCTAAGTTGTTGTTTTTGTTGAGTATTTTATTTTTCTCGAGTGGTAAATAGGGACTTAAAATCCGCCGCTTCGTGAATAACGGGCGTACCGGTTCGATTCCGGTCTCGGGCACCAATTAGTAGTTGCAGACAGACTTAAAACACATCAAAACTCGCTTCTCTCATAGGGAAGGCGGGTTTTTCTTTGCCTTATTGGGTTTTAGACGGTAGCATGACAACGAAACACAATACCGTCATTTTTGACGGTTTCGAGCAAAGTCCAAAAAGTCGATACCGTCAAATCATTCATAAGGGGCAACAATGGCACTGACCGACACCGAAGTCCGCAACGCGAAGCGAACTGACAAGGCATACAAGCTAACTGACGCTCAAGGCATGTTTTTGCTGGTGGCCACAACGGGCAACAAACTGTGGCGCATGGATTACCGATTCGCTGACAAACGAAAAACGCTGGCGCTGGGCATGTACCCGGCGGTGTCGTTGCTCAAGGCTAGACAGCGGCGTGACAAAGCCCGCGAGCTACTTGCGGACGGCATCGACCCCGGCGCAGCCAAACAGGAAGCCAAGCAAGCGCAGGCGGCTATCCTGGTCAACACGTTTGAAAAGGTGGCGCTTGAATGGATGGAGAAAACCAAAGCTGATCGCATGGCCAGCACTCAGGGCAAAGTGGCGACCTGGCTACAAAAAGACGTTTTCCCCTACATTGGCAGCATGGCTATATCTTCCATTGGGCCGCGTGACGTGCTGAACGCCTTAAAGCCCATGGAAGCTCGGGGCGCATTGAACTCAGTGCAGCGCGTCAAACAAATCTGTGGGCAGGTGTTTCGCTACGCAGTGGCCACTGGCAGCGCAGAGCGTGACGTGACGCAGGATTTGAAGGGCGCATTGATAAAGGCATCACCCGGCCACTTTGCCGCCATTACCGAACCCAAACAGGCTGGCGCATTGATGCGCGCCATTTACGCCTACACCGGACACCCGCAAGTGATCGCGGCTTTGAAGCTATCGGCCATGCTCTTTGTCAGACCCGGCGAACTGCGCAGCATGGAATGGGCAGAAGTTGATCTTGAAGCTGCTGAATGGCGCATACCTGGCAGCAAGATGAAAATGAAGGTTGACCACCTTGTCCCATTGAGCACTCAAGCGCTGGCGCTGATCGAGGGCATGAAGCCACTGACAGGCTCGAAGCGCTACGTTTTCCCCAGCATCGGGCGAAGTGAGGGCAGGCCGATGTCAGAGAACACCATCAACAGCGCATTGCACGCCATGGGCATCAACAAAGAGACCCACACGGCTCATGGTTTCAGGGCAATGTTTCGCACCATTGCAGATGAAGTGCTGAATGAACGAGTTGACCTGATCGAGCATCAACTGGCGTATAACGTCAAAGACCCGCTGGGCAGGGCATACAACCGGACTTCACACCGGCCAGCACGCAAGGCCATGATGCAGCGTTGGGCGGACTATTTAGACAAGCTGCGCATTGGGGCATACGTGATTCAGCTCAAGGTGGCATAAGGCTAACAGGCTGCCCCTATCGCACTAGCACAGCAGCGGACAAGTCATGGCACAAAGAAGGGCACGAACATGAATGATTTAGTCTATTTGGCTGAGATCGCATCTGACGAGCTCGCCAATATGAAAGTGGCGACATTCAGCGAATTAGGAATACCCGTTGATGTATTTAATCGACTTGGTCAATCTGGCTTCTGGCTTGTACTTGGCGCCACAAATTCTGATATTGATTTCGCAGTACATAGTTTTGAACCGTGTAGCCACCATGAGCCAGCACTCGCAAACAACCTTGCAATCAGGATAGAGAGGCAAGCCGTTCAGCACCACCATTGCGCGGCCAATGGGCAAGCGCTTTGCAATCATCGCGTTACGCTGCGCTACATGGCTTCGTCATCAAAACCGTGGCTTTAACGTCCGCTCGATATTTCTCGCGAGGTTTCGCGAATGTTCGCGTCCGTTCAGCTTAGCTCATTGCGGTTTATTGGTTGTTCAGCAATCCAATCCTGTCTAAGCAGGTCAAGAACTTCAATCATGCCGTCATAAGGCTCACCGCCCTTGTCAATCAGGTTGTAATGCTCCTCCACGAACAGCCCGGCATAGATGAGCAGGCTTTCGGCTATTTTGACTCTATGCTTGTTTTCCGGGCATTGGCGCAGGTTCAGGATGCAGTCTCGCAAAACTCGCGTGCAGGTGTAGGCTTCCTCAAGGACTTGGCTCATGGCCGAATACGCAGTATGTCGTTGCGAAGTTGGTTGCGAAATCAAAAAAGCCCGCATCAAGCGGGCTTTTTTGATTAAGTTTAAAACCGAATTACTTCAGTTTCATTTCCTTGTAATCCACGTGCTTGCGAGCTTTGGGATCAAATTTTTTGATCAACAATTTCTCGGGAGTGGTCTTCTTGTTTTTGCTGGTGGTGTAGAAGTGACCGGTTCCGGCTGTCGATTCCAGCTTGATTTTTTCGCGTCCGCCTTTGGTTGCCATGATGTTCTTTCTGTCGGGTGATTAAGCTTGGCCACGGGCGCGCAAATCTGCGAGCACAGCGTCAATACCATTTTTGTCGATCAAACGCAGACCGGCATTGGAAATGCGCAGGCGCACCCAGCGGTTTTCAG
>CAIYYA010000006.1 GCA_903930255.1 uncultured beta proteobacterium
CGTGCACATTGCGCCTGCCACAGGCTGGTGGTGGGAAAGAGCTGGCTCCACCACAGTCGCCAACGTGCCAGGGTGCGTGCGGGTACATCCAGGGTGTTGCATATTTCAATAGCGGTGGCGCTCAGTGTGGAGCGTCTTTGGGGCAACAGCACCACGGCCAAAGCAACGTAAACACGCCGGCCCAGAAAGCGCACCGACATGGGCGTTGTGCGCTTGCGGCACAGGTTGCAGCAGAAACTCCAGCGCGATTGAAATTTCCAAAGCAGTTCTTCGGGGCATCCCTTGGGTTTGCGTGGGTAGTTGGCGCAGTGCAGCACGCCAGCACCACAATGAGGACAAACCGTGCCATGCATTTGCTCTGCCGCGGTGGCATCAATTTGCAGCAACAACGAAAAGAATTGGGGGCTTTGAAGTAAGGTGTGGCACACTTTGATGGTCTCCTTCTTGGTCGAAAGAGACTCTCCCACAAAGACCGCTTGTTCAAAGTCGAAAGTGGGAGATTTTTTTTGTGCAGCGCTTGCCCAATGAATGACCTCCAGCCCAAGGGCACAATCAGGAGTCAGAGGGGTTAGTGCATGAGTACATGCACAACCGGGGGCCCTGCCGGCGGCCCTGGCAGGGGCCTGAAGTCAATTAAAAATTTCCAGAAATTCAGCAGTCAAAGTCACAACTCACATCTCCAGCTTAGATCACGCTCAGTGATGGATGAACCCAATCGACCAGAACGCTTCTTGACCAATTCAAGATGAAATTCCATCACGAAAGGGGATCATGCTCACTGAAGGCGCTCGATTTAAACGATTCAAGCGCACTATCTTGTGCCAGTCGTTCCTGTAGAGCCAGTCGTGCCAGTTGTGCTGTTGTTAGAAGCAGCCACTGCCACCGCAGCAACACCAGCCGCAATAGACAAAGTGGTAGCCGAGACCGAGCCAACTGCACCAGCAGTAGCGGCAGCAGCACCAGCACCAGCACCAGCACCAGCTGTAGCACCAGCACCAGCACCAGTTGCTGTAGCTCCAGCACCAGCACCAGTTGCTGTAGTACCGCCAGCCGCAGTCGTGCTTGTAGCCGTGCTGGCACCCGCAGGAGCTGTTTGAGTTTGTGCAATTGCTTGCGAAGAAATAGCCAAAACGGCCGAAATAGCGAGAATGCTAATATTGAATTTCATAAATCCCTTTTAAAATAAATAGAAAAAATCCGAGTAATAATTTAACACAAAAACCGCTCAGAAAGCGCGTCATGAGTCAGCGATATGAACCAAACTCTGAAACCCAAGCGCTCGGCAACTATTTTGGTGGTCGATGATGAACCCGATCTGCGCACCTTGTATGAGTTGACGCTGTTGCGTGAAGGCTATCAGGTCATCACAGCTGAAGATTTGTTGCAGGCGCGTGAATGTCTGTCTGGCCAAAAATTTGACGCAGTGATTACCGATATGCGGTTGCCTGATGGGGTTGGTTTGTCGCTGATTACGGAGCTCAAAACCCAGCAGCGTAGCGAGCGCTGCGTTGTAATAACGGCGTATGGTTCAACGGCAAATGCAGTGGAAGCCTTGAAGGCGGGTGCTTTTGATTATTTGACAAAACCCGTTGATTTGAAGCAATTTCGTTTGGTCGTGGCATCAGCTGTGTTGCAGGAAGCCGCCGTTGCCGTTGCTGCTGCACCATTAGGACTGAACGCAGGTTCGATGGCAACGAGTCATCTTGATGGTGCGCAGGCTTTGGCGCGTCTGGTTGGTCAGTCTTTGTGCATGCGAACCGTTAAAGAGCGTATTCTGAAAGTGGCACCCAGTATGGCGCCGGTTTTGGTAACTGGGGAGTCGGGCACTGGCAAAGAGCTCGTCGCCTTTGCAGTGCATGCCAATAGCCATCGTGCAGGTGGGCCGTGGGTGGCGGTTAATTGCAGTGCCATACCGGAGAATTTGCTGGAAGCAGAATTTTTTGGTGCCAAAAAAGGCGCCTACACCGGTGCCAGTCAGGATCGTCAGGGATTTTTCAGGGCGGCTCAGGGCGGCACCTTGTTTTTGGATGAGATCGGCGATTTACCCTTAGCTATGCAATCGAAATTGTTGCGCGCTATTCAAGAGCGGCGTATTCGACCTTTGGGCGCGACGCAGGAAGAACCGGTTGATGTTCGAATCATCAGTGCGACCCATAAGAATCTGGCGCACGAAGTTCAGGTGGGTCAATTCCGCCAGGATTTGTATTACCGACTGAACGTGATTGATTTGGTGATTGCGCCATTGCGTCAACGTTTAGAAGATTTACCTGATTTGTGTCAAGCTTTGTTGCTGCGCATCGCTCTGGAATCGGGTCAAGCTGTGCCGGTATTGGATGAATTGGTGCTGCGCCAGTTGGCCAGTCAGCCTTTGTCTGGCAATGTGCGCGAGTTGGAAAACCTGTTGTACCGTGCGGTTGCACTGGGCGATGGCCATCAGTTGCAACTGGATGCTGAAAATCAGACAAGGCCTTTACCGTGCAACCTCAGCAACACGGTATCGGGTGACCTGTTGCGCTATTTGGACGAGCACGAGCGTGAGATTTTGCTCAAAACCCTTCATGAAACTAATTTCAATCGCACGGCTGCTGCTGGCAGATTGGGCTTAAGTTTGCGCCAGATGCGTTATCGAATGGCACGTTTGTCGATCGAGGCACCTGGTCAAGATTGCGACGATGCAGAGTAAAGACGAGCCAACTAGCGATTTGTGGTCGCATGGCTGGTGCAGCCAGGCCTGCCGGCTCGATTCTCCTAATTTCGGTCATCGACCAGAACATGCTGTCGTCGATCTGATCGTTTTGCATGCCATCAGCTTGCCACCAGGCGAATATGGCGGTGAACAGGTGCCGCAGTTTTTTACGAATCAGCTCGATTGGAAGGCGCATCCTTATTTTCAGAAAATTGCAGGGATGCAGGTTTCGGCTCATTTTTTTATTCGACGCGATGGCACACTTTTGCAATTTGTCAGTTGTGACGATCGAGCTTGGCATGCGGGCATTTCTTGCTATCGGGGCCGTCCCAATTGCAACGATGACAGCATTGGTATTGAGCTTGAAGGTTTGGACGGTGAGACCTTTGAACTGGCGCAATACGAGCGCTTGAGTCGTTTGTGTTCAGTCTTGATGCAGCGATATGCAATCACGCATATTGCTGGCCATGAGCATATTGCACCAGGTCGCAAGGGTGATCCGGGTGCCGGCTTTGATTGGCTACTTTTTCAAAATAAATTAGCCATTCGATCTCAGTGTTTACCCTTGGGTGTGTTGCCTAAAACTTGATTTCTGAGTGGCTGTGTGCAGAGAAAGCAAGTTTAAATAACTTTCAAAGGCAAACCAGTCGTGCTTATTGCGCTATCAAATTTTTCTTTGAAGACTATTCACTGATACAAAATGTGAGTCGGCTAAACGCTACATATGGTGGCACATTACCTATCAATACACTACATATAGTGTTAAGCTCGCCACTTCAATTTTTAGTCAACCGTCAAATTTTTCGTTTTAGGTGACTTTTTATTCGTTCCACCCGATCCACTAGAGAAACCCATGCAGTCTGCTTTGAATATTTCTGTCACGCCCCTTAGCTCCCTTATCATGACCACGACTGACGTTGATTCAGCAATGGCCAGCAAGGAGGATTTGAGCCACTACCAGATACTTCGACGCAATGGTGCGGTGGTGCCATTTGAGCCGAACAAAATTGCGGTGGCCATGATGAAGGCATTTTTGGCGGTGCATGGCACACAGGGTGCGGCTTCGGCCAGTGTGCGTGAAACCGTTGAAATATTGACACTGGCCGTGATTCGTGCGCTGATGCGCTCACGTCCTGCCGGAGGCACCTTTCATATTGAGGATGTGCAAGATCAGGTCGAACTTGGTTTGATGCGTGGTGGACACCACGAAATTGCGCGTGCTTATGTTTTGTACCGCGAAAAACGCTCCCAGGAGCGTGCTCAAAAAGTCACCCAAGAAGCGCCAGTGGCAGCGGTGCTGCATGCCAGCGACAAGGGGCAGCGTGTTGTGCTTGATTTGAAACGGTTATACGGCATCATCACTGCGGCCTGTGCTGGCTTGGGTGCTGATGTCAAAGCAGAGCCGATCATGGCTGAAACCGTGCGCAATTTGTACGATGGTGTGCCCATGGATGAGGTTTATAAAGCTTCTGTTCTGGCCGCACGGACTTTGATTGAAAAAGACCCGGATTACACTTTTGCCACAGCCCGCTTGCTGTTTCACACCATCGCCAAAGAGGTGCTGGGCGAAGATGTAGCACAGGCCGATATGCCGCAAACCTATGTTGATTATTTTCCACAATTTATCAAACGAGGCGTCGAAAACGACTTGCTGGATGAAAAATTGCAGCAATTTGATTTGTCTCGTCTGGCCGGAGCTTTAAAAGCAGAGCGAGATTTGCAATTTGATTACCTGGGTTTGCAAACTCTTTATGATCGCTATTTTTTGCATGTGGATAAAGCTCGCATCGAGCTACCGCAAGCTTTTTTCATGCGGGTGGCCATGGGCTTGTCACTGAACGAAATTGACCGAGAAGCACGTGCTATCGAGTTTTACGAAGTGCTATCTAGCTTTGACTTCATGTCCAGCACGCCGACCTTGTTTAACAGTGGTACTTTGCGCTCGCAGTTATCGAGCTGTTATCTGTCAACTGTGCCCGACGATTTGGATGGAATTTTTGAGGCTATTAAAGAAAACGCATTGTTGTCCAAGTTTGCCGGTGGTTTGGGAAATGATTGGACCCAGGTGCGCGCGCTCGGTTCGCACATCAAAGGCACCAACGGTGAATCTCAAGGTGTTGTGCCTTTTTTAAAGGTGGTCAACGACACCGCAGTTGCCGTGAATCAGGGTGGTAAGCGCAAAGGGGCTGTGTGCACTTATCTGGAAACTTGGCACCTTGATATCGAGGAATTTTTGGAGTTACGCAAAAACACCGGTGATGACCGCCGGCGTACTCACGACATGAACACGTCCAACTGGATTCCAGATTTGTTCATGCGTCGTGTCATGGAAAAAGGCCAGTGGACCCTGTTTTCACCCAACAATGTCCCCGACTTGCACGATAAATTTGGTGCTGAATTTGAGGCCGCTTACGTGGCATATGAAGAAAAAGCGACTCGTGGCGAAATCAAGCCATCACGTGTTGTTCAGGCCAGTGATTTATGGCGCAAGATGCTGACGATGCTGTTTGAAACGGGACACCCCTGGATCACGTTCAAAGATGCCTGCAATGTGCGCTCGCCACAGCAACACGTTGGCGTGATTCATTCCAGCAACCTGTGCACCGAAATCACGCTGAACACCAGTAAAACTGAAACGGCAGTCTGCAATCTTGGTTCCATTAATTTGCTGCGCCATTTGAAAAATGGTGCGCTCGATCACGCCAAGCTGCAAAAAACCATTGGCACAGCCATGCGCATGCTCGATAACGTGATTGACATCAACTATTACGCGGTCAAAAAAGCGCGTGACTCAAATCTGCGCCATCGCCCAGTGGGTTTGGGCGTGATGGCTTTTCAGGACAGCTTGTATGAATTGCGTGTGCCTTATGCCAGTGAGGCAGCGGTGCAGTTTGCCGACGAGTCGATGGAAGCTATTTGCTATTACGCATATTGGGCTTCAACCGAGTTGGCGCGCGAGCGCGGTCGTTATTCAAGCTACAAGGGATCGCTCTGGGACAAGGGGATTTTGCCGATCGACACCCTGGACATGCTGGTGCGCGAACGTGGTGGCTACGTTGAGGTCGATCGCTCGAGCACGCTCGACTGGAGTTTGCTGCGCAACAAAATTTCACTTGACGGTATGCGCAATTCAAACTGTGTGGCGATTGCGCCAACAGCAACCATTTCGAACATCATTGGTGTGGATGCATCGATTGAACCATGCTTTGGCAATTTGTCGGTCAAGTCCAATCTTTCGGGTGAGTTCACCATCATCAACAGCTACCTGGTTCGTGATTTGAAGCGCTTGGGTTTGTGGGACGATGTGATGGTGATGGATTTGAAGCACTTCGATGGTTCTTTGAAACCGATCGATCGCGTTCCCAATGAGATCAAGTCGCTTTACGCTACTGCATTTGAGGTGGAAACCGGATGGTTGGTTGAAGCTGCTGCAAGACGTCAGAAATGGATCGATCAGGCCCAGTCACTGAACATTTATATGGCAGGTGCTTCTGGAAAAAAACTGGATGACACTTACAAATTGGCTTGGACGCGGGGTTTAAAAACAACTTATTACCTGCGCACCATGTCGGCTACACATGCTGAAAAATCGACCGTTGCAAGCGGGCGCCTGAATGCAGTTTCAAGCGGCAGCGAGACTTCGGGTGCAATCAGTGCACTCGATGCTGCAGCTGCGGCTGCACGTGCGCAAATGGCAGTTGGACCAGCCACTGACATTAAATTCTGTGGTGTGGACGACCCAACTTGCGAGTCCTGCCAATAATCGGTTTTGTGCGCTAAGTTATATTCAGATTGGAAAAATGTTATGTTGTCCTGGGACGAAGAAGTTACCCCTGCTGCCAGTTTGCCCAAACCAGTGAGCAGCCACCAGCCCATGCTGGTTGAGCGTTATGCCGGTCCATCTGCTAGCGTGCTAGAGCCATTGGCAAATCGAACTGAAACAGCACCCGATACGTCTGCTTCAAGGCGTGTGAAGGCCTCCGACAAGCGCATCATTAACGGTAAAACCGATGTGAATCAGCTCGTGCCCTTTAAATATAAATGGGCTTGGGAAAAATATCTGTCGAGCTGTGCTAACCACTGGATGCCACAAGAAGTCAATATGACGCGCGACATTGCACTTTGGAAAAATCCGAATGGCTTGACCGAAGACGAACGACGTATCGTCAAGCGTAACCTTGGCTTTTTTGTGACAGCTGACTCATTGGCTGCCAACAACATTGTGTTAGGAACCTATCGTCACATCACGGCACCAGAATGCCGACAGTTCATGCTGCGTCAAGCGTTTGAAGAAGCGATTCATACCCACGCATACCAATACATCGTTGAATCACTTGGGTTGGACGAAGGCGAAATTTTCAGCGCTTATCACGAGATTAAATCAATTCGCGATAAAGATGAGTTTTTGCTGCCTTTCATCGAATCAATCATGGATCCGCAGTTCAAGACCGGCACGCCTGAGGCTGATCAGTCTCTGCTGAAGTCTCTGATCGTCTTTGCCTGCTTGATGGAAGGCTTGTTTTTCTATGTTGGATTCACCCAAATCCTGGCCTTGGGTCGGCAAAACAAAATGACCGGCGCAGCCGAGCAATATCAGTACATCCTGCGTGACGAATCGATGCATTGCAACTTTGGCATTGATTTGATCAACCAGATCAAACTGGAAAATCCGCAGTTGTGGACGACTGAGTTCAAAGCAGAGATCAAAGCGCTGTTCGAGACGGCCGTTGATCTTGAATATCGCTACGCAGAAGACACCATGCCGCGCGGTGTGTTGGGCATGAATGCATCCATGTTTAAAGGTTATTTGCGCTATATTGCCAATCGCAGAGCAACGCAGATTGGTTTAGAAACCTTGTTTCCGAATGAAGAAAATCCATTTCCTTGGATGAGTGAGATGATCGACCTGAAAAAAGAACGTAATTTCTTCGAAACTCGCGTAATTGAGTACCAATCTGGCGGCGCGTTGTCCTGGGAGTGATCCGGAAACTGTGCTAATTTGACGAAACCTTGCCAAGCATTAATGAGCAAGATATCGTTACCCCCCATTCATGTTGCTGGGCTTGAAGTCCAACACCATGAGTCATTTCATACTACTTGGTGTGAAGTGCTCTTTGTTAATTGATCAAGGAGATAGTGAATGGCAACTGCAAAAAAACCAGCCGCAAAAAAGGTGGCTCCTGCAAGCAAGGCTGTTGTAGCCAAAAAGACGGCTTCAGCGACTAAAGTGGCTCCAGCCAAGGCTGCTGTTGCAGCACCCGTAGCACCTGCCAAAGCGGAAGCGACTCCGGCAGCTGCAAAGAAAGCTGCACCAGCTAAGAAAGCGCCCCCGGCAAAAGCGGCTGCACCAGTCAAAGCTGCAACACCTGCTAAAAAAGCAGTAGCCGTGAAAGTGGCCGAACCAGCCACTAAGACAGCATCGGCAAAGCCTGCTGAACCCGCCAAAAAGCCGGCACCCGCCAAAAAATCTGCACCAGCTGCCGAGGCCGTTGCAGTCAAACCGGTCGCCGCACCGAAAACAGTCGCTGCCAAAAAATCGACTCGTGCGCCCAAAGCTGTGGCAGCAAAAACCGCAGCAGTCGAGCCTAAATTAGCGCCAGCTAAAACAGTTCCTGCAGTCAAAAAATCTGCTCCTGCGGCTCAAACCAAGCTTAATCCGCAAGCTTCCTGGCCGTTTCCAACGGGTTCAAAACCTTAAAAACTCAGGCTTTTCGACTTGACCCTTTGCCAAACGCAAAGGGCTTGTTGTTTTGCGCGTATCGCATGTAATGCGATTGGGGTAGGCTTTGCTATTTCCAACGTATCGGTTCAATGTCAATGTGGTGGGCAGTATCGCTGAGCGTTAGCGTCTCTTGCTGAATGGTGGCGCTGAGATTCATGTTGCGCTGAGCCATGGGCAATAGAGCTTGGGCACTGAATTGTGGAATTCGCCAAACACTCAGGTTTTTAAGTCGCTGCAGTCTGCTCTCAATGCCACGCCACCAAATGTCTGCAGCCTGACTGAAGCAGTAAAGCACCACGGCATCAGCCTTGGAACACGCTTTAATCAAGGGTTTTTCTTCAGCCTGACCCACTTCTATCCACATTCGGGTGCGCAGAGTAAAGTCGCGCAGCCATACATCGGGTTCATTTGGATCTGATAATCCTGCACCAAATGCCAATGTGCCATCGCCATTGCACAGGGTTTGCAGCTGGTGTGATTGCAAGGCTAATGCGCACAGTCGAATCATCATGCGCTCGTCGGTCTCACTTGGGTGGCGCGCCAGTGTCAGGGTGTGATCCGCGTAGTAGTTGTGATCAATGTCGGCAATTTGCAGGCTGGCTTTGAAAATGGTTGATTTGGTTGCCATTGCGATCCAATGCCCGACTAAACGCGGCGTGCCAATTCAGCCGCTTTGCCAGTGTAATTGGCCGGTGTCAGTGCCAGCAAACGCTGCTTCTCGGCATCTGGCAATTCGAGCCCAGCAATAAACCCAAGCATCAATTCTCGTGTCATGGCAGCGCCACGGGTGAATTTCTTTAGTTGCTCGTAGGGTTGTGGTAGTCCAAAACGACGCATCACAGTTTGAATGGGTTCGGCCAGAACCTCCCATGAAGCATCAAGATCCTTGGCAATCGCTTCTTGATTGATTTCGAGCTTGCCCAGGCCTGTGCTCAGCGATTGATAGGCCAAAACGGCATAGCCCAGTGCGACCCCCATGTTGCGTAACACGGTGCTGTCGGTCAAGTCGCGTTGCCAACGTGAAATGGGTAATTTTTCAGACAAATGGCGCAAGACGGCGTTGGCTAAACCCAAATTTCCCTCAGCATTTTCGAAATCGATGGGATTCACTTTGTGCGGCATCGTGCTCGAGCCAACTTCACCTTCACGCAGTTTTTGTTTGAAATATCCCAAAGAGACATAGCCCCAAACATCACGCGCCAGATCGATCAGAATCGTATTGGTTCGCGCCACGGCGTCAAATAATTCAGCCATGTAGTCGTGTGGCTCAATTTGAATGCTGTAGGGCTGAAACGTCAGGCCCAAACCCATTGGCTCTGGAGTTTCGATGACTGTGCGGCTAAATGCTTCCCAATCAAAATCTGGCCACGCCGACAGATGTGCATTGAAATTTCCGACTGCACCGTTCATCTTGGCCATCAATTTGATGCTGACAATTCTTTCTCGGGCGCTCATTAAGCGCACGACTACGTTACCGATTTCTTTGCCAACGGTGGTTGGACTGGCGGTTTGACCATGAGTTCGACTCAGCATGGGGACATCGGCGAACATGTGCGCCATGCTGCGCAGTTTGGTAATCACAGCATCGAGTGTCGGCAAAACAACCAGATCGCGCGCGCTTTTGAGTTGCAAGGCGTGGCTGGTATTGTTAATGTCCTCGCTGGTGCAACCAAAGTGAACAAACTCTTGTGCTGCAACCAATTCGGGTCGTGCTTCGAATTTTGACTTGAGCCAATATTCAACCGCTTTCACGTCGTGATTGGTGGTTTTCTCAATATCTTTAATGGCTTTTCCATCAGTTTCCGAGAAATTTTTGACAAGATTGAGTAAATAAGTGCGCGCACCTGCAGTCAACGGCTTGAATTCATTGAAATGACAGTCGCTCAGGGCGATAAACCAGGCCACTTCGACCTGCACACGACGGTGCATATAGCCTTGCTCACTCATGGCAGGGCGTAATTTGTCTAGCTTGGCGGCATAGCGTCCGTCAAGTGGCGAAAGGGCAGAAATGGCAGATGTAGTCATGGCAAGATTGTAGGGTGAGCCGCGAAGACGGTGCGTTTTAGGGGGAGTTCGGTCGGGTAATCGACGCAAAATTAAGGCATCTATAGAATCGATGAGCGTTCACTCCATTTGTCGATTCTAAAAAGTACTTCTTTCATGAAAATTATCGGATCTAACTCTAGCCCTTATGTGCGCAAAGTTCGTGTCGTATTAATCGAAAAAAAACTTGAATACGATTACTTACTGGAAGATGTTTGGTCAGCCGATTCGACGATTCAAAGCATCAGTCCACTTGGAAAAGTGCCGTGTTTGATCATGGACGGTGGTGAAGCAGTGTTTGACTCACGCGTGATCGTTGAGTATCTGGATGCGCTCTCTCCTGTAGGTAAGCTTATTCCTGGGGTCGGTCGTGAGCGGGCTGAGGTTAAAACATGGGAGGCATTGGCAGATGGCATTCTGGATGCCGCTGTTTTGGCTCGTCTAGAGGCCACTTGGGGCGGCAGAACACCAGAGCAGCGCTGTCAGGTATGGATTGATCGACAACTTGGCAAAGTCGATACGGCATTGATGGCGATGAGCAAGGGACTTGGTGATAAGCCTTATTGTGTGGGGGTGCACTTGAGTTTGGCCGATATTGCGGTGGGTGTTGCTTTGGGGTATCTTGATTTTCGGTTCCCGCAATTGGCTTGGCGTGATCGTTACCCTAATTTAACCAAGCTGCAAGACAAACTCATGCAACGATCGAGTCTTGTTGAAACCAAACCTTTTTAGGTTGACGGGTGAATATCTTGAAAATGGCGAATTCTGATACGCGCTTTACATTCAATTACAGTTAATTGCACCCTAAAACCATCGTGCAGATTTATAGTGGCTGCACTATGTCAATCCGCTTCAACCGAACATTCAATACCGTTTACAAGTGCCGTGTCTGCGGTGCTGCGAGTTACCAGCCAGTGATTGAGCGTGCAAACAATGGTGCGCTGTTACCCAATGGACTCTACCGATGCACGGGGTGTCGTGAAATATTTTCCAGTGTGCGTTCTTGGTGGATGCGGCCTTCACCAAGGGCGGTCGTTGGCAGTTTGCTTGGTTAGCAACAACAGTCGATCAAAGTTGTGGTTCACCTTAACTTCTCGATTGGGCACACTGCCAACGATGCGAAAGTCAGTTTGACTGGTTTCTCGCAAAATCGGCTCACCGGTAAGCATGCCCTGACGATTAATGAGCACAGCCACCTTGGGCATCGTGGTATTGAGGCCACGACGAACAACAATGGCGATTTCGTTACTGGCCAATTTGACAAAGGTGCCGGGTGAATAAATTCCCACCGCTTTGATCAGTGCTGCACCGGCTTCATCAGTTTTGCGATTTTCGTCAAAATAGCAGGCTTGCATGGCGGCAGCAGGCGATTCAGGGCGCCGCGAGGCTCTGGGTGAAAGGCGGGCTGAAAACATGTCGGCACGCTGAATGAGTCTGGCCAAGCGATCGGCATGTGTTCGCGTAGCTAAAGTGCCGGGCGAAGTGGCTCGATGCTCCAATACAGCCTCCAGCCAGACGGGGTCACTCACACCCAAACTCAGCAAAATATCATGCGAGCGTGTGGCATGTGTTTCAATCGCACGATTTTGTTCAGCATTGGGGGCTTCAATTTGGGATGCTAGGTGATCGTGTAATTCGGTCATGCCGATATTCATGGTCAAGGCGACGTTGAGCAGGTTGTCAATCTGGTCTGAACCCCATTTCAGAACATCTTGCGCCGCCAAGGTGCAGACGGCGCTCACCAGCATGGCATGGGTGGCACTGTAGCGCTTGACTTCGGTTGTCGCCAGATGAATCAGTGCAAAAAGAGTGCTGTCAGGATTGAGTTTAATTTGCCGGTAGAGTTCGGTTTTGAGTTTTTCCAGACGTGGCAAAAATTCAGCTGATCGACTGTCGCGTAACACCAGATGTGCTTGATCCTGCAAATCGAGCCAATTGGCTGTGTTGGGTAGATCTCGATTGCGCAGGCTGCTGAATTCAAGTGGCGCCAGTGAACTTTCAGCAATTTGACCCAGCTCTTTATCTTGGCGAACCATGCTGTGCAGCTTGCCCATATAAGCGCGGTGGTGACTTTCTGATTCGTCAAGATCAACAAAAAGTTTGCCGTATTGTTTCAATAGTGAATCGAGAAACGCTCTGCGCTCGATGAGGTGTCCCTTGGTCAAAATTATGGAGCCGTTTTCAAGGCGAATTGAAAACGGCAAGGGCGAGCCTACGCGGATGGAGTCGTTTTCTACAGGGATCAGTTTCATGGTTGCGGCGGATTGTGCCAGTCTTCACTATTTTGCATTAAAAGCAGTTAAAGCATACGCCAGATCATTAGCCTGATAGCATTGAGCACATGCCCAAAACCACCCTTAATTTTGTCTTAAGCAAGGCTTTAAGCCTATCTGATATTGAACGAAAACTCTGCATGGCTGACCAGTTGCAAGAGCGATTGCTGCATTTGCCTCGACCGCTGGTGTTCACCAATGGCGTTTTTGATGTTGTGCATCGAGGTCATGTCATGTATTTGGAGCAGGCGCGTGCTTTGGGTGGAAGTCTGATTGTCGCGCTCAACACGGACGCTTCTGCCCGGCGTTTGGGCAAAGGGCCTGATCGTCCTTTGAATCATGAGCTAGACCGTGCATGTGTTATGGCTGCGCTCAGTAGCACCAGCCTGGTGACCTGGTTTGACGAGGACACGCCTGTGCAATTGATGCTTGGGGTGCGCCCTGATATCTATGTCAAAGGCGGCGATTACGACATGGCGCAATTGGCCGAGACCCGATGGGTTGAATCGTGGGGTGGTCATGCAGTGGCTTTGCCGTTTGTCTCAGGTTATTCGACCACGGCATTGGTCCGAAAAATTCGGGACAATGCGCATTAACGCAATAACAGGAGAAACAAATGCCCATTACTAAAGGTTATCGACAGCTTGTTGACGAGGCTATGGCTCAGGTCACAACCTATTCGGTCGATCAGATCAAGGCTCGCCTGGGCGAGACCAGATTGCAGATTGTCGACATTCGTGATGTGCGCGAGCTCGAGCGCGAAGGCACCGTGCCCGGCTGCTTCAATGCGCCACGCGGCATGTTAGAGTTTTGGGTCGATCCGGCATCGCCTTACTTCAAGCCAGTGTTTGGTGACGAAAGCAAAGAATTTGTGTTGTTTTGTGGTGCCGGGTGGCGCAGTGCGCTGGCGGCTAAGGCGCTGCAAGACATGGGCATGACCAATGTGGCGCACATCGACGGTGGCTGGAGTGACTGGGTCAAGCAAGGGGCGCCTGTTGAGACCTACGACGCGCACAAGGCACGTCGATCTGCCAATCGTTGATGTCTTCTTGCAAGAAATAAGTCTCTATCGCCCATCACTATTGCATCAAAAGCTATGAAATTCAAAGCAATCTTATTTGATTGTGACGGTGTCCTGGTCGACAGCGAACCAATTGTCAATGCGGTTTTGCGTGACCTGCTGCAGGCGCGTGGCTGGACCATGTCGCTGGAGCAATGCGCGCGATTTTTTACCGGAAAAACTGTGCGTGATGAACGCGAAGTGATTGAAGCACAAACCGGCAAGCCGCTCACCGACGATTGGCTCAACCAGTTTTATTTGCAGCGAAACCGTGAATTGGCGGCACATTTGCAAGTGATCCCAGGAGCTCTAGCGGCGGTAGAAGCTGCTTTTGCCTTGGTCCAGCAGCGCATCGCCTGTGCCTCGGGTGCTGACCGGGTCAAAGTTGAGATGCAGTTGACCAAAGTGGGTTTGATCGACTACTTTGCTGGTCGCGTTTTTAGCGGTCACGAGATGGCTCGGTCAAAACCCGCGCCCGACGTGTACCTGGCTGCGGCACAGCATCTGCATGTCCCAGCGCAAGAGTGCCTGGTGATTGAAGACTCGCCGATTGGTGTCTCTGCTGGCGTGGCCGCCGGTGCCACAGTCTGGGCCTACTGTCCGCTGCCAGAAAATGGCCCCGCTTTGCTTGGCGCAGGAGCGCACGCGTTACTGCCGAACATGGCGGATTTGGCGCGCTGGTTGGTCGCTGATGCAGTCTGCTAGGGCTGTGCTTCACCTGTGCTTGGCGCCGCTTGGCGAAATTGCGCTGGGGACTGTTGTGTCCAACAGCCAAAAGCGCGAATAAAGCTTTTTTCGTTCTGAAAACCAACCGCTACCGCCACTTGTTTGATCGGTTGACTGGTGCGCAACAGCAGTTCGCTGGCGCGGCTTTGGCGAACCTCGTTTTTCAGCGTTTGCAACGTGATGCCTTCGTCTTTTAATTGCCGGTGCAGCGTGCGAGATGAGATGTGCAGCAAAGCTGCCAGGTCGTCTGCGCTGTGGGTCTGTTGCGCGTGGCTAAGCAAGGTCTGACGCACGCGTTGCAGCAGCAGGCGGTCGCGCCGGTATTGCAGCACTGTCAGAGGCAGGGCGTGTTGCAGCATCAATTGCAAGGCGGCTTCGTTACGGCGCAGGGGTAAGACTAGGTAACTGCTATCAAACTCAATAGCAGTCTGTGCACACTGGAACTGCGCTGGAGCCGAAAAAAGCACTTGATAAACAGCCTGGTGAGCCGGGGCTTCAAAAGCAAAACGTGCGCCCGTGAGTGGGATGCGCGAATCAATCAGCCAACACGCCAGGCCGTGAATATTGCGCATCACTGACACCAGGCAAAACTCGCGCAACGCTCCCAAATCGCGCTGCTCGGTAATGCCTATGCTGGCTGTATCAGCCTTGATTTGCAATTGCAGCGTGATGTCATTGGCTAACAAGGCGTGGTGCCGACACCAGCGCTGCAACGCCACTTTGAGGTTGGGTGCGCTGATCGAGGCGCGTGCCAGCATGCCGTAGCTGCCCCAGGGCAAGCGCCGGCCAAACCAGCCCAGCGCCTCGTCGTCAAGCTCGCGCATGGCCGCAGCAGAGACGCGCTCAAACTGTGCGGCGCTGATGCGCGTTGCCGGATCAGCCAACTGCGCTGGCGTGATTTGTGCTAATTCCAGTACTCGGGACGGATTTTTGTTAACGCCTTGATAAGCCGTGACGATGGCATTGACAAAAGCAATCGGTGTAATGGCGCGGGCAGGGGGCAAGCTGGGCATGATGCCGTATTGTCTGATCATCGGGCCGGATCAATAAAAGCCTGAAATTTGTTCTGTTTTGGCTCGTTCGGGTAGGCTTCAGGCATCTTTTGCAGCGAACGCAAAATGGTTTCGGGTGTTGCCGGGGCTGTCAAATTCACCGGTTTGCCATCACCTCTGGCTTGAGCCACGGCATCGCGCAGGGCTTCAAAAACACTGATTGCCAGCATAAAGGGCGGTTCACCCACAGCTTTGGAGCCAAACACGTTGTCCTCGGCATTGGGTTTTTGCCACAGCTGAACCTTGAAATGCGCCGGTATGTCGCCGCTGGTGGGGATTTTGTAAGTGCTGGGCGCGTGGGTGGTCAGTTGACCCCGGGTGTTCCAGACCAGCTCTTCGGTGGTGAGCCAGCCCATGCCTTGCACAAAAGCGCCTTCAATCTGCCCGATGTCCAGCGCCGGGTTGATGGAGCGGCCCACGTCTTGCAAGATGTCGACTTTGAGCACCCGGCTTTCACCCGTCAGCGTGTCAATGGCAACTTCTGTGCACGCAGCGCCATAGGCAAAATAATAAAACGGTCGCCCGCTCAGCGTGGTTTTGTCATAGTGGATTTTGGGTGTGCGGTAAAAGCCATCACTCCAAAGCTGAATTCGATTGGCATAAGCCAGCGTGACCACTTCATTGAAATTGCGCACCGATTTGGGGCTGATCACTTGGCCGCCTTCAAAACGCACAGCACCAGCGCCTATGCCGTCGCGTCCGCCGATAAAAGCCGCCAGATTGTTACGAATCTGCTTGGCTGCAAATTGGGCGGCTCTGCCGTTCAGGTCGGTGCCAGCAGAGGCTGCCGTGGCGGAGGCGTTGGGGATTTTGCCAGTGTCACTGGCGCTCACGCGCACCTGGTGCAGCGGCACACCTAGCTCGTCGGCAACGATCTGTGCCACTTTGGTGTTGAGTCCCTGACCCATTTCAACCCCGCCGTGGTTCACCAGCACGCTGCCGTCCAGATACACATGCACCAGTGCTCCTGCCTGGTTAAACAGCGTGGCGGTGAAGCTGATGCCAAATTTGACCGGTGTGATGGCGATGCCGCGTTGGATCACTGGGTGCCTGGAGTTCCAGGAAAAAATAGCCTCTCGCCTAGACTGGTAATGCGCAGACAGCTCTAATTCTGATAGCAACTCAGGTAAACAATTGTCTTCAACAACCATTCCGTAATGGGTAGTGATGCGCGCTGCGTCGCTGCCATATAAATTGCGCCGGCGCACGGCCAGTGGGTCGAGTCCGAGATAGCGTGCGATGTCGCTCAAGATGGTTTCAGTGACGATCATGCCCTGCGGGCCGCCAAAGCCGCGAAATGCGGTGTGACTTTGGGTGTTGAGTTTGCAGCGGTACGAGGTGATCTCGACATCTTCTAAAAAATAGGCGTTGTCGGCGTGGAAAACCGCGCGATCCGCCACCGGGCCTGACAAATCGGCACTGAACCCGCAGTGTGCAGCCATCTGCAGTTTCAAACCGTGCAGCCGACCCGTGGCATCAAAGCCCACGGTGTAATCGTAGCTAAACGGATGACGTTTGCCGGTGATAAGAAAGTCGTCGTCGCGATCGAGACGCAGCTTGACCGCCTGTTTGAGCTTGTGCGCAGCCACAGCCGCCCACACCGCCACATGGCCGGCCTGGGTTTCTTTGCCGCCAAAGCCGCCACCCAGGCGCCGGCATTCAACCCGCACGGCGTGGTTGTCCAACCCGAGCGCATGGGCAACCCAGTGCTGCACCTCGCCAGGGTGTTGGGTGCTGCTGTAAATCAGCCATTGGTTTTGTTCTTGCGGCAGCGCGTAGGCTACTTGACCTTCCAGATAAAAATGCTCTTGGCCACCCACTTCCAGCGTGCCGCGCAGGGTGTGCGGTGCCTTGGCTAGCGCCGCATCGGCCGCTCCCCGTTTCACGCAAACGGGTGGCAATACATAGCTTTGGGCGGCCAATGCATCGGCCACGCTGAGGATGGCAGGCATTTCTTCGATCTGCAGTTTGACCTGGCGTGCTGCTTGGCGTGCCTGTTGAACAGTTTGCGCAACAACCAGTCCCACCACTTGGCCGATGTGTTGCACGGTGTCGCTGGCAAACACTGGCTCGTCGCCTGCAAAGGCGGCCAGCATGGGCGCCCCGGGCACATCGCTGGCAAGAATCACAGCACACACACCGGGCATTGCCTGCGCAGCGCTGCTGTCCACACCCAGCAGTCTGCCATGCGCCACGGTTGACAAAATCGGTGCGGCATAGAGCGTGCCACGTACCTCAGGAATATCGTCCACATAAGGTGCAGCCCCCCGGGTTTGAGCAGCGGCACTTTCGTGTTGAACCGAGCTACCGCAAACCTCCGCGCTCGGTGCGGATGCGGCTATTTTTGGTTTGAGCGACTTGTTTTTCATGGCCAATCTCCGAGCATTGAAACATCTGCCAACTGGGTCAGGGTTTCACCTTGGCTCTCGCGCCAGAATCGTTGCAGCAGGTTGCCCAGCACCTGACTGCGGTATTGACTCGATGCACGCATGTCTGAAATCGGCGAAAACTCCTGGCGCAAGCAGTCGCTCGCTTGGGTGACGGTGGTCTGGTTCCAGGCTTGCCCCAGCAGCTGGGCTTCGGTCTGGCTGGCGCGCATGGGTGTGGCTGCCACACCGCCCACACCGATCGAAGCCTGGGTGACGTAGCCGTTTTGCAACTGCACGTTCAGACACAGGCAAACGGCAGAAATATCGTCGTCAAAACGTTTGGAGATTTTGTAGGCCCGCAGCAGTTCGTCTGGTGCGGGTTTGGGCACCTTGATCCAGGCCAGTACTTCGTCTGCAGCCAATACATTTTGGCGATATCCGGTATAAAAATCCTCCAATGCCAGCTCGCGCTGGCCGCGCACGCTGGACAAAACCACGCGGGCGTGCAGGGCGATCAGCAGCGGCATGGCGTCACCAATCGGTGAACCGTTGGCAATGTTGCCCCCCAGCGTGCCCGAGTTGCGCACCGGCTGGGCAGCAAAGCGGCTAAAAAAGCTGTGCAATTGGGGGCGCTCGTGTTCCAGCGCGGCAAAAGCATCGGTCAAACGCACGGCCGCGCCTAGTTGCAGCTGCTCGCCGAGGTCGTCAATGCCCCGCAGTTCGGCAACCCGAGTGAGGTCGATGACTTGTTCAAAGTGCCGGTGCTGTTTGTTGACCCATAGACCCACATCGGTGCATCCCGCCACCAGTTGTGCCTTGGGTTGTGCTGAGCGTGCCGCTAGTAGGGCATTTAATGTGTCGGGTGAGTTATATGATAAATCAGCCTCTAGCGCTTGTGCAGTGAGTGTGAGCAGCTCTAATTGTTGTAGCACCTTGGTTTCATCAAGCATGACTCTGGGCAATTCCCCCATGCGCTGTGCTGCATCCAGAATGGGTCGATAGCCGGTGCAGCGGCACAGGTTGCCAGTGAGCACCTCGGCTGCTTGCGTGCGTTCAAGCGGGGTATTCTGGCCAGCTTGCTTTTGATACAGACCAAACAGGCTCATGGCGATGCCGGGGGTGCAAAAGCCGCATTGGCTGGCGTGGCATTCGCTTAGGGCTTGCTGCACCGGGTGTGGTGTGCCATCGGCTGCTGCCAGGTCTTGTGCTGTCCACAGTGCCATGCCGTGGATCGAATGCGCCAAGCGAATACAGCTGTTGATGGCGCTGTAGTGAATGTGGTCATGCTGGCGCTCGCCCAGCACCACCGTGCAAGCCCCACAGTCGCCTTCATTGCAACCTTCTTTGCTGTCGGTGCAGGCTAAATCTTCGCGCAAAACCTGCAATAAGCTGCGTGTGGGTGGTACATTGCGCAGCGAGATAATTTCGCCACGGTGTACAAATTGAAGAACTGGATGATGCATAATTTTTTCGAAAAGATCATTATTAGCAAGATACTTGCCATCATGGCATTGTCTTTGCTTGGTGAATCAATCACATCTGGATAATAGTTTCGTTAGTGAATAGAACGGCATTTTGAAACAAATCGCGACCCTTTGCACATGACCACGCCCCGACTACAGCTTATCGGCATTACCAAACGCTATCCCAGTGTGGTGGCTAATAGTGGCGTGAGTCTGACTGTGCTACCAGGCCAAACCCACGCTGTGCTGGGTGAAAACGGCGCTGGCAAATCGACCCTGATGAAAATCATCTACGGTTCGGTCAAACCCGACGAGGGGCAGGTGCTGTTTAATGGCCAGCCAGTGCATATCAAAAATCCGCAAGAAGCGCGGGCTGTGGGTATCAGCATGGTGTTTCAGCACTTCAGTCTGTTTGACACCATCACGGTGGCTGAAAACGTGTGGCTCGGTTTGAACAAAAGCCTGAGTTTGCGCGAAGTCACTCAAAGCATCAATGTCAAAGCGGCTGAATATGGCCTGGACATCGACCCCAATCGGCCGGTGCATACCCTGAGCGTGGGTGAAATGCAGCGGGTTGAAATCATTCGTGCACTGCTCACCAACCCGCAGCTGCTGATTTTGGATGAACCCACTTCGGTATTGACACCGCAGGCCGTTGAAAAGCTCTTTGTGGTGCTGAAAAAGCTGGCCTCTGAAGGGTGCAGCATTTTGTACATCAGCCACAAGCTGCACGAAATCCGCGAGCTTTGCAATGCCTGCACGGTGTTGCGCGCAGGCAAGGTCACCGGGGTGTGCAATCCGACGCAAGAAAGCAATGCTTCATTGTCAAAAATGATGATTGGTGCCGAGCCGCCGCAACTCACACACCGTGCACAGCTACCCGGAGCGTCGATTTTGCGTGTGCAGGGATTGACACTGGCGCGTGAAGACCAGTTCGGCGTTAACCTCGAAGCAGTTTCGTTTGAGGTGCGCGCTGGTGAAGTGGTGGGTATAGCCGGTGTTTCGGGCAACGGCCAAAAAGAGCTGTTGTATGCTTTGTCGGGCGAAGATGTGCGCGCCCAGACTGGCAGTATTGATATGGCTGGGGTTGACGTATCGCGCCTGCACCCGGGTCAGCGGCGTGATTTGGGTTTGCATTTTGTTCCCGAAGAGCGTCTGGGGCGAGGTGCTGTGCCCACGCTGGGTCTGGCGCACAACCTGCTGCTGACACGTCGTGAGGCCATTGCCTATCCCACTTGGGGTGGCGGCTGGATTCGCGTCAAACAACTCGAAGCCCAGGCGGCCGGAATCATCCGCCGTTTTAACGTTAAGGCCGGTGGCGCAAACTCGCTGGCGCGCTCTTTATCGGGTGGCAATTTGCAAAAATTCATTGTGGGTCGAGAAATTGATGCCAATCCCAAGCTGTTCATTGTTGCGCAGCCGACCTGGGGTGTCGATGTGGGGGCGGCAGCACAGATCCGCAGCGAAATTCTCGAATTGCGCGATGCCGGCTGTGCTGTGCTGGTGCTCAGCGAAGAGCTCGATGAGTTGTTTGAGGTGTGTGACCGTTTGCATGTGATAGCCCGAGGGCAACTCTCACCCAGTGTGCCCATCGCAGAGGCGAGTGTTACGCAAATTGGTGAGTGGATGAGCGGTCTATGGGGCAATCAGGTGCAAGAACATCTGGCTTACCTTGAAACACTGGATGCAGACGAATTGGGAGAGCCGCATGCTCAAACTTGAAGCACGCCCCGAGCCATCCGCAGCTTGGACTTATGGCTCGCCACTGCTGGCATTGCTAGTCACCATCATCATTGGCACGTTGATGTTTTTGGCGCTCGGCAAAGACCCTGTGCGTGGCCTGGAGATGTTTTTTTGGCTGCCCATTCACAATGCCTATGCTTTGGGTGAACTGTTGGTCAAGGCCACCCCGCTCCTCATCATCGCGCTTGGTTTGGCGGTGTGCTTTCGCTCGAATGTCTGGAACATTGGTGCCGAGGGGCAATACATCATGGGGGCCATTTTTGCCGGTGGCGTGGCCTTGCTGGCCGACAAAGATTCCAGCAGTTTGATCGTGCTGCCGATCCTTCTGGCGGGGGTGCTGGGCGGCATGCTCTGGGCCAGTATCACGGCGCTGTTGCGCGACCGTTTTCACGCCAATGAAATTCTGGTGAGCCTGATGCTGGTCTATGTGGCTGTGCAAGTGCTGAGTTATCTGGTCGGCGGCCCCTGGAAAGACCCGATGGGTTTTAACTTCCCGCAAAGTAAAACATTCGAGGCTGTCACACGCATTCCACGCCTGTTTGACGGCTCGCGCCTGAGTATTGGGGTGATTTTTGCCTTGCTCGGTGTGGCCGGTCTGTGGGTTTTTCTGTTTCGTACACGCTCAGGTTTTGCGCTGCAAGTGGGCGGGCTGGCACCCGCCGCCGCGCGCTATGCTGGTTTCTCCTCGCGCAAGGCGCTCTGGACAGCGCTGCTGATCTCGGGTGGTGCAGCCGGGTTGGCGGGCGCGCTCGAAGTGGCCGGGCCCATTGGCCAGCTCACGCCGTATGTGCCTTCGGGCTACGGCTTTGCCGCCATCATCGTGGCCTATGTTGGGCGACTGCACCCGGTGGGCATGGTGTTTTCGGCGATCTTGATGAGCATGTTTTACATTGGTGGCGAAATGGCGCAGTCGCGCCTGGGTCTGACCAAATCGCTCACGGGCGTATTCCAGGGGCTGCTGTTGTTTAGCTTGCTGGCCAGTGACACTTTGGTGAATTACCGTTTGAAGTGGGGCAAATAATCCTAAATTCCTCAGTTGACCGCTTGATAACATCAATAAGTTAATGAAATGATTGAAAACCTTTACTTTTTTGGCGTTCACCCTTTAGGTGACAGCGCTACGCACCCGATTGAACCACTGGCAGAGCGCCTGGGGTCGTTGCTCCTCCTAGAAGGCAAGAGCCTTCAGCGTCGTCTCGCCTACCCAGACGCACTGCCAGCGCCCCACTCGGGCGCGTCCAACTGAGGAATCTAGGATGATGGAATCCTATGCACTCTTGTTAGCTGCTACGCTGAACGCGGGTACGGTGTTGGCCATTGCCTCGCTGGGCTTGCTGATCAACGAAAAAGTGGGCATAGTCAATTTGGGCGCAGAAGGCATGATGTTGTGCGCAGCCATCGCCGGGTTTGCCACCGTTGTGCTTACCGGTAACGACTGGTTGGGCTTTGCTGCTGGCATGGCAGTCGGGGCATTTTTGGCAGCCATTTTTGGTGTGCTGGTGATTTGGCTCAATACCAACCAGTTTGCCACCGGCTTGGCGTTAACCCTGTTTGGCACTGGCTTTTCGGCTTTTGTGGGAACGGGTTTTGTGCAGGCCAAAATTCCCGAGCGTGCCAACTTTGCTATCCCCGGTTTGTCAGACATCCCATGGCTGGGTTCTGCCTTGTTTCGCCATCATCCGCTGGTTTATTTGACGGTTTTATTCGCGCTTGGGCTGATTTTTTTCATGTACCGCACACGCAGTGGTCTGGTTATGCGCAGCGTGGGTGAAAGCCCTGAATCGGCGCACGCGCTAGGTTACCCTGTGCGTTGGATACGCTTGCTTGCTGTGGTGGTGGGCGGCGCACTGTGCGGTTTGGCTGGTGCCTATATTTCAGTTATTTACACCCCGCTGTGGGTTGAAGGCATGGTGGCAGGCAAGGGCTGGATTGCGCTGGCGCTCACCACGTTTGCCACTTGGCGACCCGCGCGAGTTTTGCTGGGTGCGTATCTGTTTGGTGGTGTCACCATGTTGCAGTTTCATTTGCAGGGTATTGGCGTTGAAGTGCCCAGCCAGTTCCTGTCGATGTTGCCCTACGTGGCCACCATCCTGGTGCTGGCGCTGATTTCGCGCAACCCTCAGTGGATTCGCATCAACATGCCTGCAAGTATTGGCAAACCGTTTTATCCCGGCTAACTTTACGTTCATAATCACCGTTTTCCTAACCCCCTTGATAGAAGGATTTGACATGACCGATCTGCAAAAACGCGCGCTGCTCAAAGTGGCTGCACTCACTGCCGTGGCATCTGCTGCGTTGGTGGGTTGTGGCAAAAAAGAAGAACCGGCTCCGGCTCCAGCGCCTGCACCGGCGGCTTCTGCTGCAGCCCCAGCTAAACCCGCACCCCTGAAAATTGCTTTTGCTTACGTTGGCCCAGTGGGCGACGGCGGCTGGACTTTTGCGCACGACAACGGTCGCAAAGCCATCGAAAAAGAATTTGGCGACAAGATCGTTACTTCTTTTGTAGAAAACGTGCCCGAGTCTGCTGATGCCGAACGCGTCATTCGCGATATGGCTAGCCAAGGTAACAAGCTGATTTTTGGCACCACATTTGGCTATATGGAACCTATGCTGAAGGTGGCGCCTGACTTCAAGGACGTGAAATTTGAACACGCCACCGGCTACAAGCAGGGCGACAACATGCGCACCTACGATAGCCGCACCTACGAAGGTGCTTACATGGCGGGTGTGATCGCTGGCAAGATGACCACGAGCAACACGCTGGGCGTGGTGGCATCGATTCCAATCCCTGAAGTGGTGCGCAACATCAATGCCTTTACCTTGGGCGCGCAAAGCAGCAACCCGAAGGTCAAGACCAAAGTGGTTTGGGTGAACGGCTGGTTTGACCCACCGAAAGAAACCGAAGCCGCAACCAGCCTGATCAATGGCGGCGCAGACGTGTTGTTCCAAAACACTGACTCCCCGGCTGTGCTGAAAACCGCTGAAGCCAAGGGCAAGCGTGCTTTCGGTTGGGACTCAGACATGACCACCTATGGCCCCAAAGCACATTTGGCATCTGCCGTCATCAATTGGGGTCCGTATTACATCAAAGCAACCAAAGAAGCGCTTGATGGCAAATGGGTGGGTGGTGGTCATTCATGGTGGGGTGTTAAAGAAGGCGCCATTGACATCGTGTCGATTGCCCCCGACGTGCCTGCCGAGACCAAAGCCAAAGTTGAAGAGGTCAAAAAAGGCTTGGTAGACGGCAGCTTTGCCATCTGGAAAGGCCCCATTACCGATAACACCGGTAAGGTTCAAGTGGCTAAAGATGCTGTCGCTGACGACAAGTTCCTCAGTGGCCTGAACTTCTACGTCAAGGGCGTTGAAGGCAAGGTCCCTGGCGCCAAGTAAAGTACCGCACGTTGCAACAAAAAAAACCGCCTTCATGGCGGTTTTTTTATGGTGCGCCCGGCAGGGCGCACTTGCTTCCAAAGGCTGGGCGCTGGCCTGGCACAGGGCTATAGTTAGCGTGACAAAAACAGTCAAGATGGATGGAGCTTGTTGTATGAAAACTATCAATCCGATCGCAGCAGAGCATTTGCCCGCACTGCTGCGCCGCATGCCAAAGGCCGAGTTGCACATGCACATCGAGGGCTCACTGGAGCCTGAGATGATGTTCGCATTGGCACAGCGCAACGGCCTTGACTTACCCTATCCGGATGTAGCAAGTGTGCGTCGTGCCTATGTTTTTGGCAATCTGCAGGAATTTCTTGATATTTACCATGCGGGTACCTTGGTCTTGCGCACCGAACAGGATTTTTACGACATGGCCTGGGCGTATTTGCAACGTGCCGCAGCTGACAACGTGGTGCATGCAGAGATTTTTTTCGACAGCCAAACCCACACGGCACATGGTGTCAGCACCGATGTGGTGATCAATGGCTTGCACCGGGCATGTGTCGATGCACAGGCTGTGTTGGGCATTCGCGCAGCGCTGATCCTTTGCTTCTTGCGCCATTTGAGCGAACGCGAGGCGTTTGAAGCCCTGGAGCAAGCCTTGCCGTTGCGCGACAAACTACTGGGTATCGGTCTGGCTTCGAGCGAGCGAGGACATCCACCCGAGAAATTTGCTTCTGTGTTTGCTAAAGCGCGCAGTTTGGGATTTCGGTTGGTGGCCCATGCAGGAGAAGAAGGGCCGCCGGCCTACATCTGGAGTGCGCTTGATGTTCTGAAAGTGGAGCGTATTGACCATGGTGTGCGTGCCATGGAAGATGCAGCTCTGGTAGCTCGCTTGCGAGAGCAGCGCATACCGCTCACCGTGTGCCCGTTTTCAAATGTCAAACTGCGCGTGTTCCCAGCGCTGGATAAGCATAATATTGGACAAATCCTCAATTTTGGCCTATTGGCCACAATTAACTCAGATGACCCGGCCTATTTTGGAGGCTACATCAATGACAACTTCACGCAGACATTTGCGGCTTTAGGCTTGACGTCGGCACATGCTTACCAATTGGCACAGAACAGTTTTAGCGCAAGTTTTGCTGAAACCTCGACCAAACGCCTGTATCAAAATCGTCTTGATGAAGTTTTTGAAACGTTTCAGTAGATGGCCTTGACAACTTCGATGTGGCTGATGCACGCTAGTATTCAACAGGCAATATTTGTTTTCTGGTGGTGACAAAAGCCCAGAACTAACGTGCAAAAATAAGTTCATCGCAACAATTGGTGCTACATTAATTCAGAGAATTAGATAGCATCTTGTTTTTTCCTTAATTACACAGAATTTGCATAAGGTTGGTCATGGCAACTAAAGTCAAAAATGGCTACAAATATAGCGATACTGCGTTTGCTGCGTTTATTGAAAAAGAGAAGAAACATGTAAGTAAGTTCAATAAGCTTGTACTAGCCTTTGGCATTCTGTTTGGACTGCCGTTAGCCTACTTGGTGCTTGCTTCGATGTGGAAACTAATCAAGTGGCTTTTTGCAATAACGTAGCGAACAACGAAACCCTGTTCAACTACCTTCCCGCACTTATATTTGCCAGCACCCGTCAAAACAATCACGGTTCGGCTGTCCCACCTGAATTCACTTGACCAGATGCCAACTGCGCTGCGCTTGCGATTGAAGTGGGTTCAATTTGGCCGCGAACGGTAAGGTTACGGGGTCCGAAAGACAGGGGCGAGGTCATACCCGTTTGCCAAAAGTGTTAGGTGAAGAGACAGTTCCCAAGTTTTTGGGAACTAAGGCTTATACCAATGGACTTGGACACATCATTTGATGTGATAAAACCATGTGGTAAAAAGAAAAAACCTGATAAATGTAAGTTTTTGATTTTACTCACTTTTATCAGGTTTTTTACCACTGGCGGAGAAGGTGGGATTCGAACCCACGGTGATGTTGCCACCACGCCTGATTTCGAGTCAGGTACATTCGGCCACTCTGCCACTTCTCCTAAACTTCTATCGCTCGTTATGGCAATATTAACAGAGCGTAATTTTTGCGCACCAAAAGCAACTTTGCAAATCTTTGCAAGATTTTTTCGGTTTTGTTGAGTGAAAAAGTTGTTTGTAAACAGCTACGTACAAGCCCGACATTTGCGATGCACTTACTTTCGAGTCAGGTACATTCGGCCACTCTGCCATCTCTCCGTGATTGGAGGCGTGATTGTACTGTGGCAAAAGGGCAATTTCTCCAGCTGGGCTTGATTCAAATGCAGCGAAATCAGGCGCTGCTCCAACTCGTTCAAGGGCATCGGGCGGTCAAACAGAAAACTCTGCTAGGCAAGGCAACCCTGCTGCTGCAAACACGGGCGTTGTTCTTCTGTTTCGACGCCTTCTGCGATGACCGACAAACCCATGCTTTGTGCCAGTGCCTCCACCGTTCGGGTCGGTCAACAAATCGTGGATAAAAGACTGGTCAATTTTGAGTTGATCAAGTGGCAGTCGGTTGAGATAAGCCAGAGAAGAATATCCGGTGTCGAAATCGTCCAGAGAAAAGCAGATGCCCAGCTTTTTGAAAGCTGACATTTTGTCGATGATTCCTTCACTGCCGGCAACCCCCTAAATCACGCTCTGCAACTCTATTTCGTGAAAGACGGCCAGTTCTAGGTGTTTTGACAACGTTTACAGTGTTCGTAAATTTATCTCCAGTGAGCTGCTGGTTCTTTTCAATGTTTGCGCTGACCCAGCAAATATTGCGTTCAAATAAACATCAAAGGAGAATATCTATGCAACTGCGCCGTCGTATGTTGAAACTGCTGTCTTTCGCTGGTGTGTTTGGTTCTGCGGGATTGACCGGACTGGTGAGTAACGCCTTGGCCATTGGCAAAGTGCCTGTCGCGCAGGGTGTGTACACACTACGTGGCGAGGTGTCGGTGAATGCCAAGCCGGCACGTTTGGGTCAACTTATTGAGCCGGGAGATCGCGTGGCGACCGGCCCAGGCAGTGAAGTGATTTACGTGATTGGTCAGGATGCCTTTTTGCAACGCGACCGTTCCATCATCGTTTTTGCAACCGATACGACAAAAAGTTTGCTGCGGGTGGCTACCGGAAAAATCCTGGCGGTCTTTGGCATGAGTCGAAATCAGCGCAATCTGGTGGTGTCAACTGCCACCCTGGGAATTCGCGGCACTGGCTGTTATATCGAAGACGAGGGTAGTGGCGCTGCCGCCCGGACCTATTTTTGTTTGTGCTACGGCAGCGTCGAGCTGACACCTACAGCGGCGCCCCAGGAGCGAGAAAGCTATTCCACCAGCCATCACGAAAACCCACTGTTTATCTACAACGACATGACCATGCCGAAGATGATCGCGCACGCCAGCGTTATCAACCACAGTGATGACGAGCTGACGCTGCTTGAAGCGCTGGTGGGGCGTTGGCCGCCGTTTTTTGGCTGGGGCGGTTCCCAGTATTGAGCGGGCAGGGCTAGCGTACGACTATTTCCCTCTTGACTTACTAACGGTCTAGACTAGACGGATCAAGCATTGGCACACCAAAATTGACAAAGTCCTGCGTGTTGCGGGTTGCGAGTGATGCCTTGCCAATGCGGACGCTAAGATTAACGTATCCTCTTTTTTTGGCTGTAGGCATGTCCAACCTGGCAGAACAAATTCGCGAAGCACTGTCCATGTTCGTGCGTAGTAGCACATAGCCAGCCTTGATTGGCGGTTTGGCGGTGGTTGCGTACCAGGTCGTGCGCGCTACCAAAGATGTGGATTTTTTGGTGGAGGCCGAAGCTGCGGACAGGGTCCATGATGCGCTGCTGGATTTAGGCTACCAGTGCGTGTACCGCAGTGAAGATGCCGCCAACTAAGTGCGCGCTGCGCAAGGGCTGAATTTGCTTTACGCACATCGTCCTCTTGCGCTGCGCCTGCTGGCGCAGGCATCGGAGCGCGAGACCCCCATGGGTCGCATGCGTATCATCAGCGTTGAAGGACTGATCGGCTTCAAACTGCCAGGCTTTGTGAACGATGCATCGCGCACGCGCGACCTGGACGACATTCGTGCACTCTTGAAAATACACCGCGCTTCGCTGAACATGAACGAGTTGCGTGAGTACTTTGCCCTTTTCAACAAATCGGAACTCCTCAGTGAACTTCTCGGACAACACTGAAACAAGCGCTGAACTGGCACGAAACCGTGCCGACAAAGATGTCGTGCTGGCGCGAGAAGCGGGGGTGCCTTTTGACCCGCCAGTGGGTAACATCTCTGGATTCGACCCCATCGCCGAGTGGTTGAACCTGATGGAGGTTGTGGAAATGCTTTGTGAACGGGTGGCCAACACATATTGACCCGGATGTGCCTTGATGGCAGGAGCTTGGTTTTAAAGTATGGGTGGCTGCCAGCGGTGCGGCAGCAAATCTGCAATCTGACTGTTCTTCTGTGTTGGCAGCCGAGTCAACACATCCTTGATGTAGGCATACGGATCATGCCCGTTGAGCCGGGCGCTCTGAATCAAACTCATTACCGCAGCGGCGCGCTGGCCGGCACGCAAGGAGCCCGCAAACATCCAATTGTTGCGACCAATGGCAATCGGGCGAATCTGATTCTCGATCCAGTTATTGTCGATAGGTAACTGAGCGTCATCCAGAAACCGTGTCAATGCTGTCCAGCGCTTCAGACTGTAATCGAACGCTTTGGCCGTAGCCGTGCCATCGGTGATCTTTTGGCGATTAAGCAGCATCCACTCATGAAACTTATTGGCTAACGGTTTTGATCTGGCTTGTCGAATGGCCAAGCGTTCATCGGGCTTGAGAAGCTTGATCTCACGCTCAACGTCATAAAGTTGGCTGATATAGGCAACTGCCTGCCCAGCGATTTCACTTTTGCTGCTGACATGCAGATCAAAGAACTTGCGCCTTGAATGCGCCATGCACCCGACCTCAGTGATACCACTGACAAAGCCTGCCTTGTAACCAGCGTAATCATCGCAAACCATGCTGCCCTGCCATTTACCCAGAAATGTTCTGGCATGCTCGCCCGCTCGGGACTCGCAGAAGTCGTAAACCACCGCCCTCAAATCTTCAAAAGCCCCCGGCGCATAAGCCCAAAGATAAGCCCGGTGCGTTTTTCCGTTGCCGGGCTTGAGCATCGCCACCGGTGTCTCATCGGCATGCAGCACCGAGTGGCGCATGACTTCAGCTTTGAGCGCGTCCACCAGAGGCTGCAGTCGGACCCCGCAAATGCCCACCCACTGAGCCAGTGTCGAGCGTGGAATTTCCACCCCGGCACGCCCAAAAATACGTTCCTGACGGTACAGCGGCAAGTGGTCACTGTATTTGGCCACCAGCACCTGCGCGAGCAAACCCGCAGTGGGAATGCCCTTGTCAATGATCTGGGCTGGCACTGGGGCTTGAATCAGGGTTTCGCAGTCCTGGCACACCCACTTG
Source organism: uncultured beta proteobacterium (assembly GCA_903930255.1). Taxonomy (GTDB): domain Bacteria; phylum Pseudomonadota; class Gammaproteobacteria; order Burkholderiales; family Burkholderiaceae_C; genus Rhodoferax. Next base: position 30,004 of record CAIYYA010000006.1, read on the forward strand.
CCACGAATATGCTCTTCTACCGTGAACACGCCCGGCGTGTAATCGAGCTTCTCGGAGACATCCTGGCCAATGCGTTGCAATTGGCAGCCACATTGGCAAGTAGTGGAGTCGGGCTCGTGGTGGATCGCTACGCGGGGCAGTCCTGCAGGCAGTGCAGCACGTTTGGGTTGTTGGCGCGGTGCTGCTTCGGTCTTTGGCGCTGGTGTAAGGTCTTTGAGTTCTTGCTCAATGGCGGCAATGTCCGCATCAATGGTCTCGTCGAGCAAGCTGATCTGAACGCCATTGAGCTGTTCGCTGGAGCGACCAAACTTCCAGCGCTTGAGGGTCGCGAGCTCGTGGGTGAGTTTGTCGATCTTGGCCTGGCGGTACAAGATGTCGCTGTCTTTGGCGGTGATGGTCTTGCTTTGCTCGATGATTTTTGCAATCAACTCTTGTGCGAGTTCGCGCAGTTGTTCTGCGTTCAAATTGGGCAGTGATTCAAGGGCTTCGAGCATGGAACATAGTGTCCCATGAAGAACTATTTTTTGCTATTCTGACTTACCCCAATTGACTTAAAAACAATAGTGACACAACATTGCTGCATAAGCGTTAGAGGACTATTTGTCTTTGGTTTTGTGCTCAATTGAAGCTGGGGTTTGAGTCAATTTTGGCATCACACAACGGTGATGATTCCACCCTCGCCAATGCGACTCCAGGGCAGGCCCAGCACCAGCGCGTCAAGCTGTGGGCGAGTGAGCGTGACTTGCGCTTGAGCAGCCGGGTCGGGCCAAACAAAGTGGCCTTGGTGTAGTCGTCTGGCAGCTAGCCAGAAACCCAGGCCATCGTGTACCAGCACCTTCATGCGGTTGGTGCGGGTGTTGGCAAAGAGGTAAGCAGTGTGGGGATGCGCTGCGCCAAAGACTTTGATTACGCGTGCCAAGCAGGAGTCAAAGCCGCTTCGCATGTCCAGGGGTTGTGTGGCGAGCCACACCGCATCAATGCGGATCATGCCAGGACTTCACGCAGCCATTGGGCGCATTGGCTTGATGCGGCAATGGGCCAGTGGATTTGGATGGCAGTGCTGGCGTGCTGGAGTTCGATGCGAATGTCACCGGCCTGCATGGGTGGGGTTGGAGCCAGGTTGACGGGTATGAAGGCTCGATTGGTGTGATCGGGCATCAAGGGTCTTGTCACGTTGGTCAGTTGGCCTTCGCTGCGCTGTGATGACTGGACCCCCCAGCGGCGCACCATGTTGGCGTTGAGACCGTTGGCCAGGGCGACTGCAGCTGTTGAGACTCCCGGTTCACGACAGGTCGCTACGACTTGGCGTTTGAATTGGTCGCTGTAGCGAGCATGACGGCGACCAGTCGCTGGCATTTGAATTTCTGGATTTGAAGTGTGCATGTGTCCACCTGAGTTGAAGTGGACGCGATGGTCTTGGAAATTTCAGCTAGTCGCAAGGTGACTTGCCCACCCGCTTAC
>CAIYYA010000007.1 GCA_903930255.1 uncultured beta proteobacterium
GTAAGAGCCGATGCTACTACCGTTTGCTGCTAAATAATATTTAGTCAGATTAAGGTTATAAGTTCCAGGGCCTACCGGCATTGAATAATTGCCACTGCTGTCTGTGGTTGTATCGCCACCAATTGACCCCCATATGTGAACTCCACTTTGGGGAACACCTGCCGCATCTTTTACGACTCCAGTTATAGCAATTGATGCCGTAAGCAATACAACATCTTGAGACAAATCTGTAGAACCGATAACTATCGCATTGATCCTCGACTCCTTAAACCGAACCGTATCCGTTGGCATCACCACCAAATTGAAACCTCCAGCCAACACTGTAAAAGAATACGCGCCGTTCGAACCGGATGTGGTTTGCCCCACCTGCACCCCAGATGTGGCATCGGTCAGCGTTACCGTTGCCCCCGCCATGGGCGCTGACCCACCATAAACCGTCCCGCTCAAAGTCAATGCCTGCACTGAGGACACGCCAGCAAGAAACCAAAACATGACAGCCAAGAAGATTCGAACAGTTGTTTTCATAAATACCTTAATAATTCACGATCAAGCCCACCCCACTCGCCAGCACCAGCTTCTCTGAAGTGAGAAAATTTTGATAACATTTTTTGCAAAAAAATAACGCCACATACACTATGCTATTTATAGCTTCAAGCGCTTATTTTACAAGCGCTGAAGCCATATTCATCTCCAAGAATCATGGCTTATTCACCCAAAAACCCATGCCCACACCCAAGGTCTTGCCAGTGGTTGCAAAGTCCAAGTAGCCTTTGCTGGCAATGTAGTCAAAGAGTGCAGTGCCGCCTGCAGCTTCCAGATTGGGGGCGTAGAAATACCACTTGGACAGGGGGTTGTCCCAGGCCCACAGGGTGGTCAGGTTGAGGGGAATAGTGCCGGTGGCTGGCGGCGTGGTGCTCAGGCCCTTGTTGAAATCACTGGGAGTCAAAGTAGTTCCAATAGCAACCAGATTCCAGTTTGGCTTGAGCGCATAGGTTTTGCCTGCGGCAAAGTCATTACCGGTGATGGCGGAAGCGCCGGACAGCGTTAAGGTAGTTGGCCAGCTGATGTTGACCCAAAAGCCTTCGCCGGGGTTAAGGGTGCTCAACACGCCGTAGCCCTTACTGTTGGCGTAGCTCTGCAGCGTGGTGGCATCCATCGACGGTGCATAAAACTGCCAGCCCATGGCGGCTGTGTCCCATTTCCAGACCGATGTCACACCAAAACCATTTGCGTCACTCAACAACGTTGCCATGCTGATGGGCTGGTCTTGCCCATTGCCCAGCAGGTTCCAGCCGGGGAGCACATGAAGGTTATTGCCTCGGCCAGTACCATCGATCACCACCATGTGCGGGCTGCCCGGTGCATCCGAGGTTAGGGTCAGAGTGCCGCTGCGTTGGCCGATCGCAGTGGGCACAAACGTGACATTCAGCGTGCAAAATCCACCGACAACAAGCTCTGCGGCGCAGTTGTGCGTCACGCCAAAGTCACCGCTGGCCGTGATGCTGCTGATATTTAACGAAGCGGTTCCAATGTTGGTGAGGGTCGCCGATTGAGCCGCACTGGTGCTGCCGATGATTTGCGTGGTGAAGGCGAGGGTGGGTGGCAGACCGGTCAGTAGCGGCACATCATTGAAAGTCGCAGTCACCGTCTTGGCGGCATCCATGGTAACTGTGCAGGTGGCTGCCAAACCAGCGCTGGCGCACGCGCCGCCCCAAGAACTCAAATTCTCTGCAGGTATGGCTTTGAGGATAATTTTGGTACCTGCAGTAAAGCTGCCCGTGCAGATCGAGCCACAGTTAATTCCAGCCAAAGAGTTACTAACCGCACCTGCGCCGCTCTTATTGACATCCAGTGCAAAAGTGTCAACAAAGTGGCCAGCCCGCACCAATCGAACGGCTTGTGGTGTGAACACTGGTTGAGAAACACATGTGCTTGGAAAAACTGCAGGGCATGCCGTCAGATCAAAAGAAAAAACAGAATAAGCACCACTGCTCGCATAAAACACGCCGTATGTTGCCGACAAAAAATCCAATGCAGACACAGCAGGAAACACGTTGGTATTGATGGAAGGGCTATATTTACTGAAATCTGCCAGGCTCAGCAATTCATCCCGTGTAGGCAAACGCCAGTCCGATTGACCCGCAAAACTATTGGTGAGCACCTTGGCTGAATCCAAACTAATTCGATCAGCCACCCCCACGCAAGTGCTGCCGTTCCAGCGTTGTCCCAAAGCACACTTTTGCCA
>CAIYYA010000008.1 GCA_903930255.1 uncultured beta proteobacterium
GATTTATGCCTATCGTCTCTTGCTGGGTCGCGAGCCGGAGGACGATTCGGTGGTGACGCATTACGCTACCGAGATAGCGAGTTTGAGCGCTATGCGCGAGTTGTTTATGAACTCGGTGGAGTTTCGGATGTCTTGCGAAAAAGTGCAGTCTCCGAGGTCCCCCAAGCCTGGTTTTTTTGGCCCGCCTATGGTCGTGGAATTGCAGGCGCCGGCAGAAAAGTTGGATGCCTTGTTTGCCAAGGTGAGCGCGCAATGGCACCACCTGGGCGAGACCGAGCCGCATTGGTCCGTGCTGACGAACGACAGCTATTTTCAGCAAAATTTTCAAATGAACCGCGCCGCTTTTTATGCGAGTGGCGAGTCTGAGCTGAAGATGTTTGAGGCGACGCTGACCCGGGCCGGGGTGGGTACCGAGAGTTTGAAATGTTGCCTCGAGCTGGGTTGTGGCGTGGGGCGTGTGACGGCACCGCTGGCCAGGCGTTTTGAGCAGGTGATTGCGGTCGATATTTCTGCCAACCACTTGCAGGTGGCACAAGAGTACCTGGCGGCGCAGGCTCTGCCCAGCGTGGGCCTGCGGCATCTCGATTCCATTGAAGATGTGAGCCGTCTTGGCAGTTTTGATGTCTTGTACTCGCATATCGTGTTGCAGCACAACCCGCCGCCGGTGGTGGCGCGCTTGTTGCGCGATTTGTTGACCCAGTTGCGCCCTGGTGGCGTGGCATTCTTTCAGGTGCCAACTTACAAGGCCGGTTACCGGTTTTGTATTGACGACTATCTGGATCTGACCAACGTGACCGACATGGAGATGCACTATTTTCCGCAGGCGGCGCTACTGGATTTGGTTGCCGAGCAGGGTTGCAGAGTGCTTGAAATCCGTGAGGATGATGCAATTGGTCTGTCCATCACGGCGGTATCGAATACGCTGCTGGTGCAAAAAGTGGGTTGAAGCAATGTGGTCGATACCTTAGCGCTTATTCTTGAATTGCGGCCGGATTTATGCCGGCGTTTCGGCTTTGACCGACCTGAGCGCCGGGAAGCTTTTTTGGCGTGGCTGGTAACCACCGGCGCGCGTGAGTACCTGGTGCTGGCGCAGGATGAGGTCTTGCGCCAGACGTTGACTGAACCGTCGGAAATTGCTGGTCTGACCAGGATGCAGAGTTTGGTGTTGCAGGCACGCCCGGATGTGCAAGCAGCCTTTCCTTTGCCCGAGCAGCTTGCGGGCTTCTTGCAGTGGTTTTTTAGTTACGGGGTGACGGAACACATTTTGTGGCCCTGGCTTTTGCCACCAGAACCCTTGCCAACCGTGCACCGGCCGTTTGGCGTGAATCTGGTGGGTTATGCCTATGGTCAATTGGGCATAGGCGAAGACGCTCGGATGGCTGCCCATGCTCTAGTGGCGGCGGGTGTGCCGATGACCATGCTGAACTTTGAGCCCGGCACTGGCATTGGGCAGAACGATCGCAGCATGGCACAGCACGTGAGCCCGGACGGACCCTACGGCATCAACCTGTTTTGCCTGACGGCTCTGGAAACCGGTCGCTATTATGCGGAGCGCGGCCGCGCCCAGTTTGAGGGACGTTACAACATCGGCTATTGGCCGTGGGAGCTTTCCCGATGGCCGGCGCAGTGGCAGGATTTGACTAATTTGGTGGATGAAGTGTGGGTCTCAACCCAGCACACCCACGACGCGCTGGCACCCGTGATTGCGAGCATGGCGCGACCGGTGCCGTTGCTTGTTATGCCGATGGCGGTGGAGTTGGGGCCGGTGGCGCACACCGGCAGCAGCAAGCAGCGCCTGCGCAAACATTTTGATTTGCCAGCGCGGGCATGCCTGTTCTGTTTTTCATTTGATTTGAATTCATCTGTTCACCGCAAGAACCCGCAAGCTGTAGTGGATGCTTTTTTACAGGCCTTTCCGGTTGCTGATTGGGGCCCAGACCGGGTGGGCCTGGTGGTCAAGGTGCACCCACCCAAGCGCCACCACGCGGCTTGGGAACGGCTGAAGGCCCTGGCTGAAAGTGACCCGCGCATTCATATTGTTGAATCTACCCTGCAGCGCCCGGAACTGCTGGCCTTGTACCGGACCTGTGACTGCTTTGTCTCGCTTCATCGGGCCGAGGGTTTTGGCCGCGGCATTGCAGAGGCCCTGCAGTTGGGGATGCATGTGATTACCACAGGGTACAGCGGCAACGTCGATTTTTGTCAACAACCCGGCTTTGCACCGCAGGTGGACCTGGTGCGTTACCGGCTGGTTAAAGTAAGGAAGGGCCAGTACCCGTACGCAGCAGATCAGGTGTGGGCCAATGCTGATGTGCAGCACGCCGCCAGCCGCATGCGGGCTTTTGCAGACAGATTTGCCACGAAGCAGGGTGCCAGCACGGTTCACCCGGTTCCCGAAGGCGGCTGGCCAGTGTTTTCGGCGGCCACGGTGGGGCAGCGCTACCACAAGCGCTTAAAGGGTGCTTAAAAGGGGACGGTACCCTTTAAGGGTTAAAAGGGGACGCTACCCTTTTATGATGGCGTATTGCGATATTTCATACATAATCGGTTTATATTAGATTATGTGTGTAAAAAAGTACTATGGTCTTGAGGCGTCGTCTTCTGGCTTTTGGCAGCGTACCGTTTAGCCACGGGGCGTTGCTGCCGTTGCTGGCTGAATATCGCCGCCCGAATGACAAGATAGCCGCGCTGCTGGCGCGTGGTGATTTGGTGCAGCTTCGCCGGGGGCTCTATTTGCTGGGCTCTGAACTGCGTGCTGTGCCGCTGTCTTTGCCGTTGGTGGCTAATGTGCTGTTTGGGCCGTCGTATGTGTCTCTGGAATTTGCATTGGGCTGGCACGCTTTGATACCTGAGGGTGTGGTGGAGGTGAGTTCGGTCACGCCCCGGCGCACGCGCGAACTTGTGACGCCTGTTGGCCGCTTCTCTTACACGCATCTGTCACTAGCCGTGTATGGCATGGGCGTGCGGATGGAAAAGACCCCGGAGGGAGCAGGTTTTTTGATCGCAAGCCCGGAAAAGGCGCTGTGCGACAAGGTGCTGTTGACCCGTAACCTGAGCGCCATGAGTGTGGCGAGCATGCGGGCCTATTTGCTCGATGACCTGCGCATGGAGCCGGATGCCCTGGCGGCACTTGACGTGCGCATCATCCAGCAGTGCATCGAAGCAGGCCACAAGCCACGACAGTTGGCCGCTTTGCTAAGGGCGTTGGAGACGATGCAATGACGGTTGTTGAACAGATGTTGCAGCGGTATGCGCTAAATACCCATGAAGATCGGACACATGCCTTGCGTGAGGTGATCCAGGAGATTGCGCTGGCAGGTCTGAACCGGGCGGGGTTTTTTGCCAAGGCGGCTTTTTATGGTGGCACCTGTTTGCGGATTTTTCATGGTCTACCGCGCTTTTCTGAAGATCTTGATTTTTCCTTGCTCAAGGCAGATGC
>CAIYYA010000009.1 GCA_903930255.1 uncultured beta proteobacterium
CACTCAAGCGGGTGAAGGCCAACAAGGGGGCAGCAGGTGTAGACGGTCTGGACATAGCTCAGACTATTGAACATCTGCGCACCCACTGGCCACAAATCCGCCAGCAACTGTTGCAGGGGAACTACCGGCCCAGTCCGGTGCGACGGGTAACGATTCCAAAACCAGATGGTGGCCAGCGGGAGCTGGGTATTCCGACGGTAACGGATCGATTGATCCAGCAGGCACTACTACAGGTGCTACAACCCCTAATAGACCCCACATTTAGCGAGCACAGCTATGGCTTTAGACCGGGAAGACGGGCGCACGATGCGGTGAAGGCCGCACAATCGTATGTCCAATCCGGCCGCAGAATTGTGGTGGATGTGGACCTGGAAAAGTTCTTCGACCGGGTCAATCACGACATTCTCATGGACCGCGTACAGAGGCGCATAAAAGATGCCGGAGTCATCCGGCTGATTCGTGCGTACCTGAACAGCGGCATCATGGACGGTGGCGTAGTGCAGCAACGGATGCAGGGAACGCCGCAGGGCGGCCCACTGTCACCGATGCTGGCAAACATTCTGCTCGATGAAGTGGACAGGGAACTGGAACGCAGGGGCCACTGCTTCGCGCGCTATGCCGACGACTGTAACGTGTACGTTTACAGCCAGCAGGCAGGTGAGCGGGTAATGCGCTTATTGCGCAGCCTGTACGCCAAACTGCACCTTACGGTCAACGAGACCAAAAGTGCGGTGGCAAGCGTATTCGGGCGAAAGTTCCTAGGCTACAGCCTGTGGGTGGCTAAAGGGAAAGTGGTCAAACTAACGGTGGCTAAGAAAGCTCTGTTCACATTCAAGCAACGGGTCAGGGAACTGACTTGGCGCTCTGGGGGGCGGAGCATGGCCGAAGTGGTGGAGAAACTGCGGACATACCTGTTAGGTTGGAAGGCTTACTTTGGGCTGGCGCAAACGCCGAGAGTCTGGCAGACGCTGGACGAATGGCTGCGGCATCGTCTACGAGCCATTCAACTCAAGCACTGGAAAGGCGGTCCAACCATGTTCCGGGAATTGCGGGCGTTAGGGGCAGGATTGGATGTGGCCAGACAAGTGGCGGGCAACTCCCGTCGCTGGTGGCGTAACAGCGCCAAACTGGTTCAATCCATTCTGACCATTGCGTACTTCGACCGACTTGGGGTTCCCCGCCTCTCATGACCTCAACTTCACGAACCGCCCGGTGCGGACCCGCATCCCGGGTGGTGTGGCAGGGGCGCAGCTAACGGCTGCCCCCTATGTCGCTCTCTCGAATTTTTGTTACTATGACTGCATATTAAAGATCCATCTCTGATATGTCTATTTAGTTAAAGTTAAACATTACTATCCACTGTTAATACATTGATTTAAATGGATAAATTTCTTCCATTAATTCCTGCTAAGCGCTATTTCTCGATTGGAGAAGTGGGTGAATTGTGTGGCGTCAAGCCACATGTGCTGCGCTATTGGGAGCAGGAGTTTACTCAACTACGACCCATTAAACGAAGAGGAAATCGTCGTTACTATCAGCATCATGAGGTGTTAATGATTAGGCGTATTCGCGAATTGCTCTACGATCAGGGTTTTACAATCAGCGGAGCACGTAACAAGATTCAGGAAATACTTGCATCCGAGCGCGATAAGAAAAATTCAGAAATTGCTTTTGTTGCTCAGATTGAAGAGGACTATTTAAACAGTTCGGATTGTGAAACTACGAAAATATCAAACTGGAATGTGGTTTTTCAAAATGAACCTGAACTGTTAAACCATCTGCGCATTGAGCTATTTGAAATACGAGATATGTTGCAACTGTCTGTCTCACAAGAAACAAAATACTGAACCAGGTTTTCCGGCCCCCACAGCAGTCATTGGAGTGATCACAAAACCAAGGGTAGCTTGGTTTGTGATGATTACGCCGGTTACAAGGCGGGTTTTGTCAGTGGCATCACTGAGAGCAGCTCAAGCGTATTCAGCAGCAGAGCGTTGCCACTGGCGATGGGAAAACGCTAACCGGTTTGACGGAGATCACGCCCGCACAGAAGTCACTGTTTGCTGCCTTGGAGTTGACACTACCGACCCCTTCAGACCTGGCATAACCCGTTTTGTAGTCTGCGCTTTGAAGTCCGTTTCTAATGAAATCATATGCTTACGTCCTGGAAGTGTCGAACTTGAGGAGGAAAGTCCCTGAACGCAAGAAGATTGCGGGTGAATGGCATGGCAACAAGGAATTGGCCGTTGGGCGGTCACCGTCCGCGTGATCGCCAGCGCAGCCGACATCTCCCCCCGAACTGTGTGTACTCGCCATATTTTTTTTTGCCAGAATGGCGCAATAGACCAAAGCGCGACAAAATGTCGCTATCTACATGCGCTTCGTGTGTTTTTTACAGGTAAAACCAAGTGAGTGTTGCCAAAACAGTTGCTGAAGCTGAGTCACAGCTGTCGGAATCGCATACCAACGCGCTAATCAAAGGCATTGTCATTCCTGCCCGACCAGAGACCCTGGTCAAACTCGAGCGGGAAATTCGCCGCGATGACCCCGACTTTCGACAGATCGCACGACTGGTTACCAGTGATGTCACCTCCACAGTTGCGGTTTTGCGCACCGTCAATTCACCCTACTTCGGCCTATCGCGCCGATGCGATACCGTCGAGCAGGCGATTTCGATGATTGGGATCAAGCAGCTCAATGTCATTGTCACCGGCCTCATGCTGCAAAACATGCTGCGCGGCGATGCTCAGAAGCTCACGCGATTCTGGGACGTGTCGAGCAAGCGCTCGTACGGCATGGCCCGGCTGGCTCGTGACTTGCGGCTGGTTGATGTGGATGTGGCGCAAACCTTCGGTTTGTTTTGTGACGTGGGCATCCCACTGCTGATGCAGCGTTTTGCAGATTACGGCCAGACACTGATGGCCTGCAACAACGAGCAGGAACTGTCATTTACTGAATTAGAGCAAAACCGCCACCACACTGACCACGCGCTCATCGGTGCCATGATGGCGCGAAGCTGGGGCATCTCTCCCGCGCTTTGCCTGGCTATTCGGCTGCACCACGATTACTCGGTGTTTCTTGACCACAAGGTGCCGGAAACCGTGACGCGTCTGATTGCCATGAGTTTGATCACAGAACTTGCGATCCAGCGTTTCGCCGGGCTCAATACCAGTGCGGAATGGAACAAAGGCGGCGACTACGCGGCGGGCGCGCTGGTGTTAAGCGATGCCGATGTGGAAGAATGGATTGACCTTCTTCAATATGACTTCGCCAACGGCATTGCCTGACGCACAGCATCACAATGCGACTAAAAATACAACCATAAAATAATAATTTATCGTACCCGGAGGTACTCAGCGTACGACAGCCTGTATCTGTTGGAAATTGCTTGATGAGGTTGAATCACTGGGGGTAAATTCCCCGCCCCTTGGGGCGTAACGGTATTCTTGGAGGATGAGCGAATATATACACAAGAGTCACAACGTAACGGTACTGATGTACCACCTGGTGTTTCCAGCGAAGTACAGAAGAGTGGTGTTTGACGAGGATGTTGACGATGTACTCAAAGAAGTGTGCTTGGACATAGAGCAGAGATATGAGGTCAAATTTCTTGAAATTGGCACTGACAAAGATCATGTGCATTTTCTGGTTCAGTCGGTTCCTGGATACAGCGTGACCAAGGTAGTGCGGATTATCAAAAGCGTGACGGCAAGGGAGATTTTCAAACGTTGCCCGCAAGTGAGAAAAAAGTTATGGGGTGGGGAGTTCTGGACTGATGGGTATTTTGCGAGCACAGTGGGGAAGCACGGTGATGAAGGAAAAATTGGAAAGTACGTGAAGAATCAGGGCAATGAATATCAACAACTACATTCGACCAGACAGCTGGGGCTGTTCTGAATTCTGAATACCCCGCAGCTTGCTGCGGGGATTTTTATTTGGCTTGATGGCCAGCCATTGAACAAACCAGGTTGGTGCACTCAATGCAGGTTCAGTGCCTACTTTGCGCATGCGGTTACCCCGCACATCGCCAAAAGAGACCGCGCGGGCATCAATCAGCTTGGCGTGTTCTTCTAGAACCTCTTCAATCACTGCGAAATCACCGGTGATGGCGGGCTCCCTGCAACTGCCGCTGAGCCAGGTGAGGCGACCCTTCATGCGAATGGCCATATCGTCATCGGTGGCATTGGTGATTTGATGGACGGTGACACCAAACAGAAACAAGCCCGCTGACAGCAGAATCAGTATCGTGATGGCGGAAAGCCTGGAGGCGATGCCCAGGCGTTCCCAGTCAAAAAAATGCAAGGCGTTATTCCTTGAGAATCGTGTTGGCGTAAAAATTCAGATAGTTGGCGTATTCGCGGTCGGATGCAGCACGAAAACCATAGGGTGGCGACTGCCGTATCACCTGCGCACTGGCCTTGAGCACGGCCAATCCGTCGGGGGTGTCGTCCATTTTGTCCAAAACCTGTTGCACCCGCTTGGCGACATCGGCAGGCACACGCGGCAGCACGGAAACGGGCAGATTCAGAAAGTCCACGCTAGTCCACAGCGCCCGATAGCGAAAACCGGTGCGCTCGGCATAGTCACGCATCACACGTGAATTTACCGCGGCGGCCACGACAGTGCCGGTTTTGAGCTGCGCCATCACGCCCTCCTGGTTGCCACCGAAGGCCGGTTTGACGGTGATGCTTAGCCTGAGTAAATGATCCATCGGCACCGAATAAGCGACAAAGGCCGATTTCGACGGAAAACCAACTTCTTTCTCGCGCAATGCTTCGAGGTTTTGCAATGCGGATTCTTCGGGCACCACAATTTGCCCTTGAATGGCATCTTCATTGGGGCGCAGGATGACTTTGTAGCCAGCGCGAGCGTTCTCACGGGTGAAGGTGTGGTTGGAATACAAAAAATCGAACTCACCACGCCCCGTCATGGCATAAGTTTCTGCTACATCTTTGCCCATTTTGAGTGCTAGCGTGACACCGGTTTTGCTACTCACGTAGTCCAATATCGGGTTCCAATATTGTGCAGTAAGGGTTGCGCTGCGCTGGTTCAGTACGCCAAAGCTGTAGGTTTCGCCATAGACGGGGCTGCTGAGCAGTGCAGTCAGCGTTAGCCATAATGCCAAGTGACGTCGCAACATAGGGATTGCCTCCAAAGTAATCTGAGTGCCAATGAGTAGCGTGAGTTTGCCAAGAAATCAGCCCTTTGAAAAGGCTAAATCAGTCTAGCACGTTAAACTGCGATGCCTGTCAAAAAACGTAGCACGAACGCAGAAAAACAGCGCTTGCGTTCACAACGCTCGTTGATAATTCGCGCATGAATTTGAATCCTCGCATTCCCGCTATTTCGCGTCGCTCTTGGGGTGCGGCAGCGGGTGCGCTGGCTCTCGCACCAGCGTTGGCTGGGCTGGGCGCATGCGACGAGCTGACCGACCAGCCCATCACCATCGCGGCACATGTCTGGGTTGGCTACGAACCGATGTTTTTAGCACGCGACAAGGGCTGGCTCGATCCGAAAAAAGTGCATTTGTTGCAAACTGCATCGGCGTTCGAGTCGGTGCAGGCGCTCGCGCAGGGCAAGGCGTTGGGCGCTGCCATGACACTGGACGAAATGCTAACGGCCCGCGCAACGGGCATGTCTTTGTCCCTGCTGCTGGTATTCAACAGTTCATTGGGTGCCGACATGTTGTTGGTGCCTGCGGGCGTGCAAAAATTATCCAGTATCAAAGGCCTGCGTATCGGCTATGAGGCGAGCTCGGTGGGTGCGCTGATGCTTGCCGAAGTGCTTCAAGCTGCCGGCCTTACACAGCAGGATGTGCAGCTTGTCAACATCGATGTGAGCCAACACATGACAGCCTGGCAGCGTCAGCAGGCCGATGCTTTTATTACTTACGAGCCCGTTGCCACACAGCTGCTCGAACTGGGCATGCGCCGACTTTTTGACAGCCGCCAGATTCCTGACACCATCATTGACGTGCTGGCTGTGCGCACAGACAAGCTCAGCACGCACCACACCCGCGCGCTGCAGCAATTGCTGGTCGGTCATTTTCGGGCGCTAGATCATTTGATGCGCAACCCGCAAGACGCGGCATATCGCATGGCGACGCGCTTGAATTTGCCAGCTTCCAAGGTATTGGCAGCCTACAAAGGGCTGGTTTTGCCCGATGCGCACAACAATTACCGGCTGTTGGCGGGCCAGCCCAGCGAGCTCAGCAAAACGGCGCAAAAGCTGCTCGTCATCATGCTCAAGGCCGGATTGCTTAAAAAATCAGACGATTTGACAGATCTGGTGCGCGCCGATTATTTGCCGACGGATAATTTGCTGAAATGATACGCACGCTTTTTTTACGTCTGCTGTTGCTGTTGAGCCTGTTCGGTGCTGCTGTTCAGAGCCAGGCTGCGCCATCGCTGGAACC
>CAIYYA010000010.1 GCA_903930255.1 uncultured beta proteobacterium
CATGTGCTGATTGGCCAGTTTGGTGGCATGTACAACGGTGACCGCTCGCGCAAACAGACCCTGGTGGACTACGGCTTTCGCCTACCCAGTGCGCTGGACAACCGGCCGCTCAAATTTGCCGAATTTGAAGTGCGCATGCGTCAGGCTATTTTTGTTTCGGCGACGCCCGCGCAGTGGGAAAAAGACCATGCAGGCCAGGTGGTGGAGCAACTGGTGCGCCCCACCGGCCTGGTGGACCCCGAAGTCGAAGTGCGCCCGGCGACCAGCCAGGTGGATGATGTGCTGCAAGAAATCCGCATCCGGGTGGACAAGCACGAGCGTGTGTTGATCACCACGCTGACCAAACGCATGGCCGAGCAGCTCACCGACTATTTAACCGAAAACGGCGTCAAGGTGCGCTATGTGCACAGTGATGTGGATACGGTGGAGCGGGTCGAGATCATTCGCGACCTGCGTCTGGGGGCGTTTGACGTGCTGGTCGGCATCAACCTGCTGCGCGAGGGGCTGGATATTCCCGAGGTGTCGCTGGTGGCGATTCTGGACGCTGACAAGGAAGGTTTTTTGCGCTCGGAGCGTTCGCTGATCCAGACCATCGGCCGTGCCGCGCGCAACCTGGAGGGGCGGGCGATTTTGTACGCCGACAAGATCACCGAATCGATGCGGCGAGCCATGGATGAAACGCAACGCCGGCGTACCAAGCAGGTGGCGCACAACCTGGCGCTGGGCATCACACCGCGCAGCATTGTGAAAAAAGTGCGCGATCTGATTGATGGGGTTTATAGCGAAAAAGCCGGTAAAGAAGCCGAAAAACTCGAACGCGACGCGATGCAGCGTGCGCAAGTGGAAGAGATGAGCGAAAAAGACATCTCACGCGAGATCAAGCGGCTGGAAAAACTCATGCTCGAGCACGCCCGCAACCTGGAGTTTGAAAAGGCCGCACGGGTGCGTGACCAGTTGGCGATATTGAAGCAGCAGGCTTTTGGTGCACCGGGCAGAGACAGCCTGACCAACTAAAGCAGACCGAACCCTAGCGGGTTTTTAAGGCCAATTTTTGCTGGCCTGCCATGCTTGCACCCAAGCCGGCATGTCTGCTGCGGGCATGGGGCGGGCAATGCCGTAACCCTGGGCCAGTGTGCAGCCCAGTGAAAGCAGCATGCTGCCATGCGCTGCAGTTTCTACGCCTTCGGCAATCACTTCTCTGCCAAAAGTGGCGGCCAATCCGATCACGCCTTGAACAATGGCCAGGTCATCGCGGTCGAGCAGCATGTCGCGAACAAAGCTCTGGTCGATCTTCAGCACGCCCGCTGGTAGACGTTTCAAATAGGTGAGCGACGAGTAGCCCGTGCCAAAGTCATCCAGCGCAAAATGCACACCCAGGGCGATACAGTCGCGCATGGCATCCGATGCCTGGGTCATGTCTTTCATGGCGCTGGTTTCCAGAATTTCGAGCTCGAGCCAGTTGGCCGGCACATCGGGCTGACCTTGCAGCAGTTCTTGCAGACGTTGCGGAAAATCGCTTTGCTGGAGCTGGCGCGCGCCAATGTTTACGCTTACTGGCAGGCGGAGCCCCTTGGTTTGCCAACTGGCAACCTGAGACAAGGCCGCTGCAATCGTCCATTCGCCCAGCTCCACGATCATGGGGTGATCTTCAATGATGGGCAAAAACTGCCCTGGTGCCAATAAGCCGCGCTGTGGGTGTTGCCAGCGAATCAGCGCTTCAGCACCCACTACGGCACCGGTTTGCATGTTCACCTTGGGCTGATAGAACAGCACCAATTCGTAAAGATCAAGCGCTCTGCGAATATTGGCCAAGCTCTCGCTGTGGGCTTGCACGGCAGCATCTTGCGCCAGGTCAAACATGTGATAGCGGTTTTTGCCCCCTTGTTTGGCAACATACATGGCCTGGTCAGCGTGGCGCAGCAGCAGGTCGGCATCGGAGTCATCCTGCGGATAGATGGTGACACCAACACTAGCAGAAACCTGCAATATCTGCTCACCAATCAGCGTCGCATGGGCTGCGGCTTGTAAGAGACGTGCCAGCACGGGTTGGCAGTCCTGTGCGTGTGCCAAGTCCACTAAAACAGCGACAAACTCATCGCCACCAATGCGCGCCAGTGTGTCGCCTTCACGCAGCGCATCTTTCAGGCCAGTAGCCAGGGAAATCAGCAGCTCGTCGCCTACAGCATGCCCATATTGATCGTTGATCGCTTTGAAACCATCCAGGTCAAGGTAAACCACCGCCAGCGATTCGTTGCGTCGCTGGGTTTGTGCCA
This sequence comes from uncultured beta proteobacterium, assembly GCA_903930255.1. GTDB lineage: Bacteria > Pseudomonadota > Gammaproteobacteria > Burkholderiales > Burkholderiaceae_C > Rhodoferax. The sequence continues at coordinate 2,274 of CAIYYA010000010.1, forward strand.
TGCCCTGCTGCAGCCGGTCGGCTAACAAAACCCGGTTGGGCAGGTTGGTCAAGACATCAAAATGGGCAATGTGTTCAAGTTGTTGTGCATGCTGCTTCATCGACGTGATGTCGGTGAACAGTGCCACGTAATGCCGGGTTGTGCCTGCATCGTCACGCACCGCACTGATCGATAGCATTTCGGCATAGACCTCGCCGCTTTTGCGTCGGTTCCAGACTTCCCCATGCCAGTGACCCAGCTCAAGCAGGGTTTGCCACATGGCTGAGTAAAACTCGCGTGACTGACGACCCGATTGCAGGAGGCTGGTTTTTTTACCAATCACTTCGTCACGGCTGTAGCCGGTGATCTGCACAAATGTGGCATTCACATCGACGATGATGCCCTGAGCATCGGTGATAGTGATGCCTTCATGGGCGTGGGTGAAAACGCTTGCCGCCAATTGCAATTTGCGTTCAGCCTGCTTGAAACTGGTCACGTCCTGAAAACTCCAGACACGCCCCATGACTTGCGTGTTGAGCATTTGCGGCAGGGAATGGCGCAAAAACACGCGCCCATCCTTGAAGAGCCATTGGTCGCGCAGTTCCACTTGCGGATCCGCGTAGGCCGCCGTGTTGAACTGCATGTCGTCGTCGGGGTTGAGCAGTTGCGGTCGGATCATGGCCTCAATTTGCTGCAGATCGCCTGTCTTCAAAATATCGACGGGAACGCCCATTGCGCCAGCAAATGCAGTGTTGTATTGCTGGATGCACTGGTCGTTGCCAACCACCAGCAAGCCATCGGCAGTGGCTTGCAGCGTAGCCTCCACCAGCGAAAGTGAACTGGCTAGCTCCTGGTTGACAAATTGAAGGCGTGCGTTGGCATGCGTCACTTCGGCACGTGCCAACGCCATGTGAATAAAGCTGCGCCAGATGGCCCAAGCTGCTCCGATGATCAAAAGCAGCAAGGTGCTTGCAACGCTCAATACAACCGTCACTTCGGTGCGCCATTCAGCCAAGGCTGCTTCTTGCGGCATGCTGACCGACAGCCAATTGCCGGCATATAAAGTGGGGCGAACCATCATGATGCTGGTCTGGGCATTGAGTCGCCCGTTGCCTTGTGTGATTTGGCCTGTGTTGGTGGGCTGGGGCAGTGCGTTGGCTAAGGTTTGACCCATTAATGCCTCAGCGAGCGGAAAACTGGCTAGCAAAAGTCCGGTGTCTTTTTCCAGCGTCACTGAAAAGCGGTGCAGGTCATCACCCGGGTTAAGTTGATCGGTCAATAGCGCCAGCTGCAACTCGGCTACGGCAATCAGCTTGCTGCCGTCTGCTAAGCGCTGTGAACGCGCCAAATACAAAACCCGATCCGAATGCAAAGGGTTGATCACGGGTGCACTGATTCGAAGTTCCGAGAAAGGCTGTGCCAGCACAGCAGCAAAAAAACCATCCGGCATGGGCAATCCCAGACGCTGAGTGCTCGGGCGAGCGCTGAGCAGCGTTTTTCCATTCGCGTTGATGATGGCAATATCACGCAGCAACAGATTCTGATTCAGCGCTGCACTGACCAAGCGCTGCAAGTTGCGATCTTCAAACCAAGTTAGTTCTGTTGAATGTGGTTTGAGGCTGGTGCTTTGTGCCTGCGCGGCCCAGTCGCCCAGCCCAGAAAGCATGACATCCACTCCCAGCAAGGTTCGGTTGATCTCGGTTTCACTCGAGCTGGCCACACGGGCAACTTGTTCGCCGGCATTGTGCAGAGCCTCTGAGCGGTCATGAATCAGTAAAGCCGCGGTCAACAGAACCACTATCAGCAATGAAGTGACAGCCGCCAAAGCGATGAAGACTTTGAAATTGCGCAGAGAGCGTGGCATCTGTGGGCTGGAAATTAGGGCTTGCTGGTGCGTGTCTCGGCACGAATGCCAGTCACCGATGCCAACAAGCGGTTCCAAACCGGCACACACTGATTGCCACAACGGTCTACCCAGGCTGGTAAAACGCTTTCGCGAAAAGCACTGCGCAGACGTTTTTCGTCGGCTGCGTTGGCACGGACTTCCGTCATATGTCCAGATTTCCCGGTGGTACAGTTGCTGCGCCCCATATTGCAGGCAACGCCTTCCAGGGTTTGGCGCTCGGAGTCAGCCCAAATCGTTTGCTCGAGCTTGCGTAACTCAGTTTTAAGTAGTAACTGAATGTTGGTGGGCAAAGCCTGCCAGGCACCCAGATTGGCGCCAAACACGGACAAGCCCCAGGTGGTGGCACTGGTTTGTAAATGACTGGATACCTCATGCAGTCCAATCGCATTGCCCGACATGGCGCCTGTGATGGCGCAATCCAGGTTGCCGCTGCGTAGTCCGGGCACTACCGCGGCGAATTCAGTTTGCAAAGGCACAGCGCCAAAAGGGCGAATCAAGTCAGCTTGCGATGGGTTGCTGATGCGCACACGTCGTCCGGCTAAGTCAGATAAACCGCTGAATGCGCTTCTGCAAAAAGTCACCTGGGCTGGATAGGCATAAATGGCCAGCAACTCGATGCCGTGTCGCTCACGCAGTTTTTGCTCGAGATGAGGTCGAAACGCTGCAACTGAGCGGCGCAATGCGGCCATGTCGGGGTTCATGCCTGCCAGATCAAGTGCCGCCAGTTCAGGATCGGCGCTCAGAATGCCGCCCATCAATATGGTGCCAAACGGTACCACACCCAGTTGCATGACGCGCATCATTTCATTGGTGCGAATGCCTGCTTTGTCAAAAGCAACAAGCTCCGCTACAACCTGACCTTGCGTGAGTGCAGGCAAGGTCTTTTGCCAAAACGGTTCTTCAAAGTTTGAAAATTGGCTGGCTGCGGCCAGGCCGCCGACGATACGCAAACGCATGGGTGTGAGAGCTGCATCAGCGGCTTGCGCGCCATTTGAAAAGAGGCAGATGGATGCAAAAGCCAATCGCCAACGCAAGCTGAAGAAGCTTTGACACCAAGCATGGATAGCATGCGACTGCGACGCATTGACGCGCTGGCTCCAACGCAAGAAGTTTGAGTGAGTCATGATCAGGCTGAACATTTTTTCGTTAATCCGACAAAATTACTAGGACTTGCGCTATACTTGACTACATTGGTCAACAACTCAATCGGCGTGGTCATTCTAAGCGCAGATATGAGTTGATTGCCTTTCACATCAACCGAATGCTAGGAGTTTGCGATGCGTTTAACGACCAAAGGCCGCTTTGCGGTCACAGCGATGATTGATCTGGGTTTGCGCCAAAGTTCAGGTCCTGTAACCTTGGCGGCCATTAGCCAGCGGCAACAAATTTCGTTGTCTTACCTGGAGCAGCTCTTTGGCAAATTACGCCGCAATGCGTTGGTTGAGTCAACCCGTGGGCCTGGTGGTGGCTACACGCTGGCACGCGCACCGGCTGACATCAGTGTGGCTGAAATCATCACCTCCGTCGATGAGCCCATGGATGCCACACAATGTGGTGGCAAAGAAAACTGCCTGGGCGAAGGTGCACGCTGCATGACACATGAGTTGTGGGCATCTCTGAACGTGAAAATGGTCGAGTTTTTGGACTCGGTCACCCTGCAAACCTTGGTGGATGAGCAATTGGCTAAAGGCTTTCAGCTCGAAGAAAAACCCACACTCAAGCGTGCCATTTCGAGCATGCCCGTGATGAAACCGATTCGTGTGAACGCGCCCAATTCAGTGTTTGCTTTGGGCAATATGTACTCAAAAATGTGAGATCAACGATGGACAGCACGCCTCATTTCCCCATCTATCTGGACTACAGCGCTACCAACCCGTGTGATCAACGTGTGGTGGATGCCATGATTCCCTGGTTACGTCAGCATTTTGGCAACCCCGCTTCGCGCAGCCATGCGTGGGGCTGGGAGGCTGAAGCTGCTGTTGAAAAAGCCCGTCAGCACGTGGCAGATTTGATTGGTGCCGATCCCCGTGAAATTGTCTGGACCTCAGGCGCCACCGAGTCCAACAACCTGGCATTAAAAGGTGCCGCGCATTTTTATCAGTCCAAGGGTAAACACATCATCACCGTTAAAACCGAGCACAAAGCCGTTCTCGACACGTGTCGCGAATTGGAGCGCCAAGGTTTTGAAGTGACTTACCTTGATGTGCAAGCGGATGGTTTGCTGAATTTGGACGTGTTCAAAGCGGCTATTCGTGCGGACACCATCTTGGCGAGCGTGATGTTTGTCAACAATGAAATTGGCGTGATTCAGGACATCGCGGCACTCGCTGCAATTTGTCGAGCCAGCGGCGTGGTGTTTCATGTGGATGCGGCACAGGCTACGGGTCGGGTTGCGTTAGATTTGAGCCAACTTCCGGTTGATTTGATGAGCTTGACCGCACATAAAACCTATGGTCCCAAAGGTGTGGGTGCGCTTTTTGTGCGCCGCAAACCACGCATTCGGCTTGAGGCGCAAATGCACGGGGGTGGACATGAGCGCGGCATGCGCAGTGGCACCTTGCCAACACACCAGATCGTGGGTATGGGTGAAGCCTATCGTTTGGCCAAGGAAGAAATGGCCACAGAGCTGCTCCAAATACAGGCCTTGCATGACCGTTTGTTAACTGGACTAAAAGATGTGGAGCAGGTGTTTGTCAACGGCCATGCAACGCAGCGTGTGCCGCACAACCTGAACATCAGCTTTAACTATGTTGAAGGTGAGTCACTCATCATGGGTATCAAGGGTCTAGCTGTTTCGAGCGGATCGGCCTGCACCTCAGCCTCGCTGGAGCCTAGCTATGTGCTGCGTGCCTTGGGTCGCAGTGATGAGTTGGCACATAGCAGCCTTCGCATGACGCTTGGTCGCTGGACTACCGAGGCTGAAATTGACTACGCTATTGATAGCATAAAACTCAATGTGGCCAAGCTTCGAGAGCTGAGTCCGCTTTGGGATATGTACAAAGAAGGTATCGACATCTCGAGCATTCAGTGGGCTGCACATTGATCTGGAACACCCCTGTGGCGGCTTGGCCGCCTCCCCCTCAAGGGGGCAACGCCAGTGGCCCGGCTAAGCCGGTTCCACGGCATTTCTGGCTAGCACGACGTTTTAACGATTGATATGTAGGAGTTAGAAAATGGCATATTCTGAAAAAGTGGTGGATCACTATGAAAACCCGCGCAATGTGGGCTCATTTGATAAAGGCGACGAATCAGTAGGCACTGGCATGGTGGGGGCACCTGCCTGTGGTGATGTGATGAAGCTGCAGATCAAGGTGAACCCTGTGACTGGGGTCATCGAAGATGCGCGTTTTAAAACCTATGGCTGTGGCTCAGCCATTGCATCAAGCTCGTTGGTGACTGAATGGGTCAAGGGGAAAACGCTTGACCAAGCCGCCGCGCTAAAAAATAGCGAAATAGCCGAAGAATTGGCCTTGCCGCCTGTCAAAATCCATTGTTCAATTTTGGCTGAAGACGCCATCAAGGCGGCAGTCAACGATTACCGACAAAAACACTTGGAAGTCACACCGGCTTGATCTACACGCCATCGCTAAGCATGCATCACCTGACGCAACCATCTTTCACTACATCATGGCCGTAACGCTGACTGAACCCGCCGCCCGACACATCAACCGCTATTTGGCCAAACGTGGCCAGGGGGTAGGGGTGCGCCTGGGCGTCAAAACCACTGGTTGTTCGGGCATGGCTTACAAGCTCGAATATGTCGATGAAATTAGCCCCGAGGATTTGGTTTATGAAGGCCACGGAGTCAAGGTGTTGATTGACCCGAAAAGCCTGGCCTATCTGGACGGCACCGAGCTTGACTTCGTGCGTGAAGGTTTGAACGAAGGCTTTAGGTTCAATAACCCCAAGGAACGTGACCGCTGCGGCTGCGGTGAGTCGTTTCGCGTGTGAATCTGCAATCTGACGATTTTGCGTTGTTTGGTCTTGAGCGGCGCTTTGCACAAGACCGTGCAGTGCTTGACGCTCGCTGGAAAGACTTGCAACGCCAAGCTCATCCTGATAAATTTGCTGCGCAAGGTGCGGCGGCTCTGCGCATTGCGATGCAATGGTCGGTGCGAATCAATGAAGCCTATCAGCGACTGAAAGACCCGCTCAAGCGAGCATCTTACCTGTGTGAACTCAATGCTGCACCCATTCAGGCAGAGAACAATACCGCGATGTCGGGCGATTTTTTAATGCAACAAATGCAATGGCGCGAAGATCTCGACGCTGCAAATGAACTCAAAGATATTCAGCAAATTAGCCTGCAGTGCAAGCAGGCTGTGCTCGAGTTACTACAAAAAATAGAGCATTTGCTGGATGTCGAGCAAAATTTCCTGGTGGCTGCAGGGCAGGTCAGGGCGCTCATGTTTATGCAGCGTTTTGTTTTGGATGTGGACAATCGGCTCGATCAGTTCGAACTTTAAGAAAAATGGCTTTACTTCAAATCTCTGAACCTGGGCAATCGCCTAACCCACACGAGCGCCGTATCGCGGTTGGCATTGACTTGGGCACCACACATTCGCTGGTTGCAGCGGTGCGCCATGGTGTGGCGGAATGTTTGCCTGATGCGCTGAATCGAGTGATCTTGCCGTCTGTTGTGCGTTACCTGTCGGGTGGTGGACGGCAAATTGGCTGGGATGCCATTGCGTCTGGAGTAGCTGACCCACAAAACACGGTGGCATCAGTCAAACGTTTCATGGGGCGCAGCCTGTGCGACGTCGCGGGCGCAGCCAAATTACCCTATGCGTTTATCGATCACCCTGGCATGTTGGGTTTGCAAACAGTGCAGGGCGAAAAATCACCGGTTGAAGTGAGTGCCGATATATTGGCAACTCTGCGCTACCGTGCAGAGGACACTTTCAACGAAGATTTGTATGGTGCTGTTATCACGGTGCCAGCCTATTTTGACGACGCACAGCGCCAGGCCACTAAAGATGCGGCCCAAATGGCTGGTTTGAACGTGTTGCGCTTGATCAACGAACCCACTGCGGCCGCACTTGCTTACGGCTTGGACAACGCTGCCGAAGGCATTTATGCCATTTATGATTTGGGTGGTGGCACTTTTGACATTTCAATTTTGCGTTTGACACAAGGTGTGTTTGAGGTGGTGGCCACCGGCGGCGATTCAGCTTTGGGTGGCGATGATTACGACCACGCCCTGGCCGACTGGGTGCTGCTGCAAAGCGGCATTGCGGTGGATAGCGCCCTTGATAAAGCGGCACTGAAAGCCGCCGCACGAACCTGCAAAGAGGCATTAACAGCTATTGAATCTGTAGCTTTTAAAGCACGCTTGACAAGCGCTGAGCTCAGTTTTGATGTGTCAAAAACAGCGTTTGAGGCAGTCACTCAAACTTTGACTGCTCGCACGCTGCAAGCTGCACGTAAAGCGCTGCGCGATGCCAAGTTGACAGTGAGCGAGGTCAAAGGTGTGGTGCTGGTCGGCGGCTCAACCCGCATGCCGCAAATCCAGACTGCGGTGGCTGAGTTTTTTGGCAAAGCGCCGCTGACCAATCTGAATCCTGACGAGGTGGTGGCGCTGGGCGCAGCCATACAGGCCAATCAGCTCGCGGGTAACAACCCGGGTGGCGATTTGTTGCTGCTCGATGTGATTCCACTTTCGCTGGGTATTGAAACCATGGGTGGGCTGGCGGAGCGCATGGTGTTGCGCAACGAGACTATTCCAACTGCCAAGGCGCAAGACTTCACCACGTATATCGATGGACAAACCGCTTTAGCGCTGCACGTGGTTCAAGGAGAGCGAGATTTGGTCGCCGACTGCCGCAGCTTGGCTCGCTTTGAGTTGCGTGGCATTCCGCCCATGGTGGCTGGCGCTGCGCGTATTCGCGTGACTTTCACGGTCGATGCCGATGGGCTGCTCAGTGTGGCTGCGCGCGAGCAGGGTAGTGGGGTAGAAGCACAAATTAACGTCAAGCCGTCTTACGGACTGGCCGACGAGCAAATTGCCCGCATGCTGGCAGATAGTTTTAATACCGCCGAAGTGGATATGCAGGCGCGAGCCATTGCTGAAGCACGTGTTGATGCCGATCGCATGCTTTTGGCGACGCTGAGCGCTTTGAATGCTGACGCCGATTTACTCGACGAAAGCCAAGGTCTTGAAATTGACCGCTTGATGCGTGATGTGCAGGCCGCGCGCTCACTGACTGATGCCAAAGCCATAGAATCCATCACGCTAACGCTGGCTAAGGGAACCGAAGCTTTTGCCGCCTTGCGCATGAACCGCGGTATTCAAAAAGCCTTGTCTGGTAAAAATATTGCCTCTATTTAAGTGCATCATGCCCATCATCAAAATATTGCCCCACGCCGAATATTGCCCCACAGGTGCTGAAATCTCTGCCCCTGCAGGAACGTCGATTTGTGAAGCACTACTCGAGCACCACATCAACATTGAGCACGCTTGCGAGATGAGTTGTGCCTGCACCACTTGCCATGTGATCGTGCACGCTGGTTTTGCATCACTGGCGCAGTCTGAAGAGGAAGAAGACGACCTGCTGGATCGTGCCTGGGGTTTGCAGCCCCATTCACGTCTGGGGTGCCAGGCCATCTTGACACAAACAAATCTGGTGATTGAAATCCCGAAATACACCATCAATCACGCCAAAGAAAACCACTGATTGAGTGCAGCGCCATGCGTCAAATATTTCTAGACACTGAAACCACCGGTTTGTCAGCCGACAACGGCGACCGCATCATTGAGATTGGCTGCGTTGAAATGCTGCATCGTAAGCTGACCGGCAACAATCGCCACTTTTATGTCAACCCCGGGCGCGACAGCCATGAGGAAGCGCTCAAGGTGCACGGTATCACCAGTGAGTTTCTCAAAGATAAACCTAAATTCGAAGCCATTGCGACCGATCTTCTAGCGTATTTAAATGGCGCTAACGTCGTGATTCACAATGCGCCGTTTGATCTGGGTTTTTTGAACATGGAGCTGGGCAAACTGGGGCACCCCAAATTGAACACGCTGGTGCTCAGTATCACGGACACCCTGGTCATGGCCAAAGAGTTGTATCCAGGTAAACGCAATTCACTGGATGCTCTGTGCGATCGCCTCGACGTGGACAACTCGGGGCGCACCCTGCATGGCGCTTTGCTGGATGCTGAGTTGCTGGCCGATGTCTTTATCAATCTGACACGTGGCCAAGACGTTTTGTTGATGGATGAAGGTAGCTCAAATGGCTCTGAAAAGTTAGCTGGCAAGCTGATCGATTTGAGCGGCTTCGATTTGCCTGTGTTGCTAGTGAATGAGCAGGAGTTGGCGGCTCACGAAGATGTGCTGTTGCAAATCGACAAGTCCAGCGCAGGTAAAACTGTTTGGCGCAAATTGGAACAAAAAGGTGCTGAAAATATGACATAATTCGCGCTCTTTCCAGAACCGGAAAGGGCGGTTAGCTCAGGGGTAGAGCACCACATTCACACTGTGGGGGTCGCAGGTTCGAAACCTGCACCGCCCACCAAATACGAAATCAGACAAAGGACTTGGCAGTAATGTTGAGTCCTTTTTTATTGTTTGAACCTGTCTTGTTGTCTATCTCGATCGGGCCGTTGGCCTTGCCTGTTGCTCCCTTGATTTTGCTCGTGTCGACGTGGCTGGCTGCGGCTTTGTTGCGTCGTCTGGTTTTGCCGGGGGATGCGGATCGGGCTGAAAATAGTGTTTGGCTGGCCTGCCTGCTGGGTTTGCTGATGGCGCGCATAGGGTATGTGCTGATTCATGCGAATGCGTATTTTGTGCAACCGTGGGCCATATTCGATGTGCGTGATTGGGGCTGGTTTGCACCGGCTGGATGGCTCTTTGGGCTGCTTTGGCTGGTCTGGCGTGCGCATCAATGGCCTGACATTCGCCGTGCGATGGGTATTGCAAGCAGTGCAGGTTTAGCCATCTGGCTCTGCAGTCATAGCGTCATTTTTTTCATGGGTGGAGGGCAAACCAAGCCATTCGCACCCAGCGTCAGCCTGACAGGACTCAAAAGTAATCAAGTGCTCAGTTTGCCCGAGGTTCTCAAGGGCCAGCCTGCCGTGGTTAATTTGTGGGCTAGTTGGTGTGGGCCGTGCCGTGCTGAAATGCCGGTGCTCTTTGCCGCACAGCAGCACGCGCGTGATATTCTTTTTGTCTTTGTGAATCAGGGCGAATCGCCAACAGCGGTGCAAACTTATCTGCAGCGCTCGAATTTGGCACTTGAGCATGTTTGGCTCGATCCAACGGCTGCACTGGGTCCGGCCAGTGGCTCCCGGGGTTTGCCCACTACCTTGTTTTTTGATGCCCAGGGTCGGCAAGTTGCTGCTCATTTTGGCGTCATCAATGCGCCAGCGCTGCAAGTGCAGCTCGACCAACTGCGCGAACGTGATTAGCTGGCCCTGCATGGCCTTAGCCGGTTAGCATGCTGTTTGCAATGCGCACCGAATCACCCATGACTGCCTTCAAAACACCGGCCTGGCTTTTTACCCCGGCTCTCCTGGGGTGCTTGCTTGGGTCAGCACTGCAGTTGACTCAAAGCACGCTTTGGTCGATGCAGATTTATCAAGAAATTTTGCTATTAGCGCTTGCTGTGCAAGCATTAGCAGCTCTAGTATTAGTAGCGAATTATTGGCGTTGGTGGGTGACCTTATTGTGTTTTTCCAGCATGGCGTTGGGGTTGACAGGTTGGCGAGCGTTGACGTTTTCTGGCTCGGCTTTAGCCCATGAACTGGAGGGACGCGATATCGCCATAACCGGGCTCGTCGCTGCCATGGCGCAGCGCACAGAATCTGCCGTGCGCTTTCGCTTTGATGTTGAATCAGCGCAACTGGATCAACAGAATGTTGTGTTGCCGAAAAAACTCGAACTTAGCTGGTATTCGGGGGTTTTTGCGCAGGGTGATGGCGCTGGCGAAATGCGGGGTGAATTGCAGCGATTGCCAGCACCACTGCAAGCAGGGGAACGCTGGCAGTTCACCGTGCGCCTAAAAGCGCCGCATGGTGGCCTCAATCCGTATGGCTTTGACTACGAGCTTTGGCAATGGGAACAGGGTGTGCAAGCCACTGGCTATGTGCGAGCCAGCGCCAAGGACCCACAACCGATTCTTTGGGGGCAAAGCTGGCGGCATCCGGTTCAGTGGGCGCGTGGTCATGTGCGCGATTTGATTTTTCAGCGTGTTGATGATGTCAAAGCCGCTGGCTTGATCGCGGCCTTGGTGGTTGGCGACCAAGGGGCCATTGAGCGTGCCGACTGGGATGTTTTTCGGGCGACCGGCGTTGCCCATCTGATGAGCATTTCGGGCTTGCACATCACCATGTTTTCATGGTTAGCAGCCTTGCTAACTGGCTGGCTATGGCGCCGCTCGGGGCGCCTGTGTTTGCGAATCAGCGCGCCCAGTGCGGCGCTGCTCGGTGGTTTGTTGCTCGCAACGGCCTATGCATTGTTCAGTGGCTGGGGCGTGCCTGCGCAGCGCACCGTGTTGATGTTGGCCTGTGTCAGTGTCTTGCGCTTGCTTGGTTTGCGTTGGCCTTGGCCACAGGTTTGGCTTTGGGTTTGCGCCGTTGTAGTTATCGCCGATCCCTGGGCTTTGTTGCAAGCAGGTTTTTGGTTAAGTTTTGTTGCAGTGGGGATTTTGTTTGCTACTGAATATGCAGCTGTTCGTGCAAGCTTGACAAGCGTTAGAAGTCGATTTGTTGCTATATTCAAGGAACAATGGGTGATCACGCTAGCACTCTCGCCTTTGAGTCTTTTGTTGTTTGGTCAGGTCTCACTGGTGGGGTTGCTGGCGAATGCGCTGGCGATTCCCTGGGTTACGTTGGTCGTGACGCCGCTAGCCATGCTGGGCGTTTTATTTTCTCCGTTGTGGGATCTGGCGGTGTGGGCAATTGGCGTGCAGAGTGTTGTTTTGCAGGGCTTTGCCGGTTTGCCGTTTGCCAATGTTTCGGTCGCCCAAGCACCAGTTTGGGCTGGTTTTGTGGCTGTTCTGGGTGGATTGTTGTTAGCGCTGCCTCTGGCTTGGCCCTGGCGTCTGCTAGGCATGCCCATGGTGTTACCGCTAATTTTTTGGCAGGTGTCACTGCCACCTGAGTCAGAGTTTGAGTTGATTGCAGCTGATATTGGCCAAGGAAATGCCGTGCTGGTTCGCACGGCCAAGCATGCGTTACTCTACGATGCAGGTCCGAGCTACAGCCGCGAAAGTGATGCCGGGCATCGGGTTCTGGTGCCATTGTTGCGCGCGCTCGATGTGCAGCTCGATACGCTGGTACTCAGTCACCGTGACAGTGATCACACGGGTGGGGCGGTGTCGGTATTGCAGATGCAGCCGCAAGCCCAGGTGCTCAGTTCGATTGAGCCAACTCATGCGTTGCAGTCGGTGCGGGCTGTGCAAGCTTGCGTTGCAGGGCAGCGCTGGCAGTGGGATGGGGTCAACTTCGAGGTTTTGCATCCGCAGGCCAGCGACTATGCTGATGTGCATAAAACCAATGCCATGAGTTGCACTTTGCGCATTTCAAATGGTGCTCAGACGGTTTTGCTGGCAGGTGACATCGAGCTAGCGCAAGAAACACACCTGGTCTTGAGTCAGACCAAGAGCAATCTCACAACCGACAAAGATTTCAACAGACTCAAAGCACAGGTGCTGTTGGTGCCACACCATGGAAGCAAAACCTCGAGTAGTGCCGATTTTCTCGATTCAGTGCAGCCGCGCATCGCTTTGGTGCAGGCTGGTTATCGCAACCGTTTTGGGCATCCAGCGCAGTCTGTTTTGGTGCGCTACCAGGAACGGCGTATTGCACTATTAGATTCGCCCCATTGTGGTGCTATGACTTGGAGATCTTGGCAGGCCGAATCGGTTCAGTGCCAGAGATTGATTGATCGGCGTTATTGGCATCATCAATTGACTGATTAAATGGGATGAATAGAGGCGCAGCTACTGTTGACTGCAAAAAAGTTCTTCTGCTCATGAAAATGATTGGTCTAAAACTTGCTAAGCTATGGTTAGGAGAAAAGGTTTATGCTGAAATTTGACGAGATGTACACCCAGTTGCCCTATGCGTTTTTTACCCATGGGGCGCAGATTCGAGATCATTACAAAATTTATGACGAATGGCTCGCGCGCCAACCCGGCGACATGATGGCCAAGCGGCGTGAAGAGGCCGAAATGATTTTTCGCCGTGTTGGCATCACGTTCGCCGTGTATGGTGAAAAAGATGAAGACGGCGCCGGAACCGAGCGACTCATTCCATTTGATTTGATTCCACGCATTATTCCGGCGCACGAGTGGCACAGTATGGAGCGTGGGCTTGAGCAGCGGGTAACTGCGCTGAACCGGTTCTTGCACGATATTTATCACGACCAGGAAATTCTCAAAGCAGGGCATATTCCGCGCGAACAAATTGAGGAAAATGCCCAGTTTCGTCCTGAAATGATAGGGGTTGAGGTTCCCAACAAGGTCTATTCGCAAATTTCGGGCATTGATATTGTGCGTGCGCCGGATGCCAAGGGCAATGGTGAATACTATGTGCTTGAAGACAATCTGCGCGTACCCAGTGGTGTTTCATACATGCTGGAAGACCGCAAGATGATGATGCGGCTTTTTCCTGACTTGTTTAGTGCCCATCGTGTCGCACCCATTGCGCATTACCCCGATTTGTTGCTGGAAACCCTGCGCGAAAGCAGCCCTGCCACCACGGCAGAGCCAACGGTGGTGGTACTCACCCCGGGCATGTACAACAGTGCCTATTTCGAACATGCATTTTTGGCGCAGCAAATGGGTGTGGAACTGGTTGAAGGCCAGGATTTGTTTGTCAAAGATAACTTTTGCTATATGCGCACCACGCGCGGACCGCAGCGGGTCGATGTGATCTATCGACGCGTAGATGATGATTTCCTTGACCCTAAAGTTTTTCGTCCTACGTCTACTTTGGGTTGTGCTGGCTTACTCGATGTGTATCGCGCTGGGCATGTGAGTATTTGCAACGGTGTGGGCACCGGTGTGGCCGACGACAAGTCGATTTATCCTTATGTGCCCAAGATGATCGAGTTTTATCTGGGTGAAAAACCGATTTTGAACAACGTGCCCACCTACATGTGCCGCAATAAGGACGACTTGGCCTACACCCTGGCGAACATGCAAGATTTGGTGGTGAAAGAAGTGCACGGTGCTGGTGGCTACGGCATGCTGGTTGGACCCGCTGCGACCAAAGCTGAAATTGAAGATTTCAAAAAAGCCGTGCTAGCCAATCCGAAAGGCTACATTGCCCAGCCCACGCTGAGCTTGTCGAGTTGTCCGACTTTTGTTGAAAGTGGCATTGCACCACGACACATTGATCTGCGTCCCTATGTCTTGACCGGTAAAAAAGTCCAGATGGTTCCGGGTGGTCTAACCCGGGTGGCGCTGAAAGACGGCTCGCTGGTGGTGAATTCATCGCAAGGCGGTGGCACCAAGGACACCTGGATACTGGAAGACGATGGCGCGACAGCCGCATAACCTCTGATCAACGTAAAGGCTTTTTATGCTATCAAGAACCGCCGACCACCTTTTCTGGATGAACCGTTACACCGAACGTGCTGAAAACACGGCTCGTTTGTTGGATGTGAACTATCAAACCTCGCTTTTGCCGCAATCTGAAGCGGTGGCCTTGGCTGGCTGGCAGGGCTTGCTCAGTATCAGCGAACTGCTGCACAGCTACAAAGAAAAGCACGATGACATCCATGCCAAAGAAGTCATGGAATTCATGGTCAAAGACGAAAACAATCCGTCGAGTATTTTGTCGTGCCTGGGGGCGGCACGGGAAAACGCCCGAGCTGTGCGCGGCACGCTGACTACTGAGGTTTGGGAAACCCTAAATCAAACCTGGCTTGAAGTCAAACGCATGCTTAAAGAAGGTCAGTTTGAAGAAGATCCTGCTCGCTTTTTTGAGTGGGTCAAATTTCGTTCCCATTTGTCACGCGGTGTCACGGTTGGCACCATGTTGATGGACGAGGCACTTTACTTTATGCGCCTGGGCACCTTTTTGGAGCGCGCTGACAACACCGCTAGGCTGGTCGATGTTAAATTCCATGCCGTTGAGAGTGATTTTTATGGCACGGCCAATGAAAAAGATCAGGAATATGATTTTTATCATTGGAGCGCAATTTTGCGCAGTGTGTCAGGCTTTGAGGTGTATCGAAAGGTGTATCGAGATGTCATCAAACCCGAGCGCGTTGCTGAATTGCTTATTTTGCGCCCCGATATGCCGCGCTCCTTGCATGCCAGCCTGAATGAGGTCGTGAGTAACTTGGCCTTGGTTGCCAACGACCAGTCAGTCGAAACCCGTCGGCGTGCGGGCAAACTCCGTGCCGAGTTGCAATATGGTCGCATTGATGAAATTCTGGCCACTGGCTTGCATGCTTATCTGACCCAATTTCTTGTTCGTGTGAATGATTTGGGCGCACACATCAGCAAGGATTTTTTAGTGCCAGCTGCAATTTGAGGTTTTTTACCCAGGGTTTTAAGCATAATCCATTGCATGAAAACCCAAGAATTTAATCGTGAACTGGATCAGGCGCGCGAAGCTGGCCCAGTCAAAGACATTGTGATTCCGCCTTGCCCGCATTTACTGGTGCGACTACAACAAGAGCTGAATCAAGCAGACCCAGACCCTCGTTCTGTTGCTGAAATTGCCTCCAGTGACGTCGCTATGTCCGCCGCACTGATTCGCATCGCCAATAGCCCGCTTTATGCTCGTCGCGAGCCAGTCAATTCGGTTGCCCAGGCTATTTCAATGCTTGGGGTGCGTCCCACCGCGCATGTGCTAACTGGTTTCTTGTTGCGCAACAGCATTCGGATTGACCCAACCCTGATTGAACATTTTTGGGAATCATCGACACGACGCTCGATGGCTATGGGGCACATCGCGACACAAATGTATGGGATTGATGTCAACGTGGCGCGCACTTGTGGCTTGTTTTTTCACGTCGGTATTCCTGTCATGCTGCAAGGTGTGCGTGGCTACAGTGGTACTTTGGTAGAGGCTATGGCGCGGCAAGACCGCACCTTTGTCCAGACCGAAAATGCTGCGCATCGAACCGACCACGCAGTGGTGGGCGCGATTGTGGCGAAAACCTGGCGATTGCCGCAGGTAATTACACATGCTGTGCGATTGCATCACGATTTTGCTGCTTTGTCTGATTCAGCACTGCCACAGGATGTGCGCAACCTTGTCGCCATAGCCGCGATTGCTGACCATTTAGTGGCATGCCACGAAGGTATCAAAGCACAACGAGAGTGGGAAAAACATGGCCAGGAGTGCCTGAGTTTTCTGGAAATTGGGCAAACCGAGGTCGAGGCTTGGGTTGATGCGCTTTATCCAGTATTCGAAAGTGTCGTTGTCGCTTAAGCCTGGGGGGTGCGCACATCGGCAATCACTTGTTGGCCAAAGTTTGGATGGTGTAGCCAAGTCAAAACTTGATTGGCTGCGCTGTTTGCAGAGCTGAGTTGGCCATTTAAGTACAGTTGCTCGAAATTACCCTGATCCGGGAAAGCATCGGGTGAACTGTTTCGCAATTGCGTTTGCATGTCGGTGTCAATCACACCAGGTGCCAGCGAGCAGACTTTCGCTGCGTTGCTGTTACGCGCCTCGTCCAGTGCCAGGCAGCGCGTAAAGTGATCTAAACCTGCCTTTGCCGCACAGTAGGCCGACTGTGATGCCATGGGTCGACGCCCCAGTCCGGATGAAATATTCAGTACTTTGCGTGGAATCGGCATATCTTGAGTTGCATTTAAAAAACTGGCCGTCAATAACATTGGCGCTTCAAGATTCACGCGCAGTGCGTGTGCCAATTCGGTTGGAGCGATTGCACTGAGCGCTTGCAATGCCGGTATGACGCCTGCGTTGTTGATCAGGGTGATACTGAAAAAATCACTTGGGTTTAAATGCTCAAGCCATGAGTGCAGTTCATTTGCCAGTGTTGTCGAATCTGCCAGGTCACGCGGCCATTGTTCCAGCGTGCAATTTTGTTGCTGCGCCAACTCTGTCAGGCCTGCATGGGTATGCCGGGCGATACCTAAAAGGTACCCCCCTTGTAGCAGCAGTTGTTGTGCCAGCGCTAGACCCAAACCGCGTGACGTGCCGGTGACGATGTAAAGATGTTTTTTCATGTGTCTAATTCTCACTTGTTTTTTGTCTGGCACTTGAAAAGTTGACTGATGTCAACTTTGACCGAAGCGTCTTAGCTATCATCGACACCATCAATGTTGTTACTTCCAAAGGAAAAATTATGCAAGTCAAAATTCAAACTGATAACCACATTGAAGGCGGCGAAGGTTTTGTGAACTGGGCTACCGGTGCTGTGAGTGCTGCTTTACAACGCTACAGTGACCAGATTTCACGCATTGAAGTCCATTTGAGCGATGAAAACGGCGGAAAAAAAACCAGTCCAGAAAACAAACTCTGCATGATTGAAGTCCGTCTGGAGGGGCATCAGCCTTTGGCTGTCAAGCAGCATGCTGACAGTTTGAATCAAGCGCTCGATGGTGCCGCTGAAAAAATGTTGCACCTGATCGAAAGCACTTTGGGACGCACTTCACGCGCCTGAAGTCAGAACTCTGGTTCGCTGGCAAACGTGATTGGCTGCGAATTGGCGGGGTGAATCAGCTCAAGCCGACTGGCGTGTAGCAGCAAGCGCTTTGCCTTGGCTTGTGCACCACTAGAGCCATACCAGACATCTCCCAAAATTGGGTGTCGCAGCGCTTGCAGGTGCACACGCAATTGGTGCGAACGCCCAGTAATGGGTTCAAGCTCGAGGCGGGTGGTCTGGTTGCCTGCATCGTGCCGAAGTACCCGCCAGCGTGTACAACTGGGCTTGCCGTTGTTGGCGTCAATGATGCGCAACGGACGGTTGGGCCAGTCCAGCGCAATCGGCATATCAATCACACTCCATTCCTCGGCTTGAGTGGGTAGCAGTCCGTCCACTACAGCGATATAGCGTTTGCGAATAGTTCGTTCGGCGAATGCTTGGCTTAGCATTTTTTGGTACAGCGGACCGCGCGCCATCAGCAGCAATCCAGAGGTCGCCATGTCGAGTCGGTGCACGATGCGGGCGTCGGGATAAATCTCACTTACCCTGCTGCTCAGACAGTCTTGCTTGTCCGGGCCGCGGCCCGGTACGCAAAGCAACCCAGAAGGCTTGTTCAGTACCAACAGTGCACTGTCAGCGTAGATGACGCTGATTTCAGGGTGCAGCATGACCCTGGCTGAGCAAACGCTGTACGGTGGCACACAGTTCGTCAATGTCGTTGGGCTTGTGGATCAGTGCACGTGCTCCGGCTTGTAATGCATCTTGCTCAATCTGCGGGGTGACATAGCCCGAAGCCAAGGCTACGGGGAGCTCAGGGCGAATGCGTTGCGCATCACGAAGCAACTCCACACCGCTATAGCCTGGCATGTTGAAATCGGTCACCAGCAAGTCGATCTTCACCGAGGCGTTTTGCAATGCACCCAGGGCGGCTTTGGGATCACTGAAGGTTTGTACCTGGTAACCCTGGCGGCTTAGCACCCGCTTGACCAAAAACACCAGCGCTTCGTCATCATCTACATACATGACATGCTGCCCAGCCCCATGCTGTTGCAGCAAAACGGGGGCGGCTGAGGCAGTAGCTTCGGGAGCAAGCTCACAGGCGGGGAAATACAAACAAAATTCGCTGCCTTGACCTAAGGTGCTGAGCACCTCAACCCGACCTTCATGCGCGCGCATGATGCCGTGCACCACCGATAAACCCAGTCCAGTGCCTTGACCTACGGGTTTGGTTGTGAAAAATGGCTCGAAAATTCGTTCAACTATTCTTGGTTGGATGCCGCCACCGGTGTCGCTGACGCTGAGCTTGACTTCGGCTGCGCCTGATTCTTCTGAGTGGCAACGCTCAAGACGAATATGCACCCGGCCTGATTTCTCGCCAATGGCATACATGGCATTGGTACACAGATTTAGCAAGGCTTGTTCAACCTGAGTTGCATCTGCCATGACATAAGGCACTAGGCTGTCGATGCTGGCCAATAGTTCAACATTGGGCAACAAGCTCACTTTGAGCAGCTGCATGGTTTCATGCACTACCTCAGGCAATTGGATGGCTGCTCGCTGTGGCGGCTCGTTGCGGCTAAAGGTCAAAATCTGGCGTACCAGATCGCGTGCCCGGCGCCCCGCTTTGTCGATTTCGCCCAGACTGATCGCCACACCTGACTGCGCCTCGCTGTCTTGACGCGCCAACGCCACATTGCCCAGAATAGCACCAATGATGTTGTTGAAATCGTGAGCGATACCTCCAGCCATGGTGCCGATAGCCTGCATTTTTTGCGACTCGCGCAGCTGAATTTCGAGCGTTGCACGGTGTGACTCAAGAATTTTTTGCTGTGTCAGATCACGCACAAAAAGGGTAACGATGCTGCCATCAGGTTGCTGCTGCATCGACACACTGACATCGAGAGCAACCGATTCTCCGGTGCGAGTGAGGCCGCTCATCTCGCCAAGTTGCGTATTTTGCTGAATGCGCGTGCTGGACAGTTGCTGGGCTGCTTGTGGTAACAGCGCGTTCAAGGGCATGCCAATCGCCATATCTGCAGGGTGCTTGAACAAGCTTGCAGCAGCCGGGTTGAAGACCAAAATGCACTGCTGCTGATCAATCCCAATGATCGCGTCGCGCGATGAATTGATGATAGCTGCAAGATGGTTTTTGCTTTGCAGCAAGTCATTGTTACGCTCTTTCAAAATCTGAGCGCTTGTCTGCAGCGCTTGACGTTGAGCCAACAGTGGTCTTTGATCAATGATGGCGCAGATAAAGCTGGCTTGATCATCGGCGGCGTGATCAACAGCCGCAATCTGCAGATCACCCGTGATAAGGCCATTCGATCCACCACTGAACACCAGCTCATGCAGTTCAAACGTGCCAGCATTTTGAGCGTTGATGAATCCTTGCGAAACCTGCTCAGCCTGGTTCGCTGAAAGTAGTGGCAGCAAAAAATTCAAAGGGGGATCAGACTCGAGCGGTCTAAGCAAGGCCAGTGCCCGGGCATTGATTTCGAGCACCAATCCGGCATCATCAACCACCATCAGCGCCAATGGGACGGTAGAAAAAAGCGTGACAAAGCGCTCAGAAGCACCTTCTGCGGCTGCCTTGCTATAGCGCAATGCCTCAATTTCGCTGCTCAAAGCTGCGAGTTGCGCACGCAAGTCGACTGAACCTTGCATCGCCTCGATGGATTTTTTCATGCCAATCAAGGCGAATACTGGGCGCTTATCGCGGTGCGTTTTTTAGTTTGCCTTTGACCGGCACAGAGGTTGTGACGGTCGGGTGCACTGCATCGGCAGAGACGGGCTTGGGCGGTGAGGTGTCTTTTTTTGGTTTCTTAACCATTTTGTTGTTTTGCTGTCCTTTTGCCATGATGTGCTCCTAAGTTATTGGGATGGCCGCATTATGAATGGGCTCGCCCGGGATATTTTTCACATTTGTTGGAAATATCCGACACCATGCTGATTTTCTCAGTGCTACCGTCACGCACCTTTTCAAAACAGCCACAACGACCATGCCCAAAACCCTGATTGAACCTTTTCGAATCAAGAGCGTAGAACCGATTCGCATGACCACTCGGGCTGAACGCATTGAACTGCTCGAGGCAGCTAAGCTGAATGTTTTCAAGCTTCGCGCCGAAGACGTGCTGATTGACTGGCTCACGGACTCGGGCACGGGCGCCATGTCATCACGTCAGTGGGGGGCCATCATGGAAGGCGATGAGAGTTATGCAGGGGCACGCAGTTTTTATCGCTTGGAGGGGGTGATTCAAAACATCACCGGCATGCGGTTTTTTGTACCAACGCACCAGGGTCGTGCAGCAGAAAAAGTGCTGTTTACGGCCGTTTGTAAAAAAGGCGATGTGGTGCCCAACAATAGTCACTTTGACACGACCCGAGCCAATCTGGAATACTTGGGCATAGAGGCGTTGGATCTGGTCATTGGCGAAGGTCTGCAACCTGCAACGATTCACCCATTCAAAGGCAATATTGATTTACAGCGGGTCGAAGCTTTGCTAAAAGACCGGGGCGCGCAAATACCGTTTGGCATGCTGACGGTCACCAACAACAGCGGTGGCGGTCAGCCGGTCTCGATGGCGAATATTCGAGCCTATGCCGGATTGCTGAAAAAATATGGCAAACCTTTCATCATGGACGTGTGCCGGTTCTCCGAAAACGCCATGTTCATCAAAATGCGTGAATCGGGCTATGCCAACACGCCGATCAAAACGATCGTGCAAGAAATGTTCAGTTACGCCGATGGTGCCACCATGAGCGCCAAAAAAGACGGCATGGTGAATATTGGTGGCTTTATCGTTCTGCGCAGCGAGGAGTGGATGGATGCTGTGCGCAATGTGCTGATCATGACGGAAGGTTTCCCAACTTATGGAGGACTCGCTGGACGCGATCTTGAAGCCCTCGCCATAGGCTTGGAAGAGGGCATGCAGGAAGACTATTTGCGTTATCGGCTGCGCACCGCTGAATACCTGGGTGAGCGACTCGAAGCTGCAGGCGTTGACTTCGTCAAACCAACCGGCGGTCATGCGGTGTATATCGATGCCCGCACGGTTTTACCGAACATGCCCATGCAACATTACCCGGCCTGGGCGCTGTGCAATGCACTCTATCTTGAAGGTGGTATTCGTGGCGTTGAAATTGGCTCGGTGATGTTTGGCAAGCGATTGCCCAATGGCACCGAGACTTATCACAGCATGGAATTAGTGCGATTGGCTTTTCCGCGGCGCATGTACACACAGAGCCACTTTGACTATGCTGGCGAGGTGATTGCCGAGGTGAAGGAAAAAGCCGACAGTATTCGCGGTGTCAAGATCACCAAGCAGTCACAGTTTTTGCGTCACTTTACCTGTGAGTGTGCCTGGGTCTAGATTTTCTCAGCTGCAGGTGCGCGACTGTTAGCCTCCAGAAGTATCCGCCGCGTTTGCAGTTCACGGTAATGCTGCAGAGCTGACGGGTCGGCTTTAGCCGCTTCGATGGCTTGCGTCTCTTCCAGTTTGAGTTGCTCAATCAGCATGCGGTCAATCAGCTTGCGCAACTCATCAGGGGTTTCACTGGTATCCGCACTGTCGTTGAGTTCGAAGCCTGCCATGAGCTTGAGAGCCAGCGCTTCGCTTTCATGTTCGTGTAGACCCTCACGCAGTGCAACCCAGGTTTGTGCGCCGTGTTCATGCCATTGACGCTCGAGCCAGACAAAGAGTGGGCCGTGTGGTGCAGGGAGATGGCATAGTAATGCATGATCTTCCACACTGAGCGATTCCAATGCGGCCATTTGCTCAAGCAAAATGCGCGCAGCATGGTCAGCACGGCTTGCGGGCAGCCTGCTACGCTGGCTGCGCGATGGATTCAAATTTGAGAGCGATTTATGCCTCTGACGCTCATCAGCCGTGCGTGAGTAGCTATCATTTTTATTGATTTCAACGTTGCCTCGAGAACGTCCCGGAGGTGCTGGATGCCAGATGGCCATCAGCTCGCGGCCGCTCAGTTGCACCATCTCGGCAATTTCGCCTAACATTTGTTGTTTGAGTGCCCCCTCGGGCAGCAAATCCCACAGTGGTTTGGCATTGCTGGCCATGTGGGCGCGGCCTTCGGCGCTGTGCAGGTCACAGCTTTCACGTGCAGCGTCCAACAAAAAGCGACTCAATGGCACCGCTTCGCTGACATAGCGCGCAAAAGCTTCTTTGCCATGGGCGCGAATAAAGCTGTCAGGATCGTGTTCGGCAGGCAGAAACAAAAATTTCACCGATCGAATATCGGTTGCCAAGGGCAGGGCGGCGTCAAGTGCCTTGCGTGCAGCGCGCCTGCCGGCGCTATCGCCGTCAAAGCTGAAAACCACCGCATCGGTAAAGCGAAAAAGCTTATGCACGTGATCAGCCGTGCAAGCAGTGCCGAGGGTTGCCACCGCATTTGCAAAACCCAGTTGAGCCAGTGCCACCACGTCCATATAGCCTTCGGTGACCAAGGCATAGCCTTGGTCTCGCACGGCGCTGCGGGCTTCAAACAAGCCATAAAGTTCACGCCCTTTGCTGAACACCGGTGTTTCTGGCGAGTTGAGGTATTTGGGTTTCTCGTCGCTTAACACGCGCCCGCCAAATCCAATGCAATCGCCTTTGATATTGCGAATCGGAAACATGACACGGTCACGAAAGCGGTCGTAGCGCTTGGTATGGTTGCCATCTTCGGTGTTTTCGATGACCAAACCACTTTCGACTAGCAGTGGCTCTTCGTAATCGGGAAATACACTTGCCAAGCTGTTCCAGCCTGCCGGTGCATAGCCAAGGCCAAACTGTTTGGCAATTTTGCCGGTGAGTCCGCGTCCTTTGAAATAGGAAATTGCCCGCTCGGAGTTTTTTAGCTGTTTTTGAAACGCAGTGCAGGCTTTTTCAAGCACTTCAGTCAGAGTTGTTTGTTTTTGCTGGCGTTGCGCAGCCAGCGCACGGTCTTGCGGACTGGCTTCATCTTGTGGAACTTGCAGGCCAAATTGTTGCGCCAAATCTTGCACAGCTTCGACGAAACTCATGCCGCTGTGCTCCATCAAAAAACTGATGGCGTTGCCGTTTTTGCCGCAACCAAAGCAATGGTAGAACTGTTTGCTTGGGCTGACCGAGAAAGAGGGTGACTTTTCGCCATGAAACGGGCACAAACCCATCAGGTTGGCTCCCCCCTTTTTCAGCTGCACATAGCGGCCAACGACATCAACCACGTCAACTCGGCTGAGGAGTTCTTGAATAAAGGTTTGGGGGATCGACATGGCGTGATTGTAGAAACCGCGCCTGCGTGCTGGCTGACCCGATTAACGCGGAGCCAGGCGTATGGCACCGTCGAGGCGAATGACTTCGCCATTGAGCATGTCGTTCTCGAAAATATGCTGTGCCAGCTTTGCATAGTCTTGCGGTGTACCCAGCCGTGATGGAAATGGCACACTGGCAGCCAGTGCGTCTTGCACCTCTTGTGGAAAACTGAACATCATGGGGGTGCCAAAAATACCGGGGGCAATTGTCATGTTGCGAATGCCATTGCGTGCCAGATCACGAGCGATCGGCAAGGTCATAGCGACAATGCCGCCTTTCGATGCGCTGTAAGCCGCTTGCCCAATTTGTCCATCGAAGGCGGCTACCGAAGCGGTTGAAATCATTACCCCACGTTCACCGGTTGCCTCAGGCGTGTTTTTGCACATGGCATCCGCGCACAGGCGAATCATGTTGAAGCTGCCAATCAGGTTCACCGTAATGCACTTGCTGAAAACGCCCAGCGTGTGTGGCCCATTTTTGCCAACGGTCTTTTCGGCAGGGGCAATCCCTGCACAATTCACCAGACCCATCAGTTTGCCTAGCGAAACAGCCTTGGCCACCACCGCCTGAGCATCAGCTTCGTTACTCACATCGCATTGAACAAAAGCTCCACCGATGGTATCGGCAACGGCTTGACCTTTTTCGACTTGCATGTCGGCAATGACGACCACTCCACCTTGGCTGGCGAGCAGGCGCGCCGTTCCTTCACCCAAACCGGATGCACCGCCGGTGACAATAAAAACCTTGCCGCTGATCTGCATGTGAGGACTCCAATAAATAGTTGACGTTGACGTAAACGTTAATTATGGCTCACAAAAATACAGGTTTCCCATCCGCGGGTGCAAGATTGGCGGTGATTGCCGCTATACTCTGACGCTGTCGTATGACCTTAGGCGCGTAGCTCAGCTGGTTAGAGCACCACCTTGACATGGTGGGGGTCGTTGGTTCGAGTCCAATCGCGCCTACCAATTCAAACCCTTGTAATTCAATGAGTTACAAGGGTTTTTTGTTTTGTTAAAGACCGGTTAAGCAGGCTTGCAGCTGCAGTCTGGAATGCCCGCGGCTAATCGTTGATAAACGCCACCATCATGCGCGCCACGGCTGCCCCTTCGTGACCTAATGCCAGGCTTTGAATGCAGGTGCTAAATTTTTCTTCACCCAGCAAAGCACGGCGCTTGTTCAGCAAAAAGGCACTGTAGTCTTCGACAAATTCAGGATGTGCCTGCACACAAAAAACGTGGTTTTGCACGGCAAAGGCAGCCACCGGACAAAATTCACTGCTGGCCAGCAACTGTGCACGTTGCGGCAAATCAAACACCTGATCTTGATGGCTGGCCAGCAAAGCAATCTCGGTTCGGCCTTGTGTCTGCACAAAATCAGGCGCATGCCACTGGTATTGCATACGCCCGGCACCCCAGCCCTGTGGCGCACGCCCAACTCGGGCGCCCAGGCACAGCGCAATCAGCTGATGCCCAAAGCACACGCCAATCAGCTTTTTCCTGGCTTGCAGCAAGCACTCTACTTTTTGCTTGAGTTCCAGCACCCAGGGCTCTTGCGAAAATGAATCGGCCCGACTACCGGTGAGCAACACTGCGTCATAGGCTTCAAACGAATCAGGGTATTGCCCCTTGAGCGTATTAAAAATATCAAACTGACCAGTAGCACCCGCAGCGCGCAGCAAACGTTCAAACATGGCTCCATAGCCAATGTAAGTTGCCTCAAGTGCCGGGTCGAGAAAATCGTTGTCGAGAATACAAAGCTTCATGACTTGTGTTGATGTGATGATTTGTGATCGTACTTATGACCGTGATGCACGTGCTGGGCATGCCCATGCTCGGCTGGCTTAGCTACTGGATGGCCGGGGGTCTTTTTGCCTAAGCGGGATTCTGTGCCTTTGATAAGACGGTTGATATTTTCAGCATGGCGATACAGCAAAAAGATCGACATCACGGCCACTGCCAGCGCAACACTTTTGTTCATCATCCACAAGCCATCATCGCCCATCACATAAACGGCTGGCACCAGCACCGCTGCCGTGATGGAGGCCAGCGACGAATAGCGAAACACCAGTGCCATCACAAGCCAGATCAGCGCAGTCGCCAAACCGAGCCAGCCACTCAGACCCAACAGCACGCCTAAAGCCGTGGCCACTCCTTTGCCACCAGCAAATTTGAAAAACACGGGGTACACATGACCCAAAAATGCAGCCAACCCGACCATCGCCAAAGTGCCATCGCCCAGACCATAAGAGGGGCCATAAAGCTTGACCAGCAGCACGGGTAACCAACCTTTGGCGGCATCCAGCAACAAGGTGATGATGGCCGCAGCCTTGGAGCCCGAGCGCAACACGTTGGTGGCTCCGGGATTTTTGCTACCAAAGGTGCGAGGATCATTCAAGCCCATGACCCGGCTGACAATGACCGCAAACGACAGCGAACCAATTAGATAAGCTGCAAGGGCTGCAAAAACGGGTGAAAAACTTTGTATGGATTGCAAACTTAACTCCTGTTGACCCAAAAGGGCGAGCACTAAGGCGGCTATTTTGCCAGCCTGTTCACCGTCAAGTAGCAAACCCACTGTGACTTTGGGCACAATCGGAGCAGAATAATCAAATCAGCAACAAAATTGCGGGGCTCTACCGGAAATTTTATGACTCAAACCACCTTTGCTCAACTCGTTGCAGCGGCATTGCCACAGATTCAAGAGCTGATGCCCTGGGATGTGGATGCCATGCGCAAAACAAACTCCGAACTGCTGATTGTGGACATTCGCGAGGCAGAAGAATACGCTGTCGGACACATTCAAGGCTCCCTTTTGGTACCACGTGGTATTTTGGAGACCTCGTGCGACTGGGGCTATTCCGACACTATTCCAGCTTTGGTACAGGCGCGCCATCAACCCCTGGTGTTGGTGTGCCGTTCGGGAAACCGCACCGCTATAGCAGCGCTAACGCTTCAGCAGATGGGCTTTGAGCAAGTTTATTCCATGAAAACCGGTGTGCGTGGATGGAACGATTTTGAGCTACCTCTGGTCAACGCACTAGACGAACCGGTTGATATTGATTGGGCCGAAGAGCAACTGAGCCCGCCTGTGCTTGCTGCGCAACAAGCGCCGAAAGCCAAACGGTCATAGCTTTCAGTGCAAAAACAACCCAACACCCCTGAGTCACACAAATTTCGCTCCCCGTCACATCGCCGGGTCGCGCATTTCCCAGCGAATGGCATCGATTTTTTTGAGCAACTCGGGTGACAGGGTGGTTCCCCAAATGTCCAGGCACTCGTCAAGTTGCGCCACCGAGGTGACACCTATGATGGTGCTCGCTACACGCCATTGTGTGTAGCAAAATGCCAGCGCCAATTGCAGTGGCGTCAAACCATGCTCACGAGCCAGCGCACTGTAGCGCTTAGCTGCCTGCAACGCTTCGGGGCGACCCCAGCGCTGTTTTCTGCTTGACTCAAACTTGGTTAATCGCGCCATAGCAGGAGCACCAGGGCCGGTTAACCCGGTATCGTCGTACTTGCCCGAGAGCAGACCAAACGACAGCGGAGAATAGGCCAGCAACGACACACCCAGACGGTGCAGGGTTTCATCTAACGCATTCTCAACGCTGCGGTTGAGCAAGCTGTAGCCGTTTTGCACCGTCGCTACGCGCGGCAAAGCATATTGCTCAGCCAGACGAACAAACTCATGCACACCATAAGGCGTTTCATTCGACAGGCCAACTGCACGCACCTTGCCTGCTTGCACCAGGGTGTGCAGAGCTTCTAGCTGTGCGTGAATCGAAGTGCCTTCGTTGTCGCTGGGCTGGTAATACAAACCACCAAAAGCAGGCACACTGCGCACCGGCCAGTGGATCTGGTAGAGATCAATGACATCAGTCTGCAGGCGGCGCAAACTGCCATCACAAGCGGCCAAAATATCGGCACCTGTCAAGTCGGGGCTACCCCCACGAATCCAGGGCATCGAGCGACTCGGTCCGGCAACCTTGCTGGCAAGCATCAGCTGTTGCCGTGCACCGGGTCGTTGTGCCAACCAATTGCCAATGATTTTCTCGGTTGCATTGAACGTGGCTGCCTTGGGTGGCACCGCATACATTTCGGCTGTGTCCAAAAAATTGATGCCTCGCTCAAGCGAGCGATCCAAGATATTGAAAGCAGTGGCTTCATCCACCTGCTCACCAAAAGTCATGGTGCCCAGACAAATTGGGCTCACCAGCAGATCACTTTTTCCAAGTTGAACTTGTTTCATGGCAGGGCGGTTTGTTCTTGTTGATGGAAACTACAGACGCGATCACGTCCAGCATTTTGGCCTGATACAAGGCTCGATCGGCCTGATCGATCAGGTTTTTGGCGGTCAGGTGCACTGGCACGCACCATGGCCACCGCTTCAGCGCCAGTGCCGGCCTCTTGAATCACCCGATCAGGCTGCAACTGTCCCACTTAATTCTTGATCATCATGCGGGAAAATTTGCTATCGTCAACGATAAGGAGTGTGCGGTTCATGGTCGGCTTTATTGTTATGCGATGTTGAAAGGAGCGAATTATGCTACGCGAGCCAACTCTTGCAGGCGCAGCACGCGGCGCTGCACTTTGCCTGTGGTGGTCATGGGCAAGGCATCCAGAAACTCAATCTCTTTGGGGTACTCATAGGGCGCCAGCATGTCTTTCACATGCGCTTGTAATTGAACAATAAGTTGAGCATCAAATTCAGCTCTGTCGCCCGTCCAGCTTGCACGAGCAGTTACAAAATCAGGAGCAAGAACAACATAAGCCTTGACTACGGCACCCCGCTCACGGTCAGGTTTTGGCACCACCGCAGCATTCGCCACTGCCGGATGTTTCACCAAACAGTTTTCGATTTCACCGGGGCCAATGCGGTAACCTGCTGCTTTGAACACATCGTCACTGCGCCCCTGATACCACAGGTAACCATCGGCATCACGGGTGGCCAAATCACCCGTGCGACACCAGTCGCCCGTGCACTTGGCATGGGTCGCCGCCAGGTTGTTCCAATAACCCAAATAAAAAATCGGATCACTCTTCCCATTTACGTCTAAACGATGCAAAGCCACATCACCCACCACGCCCACAGGGCATTCATTGCCATCGTCATCAATCAGCGCAACCCGGTGGCCGGGGTAACCCATGCCCATACTGCCCGGCTTGGATGGCCACAGCGCCGCACAATTGCCCACGATGTAATTGATTTCGGTCTGGCCAAACATTTCGTTCACGGTGATTCCAAGCTGGCGCTGACAATAGTCAAACACCGCATCGCCCACGGCTTCACCTGCACTCATGATGGCTAGCAGCTGCAAGCCAAACTGGGTTTGCACGGTAAGCGCGGGTGTCCCAGGGAAGCTTTTCATCATCGCCTTGAGCGCAGTGGGGAACAAAAACGTGTGCGTTACAGCACAGTCGCGCAGCAGCTCGAGCGCAGTTTGCGGTGTAAAACGGCCATTGAACGCAACGATGGGTCGCCCAAAAAACAGCGACGGCAACAGTGCATCCATCAATCCACCGGTCCAGGCCCAGTCAGCAGGGCTCCAAAACACAGCCTGTGAACCACTGGGCAGTTGACTGGGGTCGGCCAGGTCGCACAAATTTTGGGTAGTTTGCTGGTCAGCTGGCATGGCAAAGCCAAACCAGTTCTGGCTACACAAGAAGCCTGTCAAATTGCCGATCAGCGCCCGATGCGGAATTAAAGCGCCCTTGGGGTTGCCGGTGGTGCCACTGGTATAGATCAGGATCGCAGGGTCGTCGGCGCGGGTGCTAACCAAAGCAAATTCGGCGCTGGCAGCATTCAAAAGACGGGCCAAGTCCAGAACATCACTGGCCAATTCGGCAGCAACATCTGGTTTGGTGACACAAATGACTTGACGCAAAGCCGGGCAAGTAGCGCGCACCGCCACCAAATCAGGCAGCGTTTGCGCGTCGCCAAGTGCCAGCACGGCAGCACTGTCTTGCAGACGAAATGCCAGTGCCTGTGGGCCAAACAGTTGTGACAAAGGCATGGCCACTGCACCCATTTGCAGCACAGCCATGTAGGCCACGGCAGTTTCAAAGCACTGCGGCAACACAATCGCCACGCGCTGACCGGGTAAAACACCCTGCGCACGCATCACGTTCGAGAGTCGATTGGCCTGCTCTTGAAGCTCAGAATAAGTATAAAAAATGCCCTCAGCGCCCGTCTGATATGCGTGAATAGCTATATTTTTAGAAGCATCAGCTAGTGCTGCCCAGCGCGCACAGCAAGCTTGCGCCATGTTGAAGTGCTCGGGCACTTGCCAAACAAAATTGGCGTGCAGGCGTGCATGGGCTATTGGAGTCACGGGCATCAATGAACTCGGCAATAAGAGGCTGCGGTTTAAATCAACCGCAGCTGACACCTGACCAGGGTCATTAAAGTTTGGCCTTGGGTGCCTTATTCATCTGCTCGATGGCCAGCTCGATGGGTTCTGGGGTTACCGAACTTTCGCCAGCAAAAATACCCGCTGTGGCGATCAACACGGTCATTAGCAAACACAAACCACACGTCACACCGCCTACATACGTGAGCAGCTTGGGCAGCGGACTTTGAAACCAGGCAAACACAGTAAAGAAAAAGATCGAGCAAATAATGGCATACCAGTAATAAATTGGCAGTTTGAGTCGACTCGCTGAAACGCGCGCCTCGCGCAAGTCTGCCAATTGGTTAAAAGACTGGATGATTTCAGATCGCGCCACTTGCTGTGCCGGCGTTTGCGGCTCGAGTTGTTTGGATTCGCGAGCCAGAAAAGCCAGGGCTTCGTTGACCTTTTCGTTACGGTTGCCATGTGCCAGCAAAGGCCACTCGTCCGTCACGACCGCATTGGCATATTTCAGCAAACCCTCTTGAAGTTTGGCGCCATTTTCCCCGCCAAAAGAATCATAGGCACGATGCAATTTGATCATCACCGTGCCCTCACGCGACACCATGTCTTCGGTGCCCCGGTGGTCACCTTGCATGCGCACCAAGCAAAAAGCCAGCAACAGCAAGGTGAGAGAAATAAACAATTTGAAAGACTCTTCAGCCCCTTTGGCCGTGTGCTCAGAAGGATCGAGCTTGAAACGCTTGCGCACCAAATACGGTGCAATCGTTGTCATCAATAGCCCGAAGACCAGAATGATCCCGCCAACTTGCAGGTTCGAATGAGAGTGAAACCAATCCAGCATACAGACTCCGATAAAAAATACTTAGGGTCAAATCAAAAAAAATTCAAGGAACAATTTTCAAGGTCAACAGATTCAAAAAGTTAACCAATTCGAGGGTTTCTTCATAAATGATGCTGGCCTTTGACTGGTTGCCTTTGGTCACACGGCCCGGGTTGTGCGGCGAAGGTACAGCGTCAAACGATTGCGCCATTTCATCCTCGCGCACCGAACGAATCTCGTGCTCAGGCTCTTTCGGCACAATTTTGCTTTCAGCCAGAAGTGGGTATTTTTGCCCCACAACATCAGGCACCGCCGCCGCAAAGTTCTTGATGGCAGGTGGCACCGGCAAATGCACCATCGGTGGACGCAGACCCAAGCCGGGGGGAACCCCAGTCAATCGGCTTGCAAGACCCGTATTGGGAATGATCGGCGCCACCACAGGGCGACCCACTGGTGCCGCAGTTCTGGCTGTCACCTGCTTGGCTGGAGCGGCTTTCGGGCTTGCTGTGGCTGCTTTAGCTGCTACCGTTTTAGCAGCAACAGCAGCGGGCTGTGTGGCGGGTTTGACGGGTGCTGTCGGAGCTGCCGCGACCGTTGCCTCGGGTGCTACGGGTGCGGCACTGGGCGCAAGTGCCGCATCCACTGGAGCCTCAGCTTTTTGGGCGGTGCTGCTGGTTGATGTGTCAGCAGTGCTTGCAGATGCGGGGGCAGTTGCCGCAACTGGTGCCAGGGTGGCTGAAGGTAATGGCGCCGGTGCAGCACCCAAATAAGAAATCAATGCCACTTGTTGGGTCGGCATGGCCATGACGGGCGAGTTGACCAAGGTAACTGTTTTCTGCACTGCAGCAACAACTGCTGCACTGGGTGAGCTGGTTGGGTTCGATGAAACGGCAGTGATATCCGCCGTCAAGCCGGTGGGCTGGGTGAGGCTGTAGTTGACTGCGTCAGCACCCGTCAGGCTGGCCGTCATGGTGACCAGTTTGGCAGTGCCTGCTGTTGCGTCGGAAAAGTTGCCGGTGGTGGCGTTTTGCAGACTAACCACATCATTCGGAAAAACCGTGCCAGACAGCACAGCACCTGTGATGTTGGCAACGCTTGTGCCGTCGTAGGGGCGGCTGGCTGCAATTGCGCCGCTCACCGACAGGTTGGCCTGATTGATGGTGCTAAGCGTGTTATCAATGTACGTGATGCTGTAGTTGGCCGTGACATCAGCATTGAGTGAATCTTTGATTGTCACGCCCGAAGCGCGAACCGTTTTGCCGCTGCCAGCGTTTTTGTCCAAAAAGGCCTGAATACCGGCACTGAGCACCGACTCACCTGCGCCAGCGCCAGCAAGCGCAGCTGCTGTGCCGGTGCCAGTCGCTGTGAGCGTTCCGTCATAGGTCTTGCTGACCGCGTTGGCTGTGACGGTTAGAGGGGCGGCATTGATGGTGCTGGTGAGGTTGTTGGCAACAGCCAAACTATAGTTATTTCCAGCATTACCATCATTCACGGTGACACCCGAGACGGTCACGATCTTGTTGCCGACACCTACATTTTTGTCATTAAAGGCAAAGATGCCGCCATTCAGAGCATCGCCTGCGAACAATGTTCCGGCAGTTACCACCAATGCGCCTGCTGCACTCGTGCCACCATCGTAGGTTTTGCTTACTGAAGAAGTGCTAACGGTCAGATTGGCAGGAGTAATGTCAGCCGTGGTGCTTGCCGTAGAGCTTGCCAGCGTGTAGTTCGCCACATCGGCACCACCCAAGCTAAGACCCGTGACATTCACCGTTTTACCGACTGCAGCATGTTTGTCTGCAAATACGCCCGTGCTGCTGGCTACTGAGAGCACATCACCTGCCACCATGCCCGTAAAGCCAGGCGTTGCCGTGTTGAGTGTGGCCGCTGTCGTGCCGTCATATGCCCGATTGGCTGCTGTGATGCCCGTAATGCTGCTGATCGAGGCTTGCGTGATATTGGCGGTGGTGGTTGCTGTGGTGCTGGCTAACGTGTAGTTGCCCACATCCGCACCGCCCAAGATCAAGCCTGTGATGTTGACCGTCTTGCCGTTGG
>CAIYYA010000011.1 GCA_903930255.1 uncultured beta proteobacterium
AACTTGAAAAAATGGCCGCTTGCAGACGAGATGCTAGGCAAAGCGCAGAACGCGCCGTGTGGCTTGCCACTCAAGGGTTTTGCAACTTACCGGCATCGCGCTCGTATGCAAGATGGGCAACGCTCAAGTTATTGTTTCTCGGTGACTTAGCCCAACCGGATCAACTGCTCTTGCAGTTTGACCACGGTAGCCGCAAAGTCAGCCATGCGCTTGCGCTCCTGCTCAATGACAGCAGCAGGCGCTCTTGCTACAAACGCCTCATTTCCCAGTTTTCCGTTGGCCTTGACGATTTCACCTTCCAGTCGCCCTAATTCCTTGCTGATGCGCGTTTTTTCCGCTGCGATATCAATTTCCATAAACAAACAGATACGCGCTTCTCCCACAACGGCAACCGGGGCAGCTTGAGCAGCAGCAGCCCAAGCAGCTTCATCATCAAAAACACGAACCTCTGCAAGCTTGGCCAAGGCTTGCAAGACCGGTGCAGCTTGCGCCATAAACGAAGCCTCAGCTGAAGAACTGGCAATCACATACAAAGGTAACCGGGTGGCCGGCGACACATTCATTTCACCACGCAGGTTGCGACAGGCATCCACCCAGTGCTTGAGTTTGACCACATGCGCAATGGCAGACTCATCGATGCGCTCAGGCTGGCACTGGGGATAAGCGGCAATTGACACCGAGGCAGCGCCACGACCGGCCACAGGAGCCACTTTTTGCCACAGCTCTTCAGTGACAAATGGAATGATGGGGTGAGCCAAACGCAAAATCGTTTCGAGCGTTCGGATCAGGGTGCGGCGCGTGGCACGCTGCTGTGCCAGACCGGCTTGCGGGTCAGGGTCGCTGCGACCCTGCTGGATTTGCACCTTGGCAATTTCCAGATACCAGTCGCAAAACTCGTTCCAGACAAAGTCGTAAATCGTGCTGGCAACGTTGTCCAAACGGTAGTCAGCAAAACCTTGTGCCACATCGGCTTCGGCCTGTTGCAGCAATGAAACAATCCAGCGGTCTGCCGCACTGAAACACAAGTACGCCGCAGCGCCGGAGCCGACCGAACATTCGGCCGCCGTGTGCTCGTTCAAACCGCAGTCTTGCCCTTCGCAGTTCATCAGCACAAAGCGGCTGGCATTCCACAGCTTGTTGCAAAAGTTGCGATAACCCTCACAGCGTTTGCTGTCAAAATTGATTGAGCGACCTAGCGATGCCAGCGACGCAAAGGTAAAACGCAGCGCATCGGCACCAAAAGCTGGGATGCCGGTGGGGAACTCTTTTTCGGTGTTTTTGCGCACTTGCGGAGCGGTTTCGGGCTTGCGCAGGCCTTCAGCGCGCTTGACCAACAACTCGGACAAGCCAATACCGTCGATCAAATCGACTGGGTCGAGCACATTGCCCTCACTCTTGCTCATTTTGTGGCCCTGCGCGTCGCGCACCAGGCCGTGGATATAGACATGTTTGAAAGGCACTTGACCGGTGAAGTGGGTGGTCATCATGATCATCCGGGCAACCCAGAAGAAGATGATGTCGTAGCCGGTGACCAATACGCTGCTGGGAAGATACAGGTCGATGTCGCTCAAACTTCGCTCACACTGAGCTTCGACAGTGCCTTTCCTGATGTTGTCTAAGGGTTCCGCCCGAACGGTGTTGGCAGTTTCTGGCCAACCCATGGTGCTGAACGGAACCAGCGCTGACGAATACCAGGTATCAAGCACATCTTCATCACGAGTGAGCTTGCCGGTGTAACCCTCTTTTAGGGCTGCAGCGCTTGCTGAATCTGCATCACGCGCTACAAAAACTGTACCATCTTCGGCATACCAGGCGGGAATTTGATGGCCCCACCAGAGTTGCCGGCTGATGCACCAGTCTTGGATGTTGTTCATCCACTGGTTGTAGGTGTTAACCCAGTTTTCGGGCACAAACTTGACCTGACCCGAGTGCACCGCGTCAATGGCTTTTTGCGTGATGCTCTTGCCGCTGGGGTCAGATTCACTCACTTTGGTCATGGCGACAAACCATTGATCTGTCAACATCGGCTCGATCACCTGGCCGGTGCGGGCACAGACTGGCACCATGTTGCTGTGG
>CAIYYA010000012.1 GCA_903930255.1 uncultured beta proteobacterium
CAGATCGGCGGCTTCGGCATCTGTGCGGGCAATCACCAGCGTGGGCACGCCATAAACGTCGGCAGCCATGCGCGCAGCGATGAGCTTTTGGCAGGCTTCGGTGGTAGGAACCAGCACCTTGCCACCCATGTGACCACATTTTTTAACGGAAGCCAGTTGATCTTCAAAGTGCACACCACCGGCACCCGCGCGGATCATGGCTTTCATCAGTTCGTAGGCGTTTAACACACCACCAAAACCAGCTTCAGCATCAGCCACAATGGGTGCGTAGTAGTCAATGTAACCCGCATCGCCTGGGCCAACACCTTTAGACCACTGAATCTCGTCAGCGCGGCTGAATGAATTGTTGATGCGCTCAACCACCTTTGGCACCGAATCCACTGGGTACAGCGATTGGTCTGGGTACATAGCTGAGTATTCATTGTTATCAGCAGCGACTTGCCAGCCAGACAAGTAAATAGCTTTAACACCGGCTTTCACCTGCTGCATGGCTTGACCACCGGTCAATGCGCCCAGGCAGTTCACATAGGGCGTGGTGTTGACCAAATCCCACAGCTTTTCGGCACCACGGCGCGCCAGTGTGTGCTCGACCTGAAGCGAACCTCGCAGACGCACGACATCTGCTGCGCTGTAGCCACGCTTGATACCTTTCCAGCGTGGGTTGATAGCCCAATCTTTTTCGAGGGCAGCGATTTGCTCGGCACGGCTCAAGTTGACGGTGGATTCAGACATAAAACACTCCTAGGTTGATTAAAACAAGTGTGTGTGCGGGTGCAAATCGCTCACATTCTGATGTGTATTTTATGTCTTATAGAAGACTTTGATCGATTCTTATGTCTTATAGAAGACATATTTTAATTCGTTTTAAATCAATGACTTAAAAACATCAATTTGCAATATGAAATTATATATTTCATCATAAGAAATTTTTAACAAAAAATACAAGGTCAATTTTCACAATTTGAAATATGAATTGCAAATCATGAAAATCAAAACACATTCGCGTAGCGTTGGAGCTCCCAATCAGTGATGTTTTGGCAGTAATCGCTCCACTCTTGTGCTTTGAGTTGAATAAATTGCTGACAAAAATCTAAGCCAATGGCGCTGCAGAGGGTTGCATCTGCTGCCAGCGCCTGAAGTGCCATGTCCAAATTTTGTGGTAACCGTGCAGGCATGGTTTTCGCTGAATTCAATCGCTCATACAAGTCTTCGCCACAAGGTTCAGGGGCTGGCAGCTTGCGATCGATGCCATCTAGCCCAGCGGCCAAAGTAGCAGCAATAGCCGCATAGACATTACAGGCAGGATCTGGCAAACGCCACTCCACTCGTCCCGCCACTGTGCGCACCAGGCAGGTGCGGTTGTTGTCGCCAAAAGCCTTCCACACCGGCGACCAGGTGGTGCCAGAGACACTGTGGCTCACAGCCAGGCGCTTATAGCTATTCACCGTAGGTGCGCATAGCGCGCTCAAAGCATCGGCATGCGCCAACAACCCCGCTACAAATTGGTAACCACTGGCGCTGAGCAGCAAGGCATCATGAGCGTCGGTAAAGATCGCCCGCCCCTGCGCGTCGGTAATGCTCAAATGAAAGTGCAACCCGCTGCCCGGCTTGTTGGCAAACGGCTTGGGCATGCAGCTGAACACCGCACCGTGTTGCTCGGCGATGGCGTGCGCCGTTAGCTTAAAAAGCATAAAACGGTCTGCAGCCGCCAGCGCATCGTGAAATTTGTAGTTTATTTCGTACTGACCTGGGGCATCTTCATGGTCAATTTGCTGCAATTCAAAGCCCAATTGCGTCAGCGCCAGACGCATGTCGTCCAGAAAAGCACGGTTACGGTGAATGGCTTTGAGGTCGTAAGAAGGTTTGTCGAGCGAATCAAGCGGATCTGCCACTTGCCAAGCACATTGAGCATCTTGTTTGAGCAAAAAGAATTCGGGTTCAATGCCCACCCAAAGCGTCCAGCCACGCGCTTGCAGTCGCTCAATCTGGCGTTTGAGCAATTGGCGCGAATCGGTCGCTAGCGGCTGCCCGCCCGCAAAACCATCACAAACGGCGTGCGCCACACCGGGCATGAAGGGCAACGTTCGCAAACTATTTAATTGCACGCGGCCATAGTATTCGCTGCGCGCGCCAAAGCGCCCCAAGCCGGTGCCCCAAATGCTCAGCCCCGCAAAGCCTGCCCCCACCTCGACCCACTCATGCAAATGCTCGATTGGCACCAGCTTGCCCTTGGCCACGCCATGCAGATCGCAAAACTGCGCCAGCACGCTATGGATGCCCTGGGCTTTTAAATTCGCCACAATGTTGTCGATATTTATCATACAATTTTTTGCTTATAACGCTTACTGGATATGCGCTAAGAGCTATATATTAGATAGCATAAATGATGAGCTTAGCATAGGCCATGATAGGGTGCCAAACGCAATCAAACCGGGCTATCGATGCGAATCCAGGTGGTTTTGGTCTCGGTATATTTGTCAAAAGCGTGCAGCGACTTGTCTCGCCCTACACCACTTTGCTTGAAACCGCCAAAAGGCACGGTAATGTCGTCTTCGTCATACTGGTTCACATGCACTGTGCCAGCACGCAAGGCACGCGCCACGCCGAGCGCTTTGTTGAGGTCGCGCGTCCAAACCGCCGCTTGCAAACCATACACACTTTGGTTGGCGCGCTGCACCACCTCGGCCGTATCGTTGAACGACAGCACCGAAAGTACCGGACCAAAAATTTCTTCGCGTGCAATTGCCATGGCATCGGTGACGCCCGCAAACACGGTTGGTTCCACATAGCAGCCACCCGACTGTGCTAGCGCTTGCGAGCCACCGCAGAGCAAGGCAGCGCCTTCAGAGCGTCCGCCTTCAATGTGGCGCAACACCGACTGCATTTGAGTTTGGTCAACGATGGCGCCCATCACCGTGCTGCCAACCAGCGGATTGGCTGGCCTGTAGTTGGGCACCAACGCCAGCACCTTTTCCAAGAACTGGTCATGAATACTGGCTTCGACATACAAACGCGAGGGTGCGTTACAACTCTCGCCCTGGTTAAAGAAGATGCTTCCCACAGCCGTCTGCACGGCTTTATCGAGGTTTGGACAGTCAGCGAACACAATGTTGGGCGACTTGCCGCCAAGCTCTGTCCAGGCGCGCTTGAGGTTACTTTGTCCGGCCATCACGTGGATTTGCTTGCCAACGCGGGTTGAACCGGTGAAGGCGATGCAATCCACATCCATATGCAATGCCAGCGGGCTACCGGCTTCGGGACCAAACCCCGGCACCACGTTGAAAACACCCTCTGGAATCCCCGCATCCAGCGCTAATTCAGCCAAACGCAAAGCCGTCAATGGCGACTTTTCGCTGGGTTTGAGCACCACCGAGTTGCCCACAGCCAGCGCCGGGGCGATTTTCCAGGCTGCCATGATCATGGGGTAATTCCAGGGCACGATGATGCCCACGACGCCAACTGGTTCGCGCTGAATCAGCGCCAAGGCGGTCTGAGGTGTTGGGGCGATTTCGTCGTAAATTTTGTCCAGCGCTTCTCCATACCAGCGCAGGCAATTGGCCGCACTGTTGACGTCTACGCTGCGGGCATACTGAATGGGTTTGCCCATGTCGAGCGTTTCCATCAGCGCCAATTCGTCAGCGTGCGCGATCAACTGATCGGCAAACTTAATCATGATGCGTTTGCGTGTGGCAGGCGCCATGCCACGCCAACGCTGGTCGTCAAAGGCCGCGCGCGCAGCAACCACAGCCGTATCAATATCGGTGCTTTGGCAGCGCGAAACAGTAGTGAGCAAACGCCCATCAACTGGGGAAATACAGTCAAAAGTGGCTTCATCACGCGCAGCCACACGCTGACCATTGATGAAGGCACGCCCATCGTAAATCTGTTGAATCATCTTTTATTCCTTAAAAAGGATAGCACACTACGCTTTCTGCATAAGCGCCAAAGGCAATTATCCTGGATTTTTCAATAGCGAATTTATCGTTCAGGCTGAGTTAGTCGAAGCCTGTCAAGCCCTTCGACAAGCTCAGGGAGAACGGGGCTAATGGATTTTCAGGATTATCTTACGCGGTTTGTAAGGCGGCCACTTCGGCTCGCGTGGCTGCAGCAATCTCGCGTTCGCGCCGGCGTGTTTGGCGCGCCACCCACACGCTGTAGCTCACCACCACTAGGGTGACCGAAACAATCAGCAGCGTTGCCGCCGCATAAATAGTGGGGTTGATACCTCGGCGCGCGTAGCCAAAAATGACTTGCGGCAAAGTATTCACACCCGGCCCCGAGAGAAACTCGGAAATCACCACGTCATCAAATGACAAGGTAAATGCCAGCAGATAAGCTGCCAAAATTGCCTGAAAAATATTCGGCATGGTAATCAGAAAGAACACTTGAAACGGCTTGGCACCCAAGTCCATCGCCGCTTCTTCGATTGCGCGATTCATTTCCAACAAGCGCGACTGCACCACCACCATGCCATAAGCCATGCCCAGCAAAGTGTGCCCCAGCACAATCGTCAGCATGCCCCGCTGCGGCCAGCCGAATGCGTTTTGAATGCCCACCATCAGCAGCAGCAGCGACAGGCCGATCACCACTTCGGGCATCACCAGCGGTGCGTTCACCATGCCAGAAAAGAGGGTTCGACCAGCAAACCGCCGATAACGCACCAGCACAAAAGCGGCAAACGTGGCGAGCACCGCGGAAGCAACACCCGCTGCGGTTGCAACTTTTAACGATAGCCAAAAACCTTCAACAATTTTGCTGTCGTGCGTCAGCGCTTCGTACCAGCGCAGCGAAAAACCGGTGAACTCGGCGTCCTGACGAGTGCTGTTAAAAGAAAACAGCATCATGAAAAACAGCGGCAAATACAAAAACAGATACGTCAAGCCTAACCAGGCTTTGCCAAAATACCGGTACAGAAAATTTTTCATGACAGGCACCTCATGAATGCGACTCAGCAGGGTCGCCGGTGTAGTGATAGTAGATAGCCAGCGGAACGACGATCAGGCCAATCATCACCACAGCCAGAGCAGTGGCGCGAGGCCAGTTATTACTGGTAAACATTTCATCCCACACCACACGGCCAATCATGATGTTTTCAGGCCCGCCCAGTAGCGAAGGAATCACAAACTCACCCACCGATGGAATGAAGACCAGCATAAAACCGGCGATGATTCCTGCCTTGGACAACGGTACTGTGACCAGCCAGAACGCCTTGAACGGCGAAGCGCCTAAATCGTAGGCCGCTTCCAGCAAACGAAAGTCCATCTTGACCAGATTGGCATAAAGCGGCAGCACCATAAAGGGCAAATACACATAGGTCATTCCCACCAGCATCGACACATTGGTATATAGCATCTGGATCGGTTCATCGATCAAACCCAAGCCCAGCAGCAGTTGATTCACCATGCCCTGATCGGCCAAAATCCCCTTCCATGCGTAAACGCGCAGCAAAAATGATGTCCAAAAAGGCAACATCACCATCATCAACAAGGCTGGTCGCACACTCGGCGCAGAACGGGCTATGAAATACGAAAACGGGTAACCAATCACCAAACAAAGCACAGCCGTACACAAGGCATACCAAATAGAACGCACATAAGCTTCAACGTAAAGTGTCTGAAAAAGCGCACCGCCATCAGCTGAGCGAAAAATAGACCAATAGTTCTCGTACTTCAGTTTGAGCAAACCCGTGCTCGAATCCCAAATGGGCTTAAACGGTGAGATATCGTTGCCCATATCCACAAAGCTGATATAGAGCAAAATTAAAAACGGCATGAAGAAAAATACGATCAGCCACACATACGGCACACTGATCACAAAGCGCTTGCCTGGCATCGGTAGAGTCAGCTTCATCATGAGCAACTCCTAGTCGCGCAGCACCACGCCAGCACTGTCGTTCCACCAAAAAAAGATGTCGTCTTCCCAGGTGATGTGACTGAGTTCGTGGCGTGACGTATTGGCCTCGGTGATCTTCACACGCGTGCCATCTGATGCTTTAACAATGAAGGTGTTATACGAACCAAAATAAGCAATTTCCTTGACTCGGCCGCTGAACACATTGTGCTCAAACGCTGGCTTGTCTTTACTGATCTCGATTTTTTCGGGACGAACCGCAATAGCCACCGGCATGTTCAGCGCACCACTAACCCCATGACCGACATGAATCTCGCCAATGGCAGTCTGCACAGCACACCGATCTGGCAAATCAATACTGAGTTTGCCATCAAAAAGATTCACATTGCCAATGAAATCAGCAACAAAACGGTTGGCTGGATGTTCATATACCTCTTCGGGTGAGCCAACTTGCAAGACGCGCCCCTTGCTCATCACCGCAATGCGCCCGGCCATGGTCATGGCTTCTTCCTGGTCGTGCGTCACCATGACACAGGTCACACCCACTTTTTCGATGATGTTGACCAACTCAAACTGGGTCTGCTCGCGCAGTTTCTTATCCAATGCGCCCAAAGGCTCATCTAGCAGCAATACCTTGGGCTTCTTGGCCAAACTGCGCGCCAATGCAACCCGCTGTTGCTGCCCCCCCGAGAGCTGGTGAGGCTTGCGCTTGGCATAGGGCGCAAGTTGCACCAAATCGAGCATTTCACCCACCCGTTGCTTGATATCGTTGCTCGGCAAACCTTCTCGTTTGAGCCCGAATGCAATGTTTTCCCAAATATCGAGGTGCGGAAACAACGCATACGACTGAAACATCATGTTGAACGGACGCTCATAAGGGGCCAGTTTGGCCACATCTTGCCCGCCCAGAAGAATGCGCCCTGAGCTAGGCGTCTCGAACCCGGCCAGCATGCGCAGCAGAGTCGATTTCCCACAACCAGAACTACCCAGCAGAGCAAAAATTTCACCCTTGTTGATGGATAGATTCACCTCATCCACAGCCAGCGCCTCGTCAAAGCGTTTGACCAGTTTTTC
The DNA here is from genome assembly GCA_903930255.1 of uncultured beta proteobacterium. Taxonomy (GTDB): domain Bacteria; phylum Pseudomonadota; class Gammaproteobacteria; order Burkholderiales; family Burkholderiaceae_C; genus Rhodoferax. Next base: position 6,925 of record CAIYYA010000012.1, read on the forward strand.
GGTCACCAGATAGTCTTTTTTGGTATCGACATCAGCCATGAACAACCTTCGGTTTGAGTAGCAGCGACCATAAAAAAGGGCTGTTTATACGGTTGGTACAAACAGCCCAGGTTTCAACAACGCTTCTTGTTACTTACCTTTTTTGAAGCCGTTGTAAGCGTTAGCCATGGCTTCGCGCGCTTCGTTGGTAAAGCTGCTCGGAGGAATCATCTTTGCGAAATAGTCTGTTTCAACAAAAATAGTTTTGTTGCCAGCAATTTCAGGCTTGATCTTCTCAACGGCTGCTTTGTTGGCTGTTGGGTAGTTCATGGTATTGGTCATCAATGCCGCGTTTTCTGGGCGCAGATAGAAGTCAATGAACGCTTGAGCGTTGTTCGGGTGCTTGGCATCTTTTGTCAAAGCCATGGTGTCAAAGAAGATCAAAGCGCCAGTGCTTGGCAGCAGCGATTCGATTTCGTCCTTCGATTTATTCTCTTTGGCACGATTAGCCGCAATGTTGATGTCACCCGACCAGCCAATCGCCACGCAAGCCTTGCCGCCGGCAATATCGTCAATCATGGTTGAGCTGAAAATACGCACGTCTTTGCGCACCTTGGCCAGCATGTCGGTAGCCAGCTTGTAATCAGCGACGTCATTGGAATAGGCATTTTTGCCGATGTAATGCAGAGCCACTGGGATGATTTCTGTCGGCGAATCCAGATAAGCGATGCCACACGATTTAAGCTTCGATGTGTACTCGGGCTTAAACACCAAATCCCAAGCATTTTCTGGCATCGGCGTCTTACCCAAAGCTTTGGCTACTTTGGTCTTATTGATACCCACCGTGGTAAAGCCCCAAGCCCAAGGCACCAGATGCTTGTTACCCGGATCAGCCTTGGCTAGCGTAGCCATGATGGCCGGATCCAGATTTGCCAAGTTTTTAATCTTTGTTTTGTCAAGCGCTTGCAACAAACCACCTTCGAGTTGAGGTTTGGCAAAAACAGAGCCTGGCACCACAATGTCGTAACCTGTGTTACCAGCCACCAGCTTGGCGTGCAAAGCTTCATTGGTCTCAAAAGTATCGTAATTAACCTTGATGCCGGTTTCTTTTTCAAACGCTGCGATCATGCCTTCTGGAACGTAATCGGGCCAGTTATAAATATTGAGGACTTTTTCCTCAGTATTCACCACTACTGGCGCACTGGCCACTGGGGCGGGAGCCGCTACAGGTGCTGGAGGTTCTTCTTTTTTGCCGCAGCCGGCCAAAACCAGTGCAGAAAGCGCAAAAGGAACCAGGTACTTTTTCATCATAAACACACTCCGAATGAAAGAAAAACAAGGACAGGGAACGCTAGTTTAAGGCTAGCAATAAACAGACCACTTTTGAATTGGTAAAAACGATCAGATCAAACCTTTTTGGTGCATCTCATTTTGCGTTAAATCCAGGGCTAGACGAATCAGCCGCATCAATTCGTCAATCTCGGCAAACGTTAACGTCAACGGTGGTGCAATGATCATACGATCCCCCACCGCCCGCATGATCAAACCATTGCGAAAGCAATGGCCACGGCAAACCATACCAACGGCATCATCCGGCCGAAAGCGTTCGTTCGTATGCTTGTTTTTCACCAATACCAAGCCTGCCACAAATCCACAACTCTCTGCCAATCCTACCAAAGGATGCTCATTGAATTCGGCATAACGCTTGGCAAAGTATGCCCCAGCTTCACCCTTCACACGCTGCGGCAATTGTTCACGCTCCATGATGTCAAGGTTGGCAAGTGCCACGGCACAAGCCACAGGGTGACCACTATAGGTATAACCGTGGTTGAACTCCCCCCCCTTTTCTATCAACACTTTGGCGACTCGATCACCCACCATCACGCCACCCAGCGGGATATAACCGCTGGTCACAGCTTTGGCAAAGGTCACCAAATCCGGCCGATAGCCAAATTTTTCGTACGCGAACCAATGACCGATCCGACCAAAGGCACAAATCACTTCATCGCTGATGATCAAAATGCCATATTTATCCACAATGCGCTGAATTTCAGGCCAATAGGTCGCTGGTGGAATGATCACACCACCCGCACCCTGAATTGGCTCGGCAATAAAGGCTGCTACTTTGTCGGTACCAACTTCAAGGATTTTTTTCTCCAGACAGCCAGCAGCGCGCAGGCCAAACTCATCAGGCGTTTCACCTGCCAACCCATTTTCAAAAAAGTAAGGTTGATCGATGTGAGTGATGTTTGGAATTGGCAAGTCTCCCTGCGCGTGCATACCACTCATGCCGCCCAGCGAAGCGCCAGCCATGGTGCTACCGTGGTAAGCGTTATGGCGACTGATGATCACCTTGCGCTGTGGTTGTCCCAGCAAATCCCAGTAGCGACGCACCATACGCACATTTGAATCGTTGCTCTCGCTGCCACTACTCGAGAAAAACACATGCTCAAAGCTTCGTCCATCAACTGGAGGGGCGAGGCTGGCCAAGCGTGCTGCCAACTGCACAGCAGGAACGTTGGTTGTTTGAAAAAAGCTGTTGTAAAACGGCAGCGTCATCATTTGATGGTGCGCTGCATCTGCCAGTTCACGTCGCGCATACCCAGCATTCACACACCACAAGCCGCTCATTGCGTCAAGAATTTTTTCACCCTCAGAATCCCAGATATAAATACCTTCAGCCTTGGTTATCACCCGCGCGCCACGCGTCGCCAAGTCCGCATGGTCAGTAAAAGGGTGCATGAAGTGCGCACTGTCGAGCGCCTGGATTTGCTGGGTTGTCAGCTGATTTTTATGTGTCGGCGTGTTCATCAACATGTCCTTTAATTTTTAACAAATAGGTTTATAGCGCCCGTCCATCAAGCGCATACAGCTATACATGCAATAGCAAATGTTCGCGCTCCCAAGGCGAAATAACTTTCATGAACTCATCAAACTCGAGCTCCTTGATTTCGGAATACACAGTGATGAACTCTTTACCCAGCACGTCATGCAAATCAGATTCGCGGCGTAACCAATCCAGCGCCTCACCCAAGCTGCGCGGAAGGGCATAAGGCGAAAGATAGGCATCACCGCGCATCTCGGCTTTGGGTTTGATCTTGTTCTTAAGTCCTAAGTAGCCACAGGCAAGTGTCATCGCCAGTGCTACGTAAGGATTGGCATCGGCACCAATCACGCGGTTTTCAACACGCCGAGCTTGCGGCGACGAAATAGGTGATCGAATCCCCACCGTGCGGTTGTCATCGCCCCATTCAATATTGATCGGTGCCGCCGTATGGCGCGACAAACGCCGGTAGCTATTCACATAGGGTGCCACCAGCACCATGGCCGCTGGTATGTAATGCTGCAGACCGCCGATGTAATGCATGAATGCTTCGGATGGCGTGCCGTCTTCGTTACTGAAGATATTTTTGCCTGTAACCGCATTCACAATGCTCTGATGCACATGCATTGCACTGCCAGGCTCACCCTCAATGGGTTTGGCCATAAATGTGGCATACATGTCGTGGCGCAGCGCTGATTCGCGCACAGTACGTTTAAAGAAAAACACCTCATCAGCCAATCCCAATGGCTCGGCATGAAAGAAGTTGATCTCCATCTGACCGGCACCAATTTCGTGGATCAAAGTGTCCACATTCAATTCCATCTTGTCGCTGTAATCGTAAATTTCTTCAAACAGCGGGTCGAATTCATTCACGGCATCAATGCTGTAGGCCTGGCGCGAAGTCTCGGCTCTGCCACTGCGTCCAATCGGTGGGCGCAGCAACGTGTTCGGATCGGTATTGCGAGCCGTCAGGTAAAACTCTAACTCAGGCGCAACAATTGGCTTTAACCCTTCTGCTGCAAATAAATCGCAAACTCTTCGCAGTACTGTGCGTGGTGCAAAAGGAACCAAATTCCCATGGTTGTCAAAACAATCATGAATCACCTGTGCTGTTGGGTCAGTTGCCCAAGGAACGATACGCACGGTCGACGGATCCGGTCGCAATTGCATATCGCGATCAGTCGGATCAATCACGTCGTAATAAGGGCCACTCTCAGGGAACTCACCCGTCACCCCCATAGCCACTACAGACTGCGGCAAGCGCATGCCCCGATCTTCAGTAAATTTACCTCGGGGTAAAATTTTTCCGCGCGCAACACCCGTCAAGTCAGGTACTAAGCACTCCACCTCAGTCACCCGCCGCTCATTCAACCATTGTTCCAAATCATTGAAATTCATTGACTTTTTATCATTCATAGACGACTCCAAAGAAACCCTGTGCCAGCAGACAATTTAGCACCATCATACTCACGGGTTGAAGCAGGCAGATATTGTGGGCAGAACTTTCTACACTCGGATACAGAATTTTCCAGTTCAGGTTGGATCCTGAATTGGAAAATACTCCCATTGCTGCCTTTGATCTCAGTTAAAATTAAAGCTAACGGAGCGGTGGATGAGTGGTTTAAGTCACACGCCTGGAAAGCGTGCGGGGAGTAAAATCCCCCGGGGGTTCGAATCCCCCCTGCTCCGCCAGATATAAACAAAAAACCTTTGCAAATCAATGAATTGCGAAGGTTTTTTTTCGCCTGTACGTTCTGTACGTAAGTATTCGGTCTTCCCGTACAGGCAAAAGTTGCTGGTGTTAAAAATTACTGGACACAAAATACAATTTCCGTTACCGTTGCGGACATGCCTGTTGCACAGTACACCCAAACACCCA
>CAIYYA010000013.1 GCA_903930255.1 uncultured beta proteobacterium
CTCCATCAGCTCTTTCTGACCACGTCGAACTTGTCAGTGTGTTGATTTTGAAGCTGCCTTGCTCAAAGCCTTTCACCCAGCAATCTTTTGAATATGAATAGCCCCCCTGCTTCAAGAAATCCTTGATGTCCATCGTCGGTTTGCTCCCACGATATGACTGATTGCCCACCACCACCTTCAGCCGGTCTGATTTCGCTGAAACAGGGGGGAAAACATTCCAAGAAATTGGGTGAAGCGTGAATTTCCGCTCAATATCCGCAAGGAAAGGCGACTTTTTACCGTTCTCAGTAAAGATCACCAGCGTGTCGATCGCACGGGTCAAAGCAACATAAAAAAGCCTGCAGCTTCATCGGTAATGGTTTCTACACTTTCGCCGAACAAACGAAGAAAGATCCAGTCCTGGTGGATGAGGGGATAGCACCCCGTAACCGCGTCCAGTATGACAACGACGCTGCCCTGAAGCCCTTTGAATCCGTGCGCCGTAGACACCTTTATCTTGGGACGTTGATGCTGCGGAAAATAGGAACGGATCAGCGCTTGAAAACGTTCAATGCCAGGCGATTGCGAGGTGCTATCCCCACCTTGGTGCGCTTTGTAATTGATAAAACCCGGCGGGTTTTGCGTCCTGCACAGTACCACAATGTTCTTACCTTGCGCCAAGGCCCAAGCCGCCAGCCGCAACACCATGGGCGTGATGTTGTCATCGCCATGGCGAGTCTCTTCGTTGGGTGACCGATTGAAGTCGGTGGCCGTAGCCGTCCACACGTGCCCAGCATCTGTAGAGTGTGCTGCAGCGGGCTCGCCAGGATCTGCCGCCATCACCGCGTTGCCGACCCCCACAATGCCTTTGGCCGAACGGTAGTTGGTTGAAATGTGCAATCGCTCAGCGTTGGGAAAGTTGGCCGAAAAGTTTTGGTAGTACGAAAGGTCAGAGCCAGCAAAGCCATTAATAGCCTGCCAATCATCCCCCACACAGAACAACTTGAGTTGAGGATTTTTGTCCCGGATTGCCTCGATCATCGAATGGAACAGTTTTGAGAAATCCTGATATTCATCGATCAGCAAGAAACGCAAATTCGCTAAATCGCCAGTCTGCTTCTTGAGGAACCGGGTGAACTCAGTTTGTCCTGCACTGATTGCCAAAGTAGCACGGCGTAGCAAGCCGTCAAAGTCTTCCTTGGGATCATTTGGATCTTCCAGACGCTTCAGGTAGTCGTCATACAACACCACCATGATGTCCAAAAAGTCTGCCTCAACTTGCCATTTGGCTTTGTGGGTTGCTAACAGATGTGAAAGTGCTTCCGGGGTTAACTCGGCCTTGCGGCACCGTGCGATGAAGCTGCGTGTGGCGGCGGAAAATCGATACTCAACACGTTCACTTATTTGGTGCCATATTTCCTCTTCTGTCAGACGGTTGCAAACAAATCCCGCTCGTTCCAACTCCGTGCGCAACTGGTTCACAAAGCCGTTGACACCGCCATTAGCGAAATCGCTCGGGTCGCAACCGATCAAGGTCCACCCCGGTTTTTCTTGCCAATACCGAATCTTTTGGTCGGACATTTCATCGTAATCGGGGTCACCGGTCATGCCGAAATATTCGATGCACACCCCGGTTCCATTTCCGCGTTTGATCAAAAAATCAGGGTGATAGTTCTTAAGACGGCCGCGTTCGCTTGGCTCATACAGGTACGGAATTTGGTGTTCAAACAGGAAATTTGCAATCACCTTTTCGCCAAACGACTTCACAAACTCACCGCGCAAAGTTTCGCGTTGGAGTGCACGACGGTATTCCAGCATTTTCTCCATACTCAAGTGATAGCCGCCGTCTTGAATTCGATCCCAATCTTCCCGAAAGTGCGCAGTCATGACTTTTCGGATGCGATCATAAAAATCTGGGTGGCGCAAGCGGTTGTTAACCACGTCCTGCACGAAACGGCTGAGCGCTTGATTTTTGCCGTCCGAACTATCGTGTATCAAATTTTCTTTGGGATGCACAAGCGCGTGGGCCAATGCATGGAAGGTCATCACGAATGGCGGCTGTCCATCCAACACCTTACCCAGTCTGTCTTCGATTTCGTCAGCAGCTTTCTTGTTAAAAGCCAGCAGCATCATTTGGCTGGGACTGACTCCACAGTGCTTTTGAAGAAAAAAAGCGCGGTTGACCAACGTCGCAGTTTTTCCGCTGCCTGCACGGGCAACAACCTGTACATTCCCATGCAAGGCTGCGATCACAGAAAGCTGCTCTCTGTCTGGAATTGAAATGTTGCTGCGCTCGCCGCCGTCAGATCTTTCGGCGAACCACCTTGCCACAAACTCTGACTTCTGGGTATGAAACTCTTCCACAGTGATCAGTTCACTGTGCATTTTCAGAAAGTAGTCATCTGCACTGAGAAAATCAATGTGTAGTCGTTGGTCGATTTCCTCAATTTGGGCATCACGTCTTATCTTTGTTTCCTGCACAAGCTGCCTAGTGCGTTCGCGCTCATACTCTGCTTTTAACATCGATTTTTCAAGTGCCTCTCGTTTTAATCTTTCACTTTCAATTTCACGAAGATTTCCGGTGCGCCTTTCTGCAATCATCTTTGGTAGATCGTTCCATTCCGCTGCTGTTAGCTTTCGTCGAAGCTGTTCAAAAAGTGGCTTTTCTGTCGCGTCGCCACTTTCAGGATTGGCAACTAGAGATGTAGCCAACTTTGTCAAATAGAAGACTTCGTGCTCATCCCAGCAAAGCCAATGGCTGATGATGTCGTCAATTAACTCTGGCGGATCTTTCTTCAAGTCTGTCATGTGTGGCTCGATATTTGAATGCGTATGTCGTCTTCGTTCTATTAATACGGGTAACGCCTAGTCGTCACAAGGACCTTCCCACTCACGAGCAATAGAGTCAACAAGTGACGTGGTTCCTTTGAATGGTGCAGAAGCGAATTCGCAGCCAAACAAGTGGGAACAGATCAAAGAACGGGAAAACTCACCAAGGGTTATTCCTGCCCGATCTGCCTGAAACCGAAGACCATTCTTTATCTTTTCGGGCACCCAGATCTTCAACGCAAAGATGTTTTTTCCAAGATTCGGCGCGACCTCTGGCTCTGGTTCTGGGCCGTCAGGGTCAATAGCGCAATAGCGACTCTCTGACTCCGGCTCGTACAACCCAGACCTGTTGGCGCGCATGCGCATCACCTCATGATGACCGAACAGGTAGCTGGCGAAATACTCGGTCAGGTATGCGGTCATGGACATTTCGTTGATTTCACAAAGTTCTTCCAGAGCTTGCTTTGCGGGGTCAGGTAACCAGACCCTCAATTGACAGTCCTGTTGGTTCAAGTTGCTGTAGTCGCGCGGCGGAATTAGCTCAGACAAGCGTCCCACTGTGCTTAACTGCAACCCTGCCATGGTGCTATGTGAAATTCTCATTTTTCCCCTACGATTCTTCTTGCACAAGGACAATTGTGCCCCGAAGATTGGTTTGTTCAGAGTTCATCGACATCTGGGTTAAGAATAGGAGTCCGCAATGGGAATCGGTTTGGCGCATATTGACATTACTCCGCTGTTTTATGGCGGTTTAATGTTCCTCGGGTTGTGGAGCATGTGGCACAAGCTGACGCACTGGCATGTACTTGGCTTCGTGGTGGAATTATCAGTATTTGCGTTAGTGTTTTCGCTGCACGGTGGCACCATGGCAGGCGGATTTGCGGCCATGGTGTGTGCACTGTTCGCTGGTATCGTTTTACCTCGAACCATTCGAAAAAAATAGTGCTCAGATCATCGCAAAAGTGACATCTGTTAACAAAGTCATATTGGTGCTGACTTCAACCGTAGAGGTTGTAAGCGCACTTTCGTAAATAACAAATTCCCATGAATCACCTCATCTTGCTTGGCGACTCCATATTTGACAATGTGACGTATGTTCATGAAGGTCCAGAAGTTATTGAACAGGTCAAGCGAAATCTTTCGCACAACTGGATGGCAAGCCTATTGGCCGTGGACGGTGATACCACTAGTGATGTTCACTTTCAACTGACGCGATTGCCACCGAATGTAACCCACCTTGTGCTCAGTGTTGGGGGAAACGATGCGCTTGGCTGTGTTGCCGCATTGGAAGCTGATGCTACTAGCGTCCGACAGGCCCTGGTTGCATTGAACCGTATAAAAAACGATTTTCAAAACAACTACACGGCATTACTGTCAGAGTTGGCGACAATGGATATTGCGCTGATGGTCTGCACGATTTACAACTCCGTGCCAGGACTGCCATCGGAGTTGCGGACTGCCCTGGGCATGTTTAATGACGTAATCATTGCCGAAGCCGCTGCCAGAGGATTGCCGGTGCTGGATTTACGTTTGATTTGCACCGATCCCGGGGATTATTCAGCGCTGTCGCCAATTGAGCCATCATCACAGGGTGGCGCGAAACTGGCAAAGAGTTTGGTCGGTGCTATTGTCAAGCATGACTTTCGTGCAGGCGGTTGTCGCATCTATTCATAAACTTTCATGCTGCTAGATTCAGTTGGACGCGCCCGAGTGGGTCGCTGGCTGTGTGTCTGGCTAGTCGCTATTGAGTTGGGTGCTGCGCAGCACGCACCACACCCAGTTTCAAGCCAAGCACCGCCAAAATTCGGTTCATGGTCTGCACACTGCCTTCACTGCGCTCTTGCTCAATGTCTTGCAGGGTGCGAAGTGCAACGCCTGACAGTTTGGCAAGTTCGGCGGTGGTCAGCCGCATGGTTTTTTTCAGATGCCGAATGGCCGCTGCAAGCTTCCACTCTGGGTGTATCAGCACATCGTCAACGGCCTTGCGGCGCAATTCAAGCTGCTGCTGCAGCGTCAGTGAGGTGTAGCGTTTATCCATATAGCCCGTTACTCCAAAGCCGACAAACGCTCAGCCTGAGCCAAGATACCCGTGCGCAAATGGCTCAGCACCGCCCTGTCCAGACCCATTTGGTCACCGCGCAATGCGATCGTCCGCAAGATGGGCACCATGGCTTTCAGACCCGCCACCAGAACATCCCGACGCACAAACGGGGCGATCTTGTGGCGCTTGCGGCCTGCCTTGGGTTGAACTTCAGCGCCGATTTCGCAGACCCGGTTGACCACGCGACCCCAGTCCGGGCTACCCCCGTCGTTGTCAACCCAACGGATCTGTCGGGCAATGCCATCCGGATGCATGTACATCGGGGCAAAGTCAAACAGTGGTGTCAGGCGCACGCCACCCGAAAAGTCCCTTTGCAGCGCGGTGTTTCGGGCGTGGTTGTCTTTGTTACCCAAGGCGAGGTTAGCAATATCACGCTTGATGTATTCGAGCACCTCGATCTCGGGGTGGCTACAGCGCAGCATCAGTTCCCGGCACACCTGATCGTGACTGGGCACCACCCCAAACCCCGGCAGACCGGTTAACGTGGCAATGCTCTCCTGAGCCAGGCGCAGCACACCACCTGGCTGTATCACCCTGTCAAAGCGGGGAATGAACAAGGCCCGTTGCTTTAACACCAGCGGAGCATGTACGCGCAGTCCAAGCTGACACGCAATCGCCATATAGGATGCTTCGTGGCGAAGGATGTTGGTCAAGTCAGCATTGTTTCCCCGCCCGAATTTGACGATGTAATGCGCGCTGGCCTGATCGTCCGTCAGGGTGTGATCCAAGTACAGCAATCCGTCATGGGCGCGGGTGAGCAATATCTTCGGCCACTCTCCTTGGACACCGGATGACCCTGCGACGAAAAGCCCGTGACCGGCCAAATATTCTGCAAAATCACCACCACGAGAGGCGACTTCATCGTCAGTAAAGCCGCGCACTGTACCTGTTTGGTGGTTGAGCCACTCAGCCGCCTCCCTGACCCGCAGGTTGCCAATCGGGTTGCCAGCACCTGCTTTGAGCAAGCGCCAGTCCACACTCTCTGCGGCTGTGACTGGCAGGTTGATACGGCGCAATATTTCTTCGCGTCCAAAACCCTGGGGAAGCATGTCAATAAGGAAGACCGGCCAATGTGGCTGCGCCAGCGGCTCCAAACCAACCGGAAACTGGCAAGACAAGGCGTGGGCATCACGCGCACCCAGAAAATTGACCGCCCATTCGACCGAATAGCCCGAATACGTTCTGGCCTGCCACCCGTCTCCTTCAGTCCCCAGAAGGGCAACGGTTGCAACGTCATGCCAAATGCCATCGGAAAAAAGTTGAATGGTGCAGTTATTTTTCATTTACACGAAATTTTATCGATATTGCAGCTTGTATTACAGGCATTTTATCTATTTATCCGTGTAATTATTAAAATACAGACATCTTCCCATCAAGTTACCTGCAGGTACAACCAATGCACAAACACGCGTGCGGAGCTGAAGCGCTGCGACTGGTTGGCACGTTGTATCGGATCATCCAGGTACGTGCAGGCAATGATTCGCATGCATGCGGGTTTGCGCAATGCGCCGGGCGTTGGGTTCGTCGGTGTTGGCGATCCAGTCCAGTGCCTCCTGCTGCGTGCGCCCATGGCGCATGTGGCGTGCCTGTAACCTTGCATGGCGCACTGCAGGATTCACATCCAGATACCAGACTTCATCCACTATCTCGCGCACCTGCAGCCAAGGCGCATCGTCGAGTAACAGATAGTTGCCTTCGACCACGATCAAAGGTGTGCTGGCAGCGATCGCAATCGCACCCGCGATGGCCTCTTCGATTTCGCGCTTGAAGTCGGGCGCATAGACCACCTCATCAGGTGCCTGTGTTTTCAGGCGGCGCAACAAATTGACAAAACCCGCCGCATCAAACGTGTCGGGTGCACCCTTTCGACTGGCACGCCCCAAGCGCTGCAGTTCACAGTTGGCCAGATGAAAACCATCCATCGGCAGCACCTGAACAGCAGCCCCAAATTCAGCCACTATGGCTGCTGCCAGGGTAGATTTGCCGGCACCTGGCTCAGCCACAATGCCGACCATGCGCCGTTGCCCCTGCGCCAGAAACTCTGCGATGCGTTGGTGCACCGCTTGCGGCAATGCATCTTTCATCCATTCAGTCCTGATTAATGCTATTAAATATAGAGCTGCTTGCGCTTATTGAGCAAGCGCTACAGGCCAAAAACACATGGAAACTGCTGCACCCTGGCAAGCACTTCGACGCGGCTGGGCGGCACACAGCCGCGTCGCATCACACACAAGGTGGCACTGGCTATTGCGTTGCCCAACAAATTTTGCGCGATCGGCACTTGCACCTCGGCACTGCCCCAATCTGCCGCCAGACCCTGCTCCAGCATGGCCACGACCAAACCGGCCAAAAAACAATCGCCAGCACCCACTGTATCGATCACCGTGACTGGCGTGGTTTCGCGTGCTGTAAACACCTGCCCGCTGCGCGTCAGCAATGCTGCGCCAGCCGCACCACGCGTCAAAGCCAGCAGACTGGCACGGCTACCATTGAGCAAATTTTTGGCCTGCGCCAAGGCATCGGCACCGGGCAAATTCAGGCATGTCAAATCTTCATCGCTGGCCTTGATGACATCGGCATAGTGCAAGGCAGTGAGCACATGGCGCCGGTACAAATCCAGATTGGGCATGACCGAAGGGCGCAAATTGGCATCGATCACCACGGTGCGCCCGGCTTGTCGCTGCGCTGCAAGCCAGGGTAAATACACCTCAGCATCGTCGGGTGAAAGACGGATAAGCATGACCGCGCTGGTGCAGGCTCAAGGCATGACACGCCGCGCTCCAGCGGCGCTGACTGGTTCAGGCGATGCGTCAGCGAGTCGTGCCCTGGTGGGACTCTGCGCCACCATACGAATCAGCAACGAGGCCTGCGCATTGGTTGTTTGGATTTTTGTACTGATTCGAAAACTAAAGCCGGGAAAGCCGGAACTGCTGGGCTGGTGAAGTGCTCCCTCCCGCCATTGGGGGAGGGTTGGGGTGGGGCTGGTATTTTGGGGCTGCGCTTGAATCAGTACCCTCCATAACATCACCAGCAGTCGGGTTGGTTCTCGCTAATTAACCTCGCGAACAGGTTGGATGATCGGTCAGTCTATTTGGGGGCGCTCTGCTGACCCCTAAAGACGAGTGGCAGTTTGTCGCGGGTTGCCGTCTGAGCTTGCGCCAGCAACTCATGGTTAACCGATGCAATGCCATAGGTTTTTGACACGTCTTGTTGAATGCGCAACCAAAGATGACTGGTCATCTCGGCATCCACCATGGCGCGGTGTGCCCGGCCAGCCTGCGGCAGACCCAGCAGACGCACCAGCGTTGACAACTTGTGGTTGAGTGCGGTTGGATAAATCCTGCGTGACAACAGCATGGTGCAGGCAAACCGGCTCAGGCATGGCAATGACAGGTAGGCCAGTTCCGCCTGCCAAAACTTTTTGTCAAAAGAGGCGTTGTGCGCCACGATCGGCGTGTTGCCAACAAACTGACAAGCTTCGCGCATGACCTTGGCTGCGGCGGGTGCTGCTGCGATCATGGTGTTGGTGATGCCGGTGATCTGTGTGACCTCAGACGGAATGCGACGACCCGCGTTCATCAGGCTCTGGTAGCGGTCAATGATCTGATCACCCCGCACCAGGGTAATGGCGATCTCGGTGGCCCGGTCGCCATAGTTGGGCGACAGACCCGTGGTCTCAAAGTCCAGTACGGCGACCGTTTCGATATTCATAAAGGGGAGCACTTTGGCGATGTTGGTTTTCCCATTGTGGCAGCACTAAAAATTGTTGCGGAATAAAAATCGCTCCAACGTTAAAGTCTCTCTTTTTGAGCCAATAGGCGGTGCTGCGCCTGTTGATACCAGATAGTGTCCACCAAGTTGTGTACACTGCAACTCACAGTGCACACCAGAATCAACCCATGTTACGCAACATCACCCTCACCGCAGACGACCAACTGATTGACCAAGCGCGAAAAAAAGCCACGGCGGCACAAAGCACGCTGAATGTGGAATTCCGCAAATGGCTGGCCAGCTACGTTGGCTCACAAGACGATGCTGCCGTGGCGAACTTTCGTGCGGTCATGCAACAACTTGGGCAGGTAGATGCCGGGCGTACCTTCAGCCGTGACGAATTGAATCAACGCTAAGGCGACCACCCATGCCAACGCAAGTAACCGATCTTCCATCTGATCTGTTCTTCATCGACACCAACATTTTTGTCTACGCCCTGCTGGCCAGTGAACCGCTGAAAAAACAACGCGCCGTGCAACTACTCGAACAGGCGCTGGCCACCCACAGCGGCTGTATCAGTTACCAGGTGATTCAAGAATTTGCCAACGTGGCCACGCGCAAATTTACCAAACGTTTCACCGCAGATGAATGCCAACAGTTCATCGACGCAGCCATGCAGCCGCTGAACCGTGTGTCTTCCAGCACCGAGCTAATTCAAGCTGCCCTGGCCTTGCAGACCAGCACCAGTTACAGTTTTTATGACGGTCTGATACTGGCCAGCGCACTGCAGAGTGGCGCCAGCGTGCTCTTCAGCGAAGACCTGCAACACAACCAACTGATTGACGGCACCCTGCGCATCGTAAATCCATTTTTGAATCTGGCCATGCAGGAGGGGTGATGAACCCAGTGCGCTCATTGCGCTTGCAAATCATTTGTACTTGGGTTAGCCGCATAGAATACCAATGTTCCTACATAAAAGGAGAACATTGTGCAGACCATCAACGTGCGTCAACTCAAATCCAATCCATCCACTGCACTGCGTGATGCGCGCACCGAGTTGGTGGTGGTGATGAACCGCGACAAACCTGATGCCGTCATGATCGGGTTTGAGCAACTCCAGGGCCTGGCCGACTTGACGCATGTGCGCCAAGCCATGGCGGTCAGCCTGTTCAAAGATCGCTTGATGAGCGTTAGCGCCGCGGCCAAACTGGCAGGTGAATCCACCGCCGAGATGCTCACGCGCCTGGCTCAACTGGGCATTGCCGTGGCGGACTACGATGCAGCCACGCTGTCCGCCGAAGTGGATACCGCCGCGCAGTGGCTTGTGCCTGCCACCGCGCACTGACATGAACCGCATCGTCATTGCCGATGCCGGGCCCCTGATCGCCCTGGCACGCATTGGACAGCTTGCGCTGCTGGGCAAACTGTTTGGCAGCGTGAGCGTGACATCGATCGTGGCTGACGAAGTGCTGCAAGGTGGGGCTTTCCCAGACGGCGCTGTGCTGTTGCAGGCCTTTGCCCAAACCTGGTTACAGCTTGTCAACGTGGACAGTCCGAGCCAGCTTAGCCAAACCAAAAGCCTGATGAACCTGTACCAAATTGACGCGGGTGAGGCCAGTTCGATGGTGCTGGCCCAGCAGACACAGACCGAAGGCGGCCAGTCCTTGTTGGTGATGGATGATTGGCGTGGCCGCAACGCCGCGCAACATGCCCGGCTGCCCGTGCTTGGCAGCGTCGGCGTGTTGCTTCTGGCCAAACAGCAAGGGCAGATTTCCCACGTCAAGCCACTGATGCTGGATTTGCGCCAAAACGGCTATTTTTTAAGCCAACGCCTGATCGACTGTGCACTCCATCAAGCGGGGGAGTGACATGTGTTTGGAGTTTTCAATTGATTGAGTCGTAGGGGCGCAGTATTTGAGCCACTGCGTTCGGATAATGCCTGAATCTATTCAGCTAAACCCTGATGGCCACTCAACGACTTAACCTACGCACCGACCATATTCACTGGGAGATTCCAATGTCTGACGATGAACAGCTTTTGTGTGTGGCATGCAAAAAGCCAGTCGAAGTGAGCAAAGACCAATATGAAATTTTTGAGCAAATGCATTGGCTCTGTTTCCATCTGCTTTTTGAGCACGAAGGCGACCCAGACGAGGCCTGTGGTGACCCAAGCTGCCCGTGGGGACGAATTGATGCACTCGAACAAAATTTGAGAAGTTTGGGGATTGACCCCGATCAAGTCTAGGCTGATGCTGACATCATTCCTATAATTTTCATATGAAAAAACAGGCTCTAGAGCCCATCCTATAAGCACTCGCAGCTACTCTTAACATAGCAATCTTTCTACCCCTTCAAACCATGCAATCCGCCATCCAACTCAACCCAGCCCAAACGCTTGACTTTTTGCTCAATGTGGCCGTGGTGCGTCCGGTCTTTATGTGGGGGCCGCCGGGCATCGGCAAAAGTGCGCTGGTGCGGCGCTTTGCCGATACGGTTGGCCTGGAGTGTGTTTCACTGCTGGGTAGCCAACTGGCCCCCGAAGACTTGTTGGGCATCCCGAAAATTGACGGCGACTGTTCGCGCTTTTATCCACCAGCCAACATCGTGCGCCAGCAGCCCTTTGTGCTGTTTCTTGACGAACTCAACGCCTCTTCGCATGAAATCCAAAAAGCTTTCTATTCGTTGATCCTGGAGCAGCGCGTGGGCGAATACCGGCTGCCCGCTGGCACCATTGTCATTGGCGCAGGCAACCGGGCCAAAGATGCAGCTATCGTCAAACCCATGCCTTCGGCCTTGATCAACCGGCTGGTGCATATCCACTTGCGCACCGACCATCGCCAGTGGCTTGACTGGGCCATCAACCATGGCAGCATTCACCCTTGGGTGGTTGATTACATCCAACTGCGCCCCGACCACCTCTGGAGCGAGCCGCCCAAGCACGAGGAAGCCTTTTCATCACCGCGCAGTTGGCACATGCTCTCAGACGCGCTGACTTCTTTTGGCGACACCGTGAGCGACGAGATGCTTGAAGCCCTGGCTTATGGCCTGCTGACACCCAGTCACGCTGGGCATTTCAAGGCCTATCTGAAACAGATTCGGCAAAAGCACACGCTGCACGCCATCCTCAAGGGTGATGCGTTTTGGCCGACTGGCCCCGAAGACCGTGATGTACTGTATTTTTTGGCGCAGTCCTTTCGCGCTCACTTGCGTAAGGAACTGCCCGATGACGAGAGTTCGGTGCGCAGCGCACATCAGGAGCTTGCCATTCGCGCCAAAGACATGTTGCGCGACCTGGCCAGAATCAGTGTCGAAATTGCGCAGTCGGTGATGAGCGAAGACGAAGCCGGCCAGCGCCTGCCCGCCTGGTTTTTGGTCGAGGTGGCACGCGACCTGCCACGCCTGGCCGGTCGCCAGAGCAAAGACACCAAGCCCGCCAAGGTTTGACGGTGAGCCAACAAGTGTCAAAAGGTCCGGCGGCCGAGGCTCGTCAGGCCGGTTTGCAGGCGGTGCAAAAACACCCCATGCTGGCGCCGCTGGCGCAGGCGACCAGCTTCATGGTCGATAAAGAGCACCAATATGTGTCATCCAAAGGTTGGCTGGCACTGTCGCCTGCTGGCCAGATTTGGCTGCACGGCAAGCGCCAGGCCGCGCCCGAGGCGTGGACGCGGGTGATCGCCATCGCCCTGCTTTGCCTGGGATTTGGCCTGGTCAGACGCCAAGAACCGTTTGAACTGTGGGAGCTGGCCAGTTTGCTGGCGGCAGACCGGTTTTGCGGCGAACTCAAGCTCGGTCAACTGCCGGATGATCTGGTTTACCCCGAGCCTGTTTTTCCCTCTGGCGGTGCTGATGGTTTATTGAGGCACTTTTGTGTTGACGGCTGCGACCCGGCCTTAAAAGAGTGGCAACTCCAGTTGTGCGGCAATGCCAGCCTGTTCTGCAACTTCGATGCCAAACCCTCACGCTGGCAACGACCACCACCGCGCTGGCGCGAGCTGTTGGCCGACGGCATTGCGCGCGATGTCGGGCACGCGTTAGAGCGGGCCTCCGGCCTGCCCGGTATGAGCGGCCAAATCAAACCCCTGAGCAAAGCCCAAAAAACTAAGCGCCGCCTGATCGACCACTACCCGCTGCTGGGTGCGCTGGCCGCCAGTTTTGACGTGCAAGAAGACCTGCGTCTGTGCCAACACTACGAGATTCGGGTGGCGGCCATTGATGTCGGTGCGCGCGCAATCTGGCTCAACCCGGCAGCCGGGCTGTCTGACGACGAATGCCTGTTTGTGTTCGCGCACGAGCTGCTACACGCCGGGCTCAATCACGCCACGCGCCGGCGTGGGCGCGACCCTTTGCTGTGGAACATTGCCTGTGATTTCATCATCAATGGCTGGCTGATCGAGATGCAGGTGGGCACCGCCCCCGGCATGGGTTTGTTGCATGACGCGGCGTTTTCGGGGCAATCGTCCGAAGACGTGTATGACAGCCTGGCACAAGACATCCGCCGCGCCCGCAAGCTCGCCACCCTGCGCGGGGTCGGCGCGCAAGACATGCTGGGTGATGAAGACGGCAAGCTGTTCATGGATGCCGAGGGCTACTGCCGCCGGGCGCTGGCGCAAGGTTTTGACCGTTTTTGCAGCGGCACGCCGCGTGGCGTGTTGCCCGCCGGGTTGATTGAAGAAATACGCAGCTTAAGCCAACCGCCAATTGCCTGGGATGTAAAACTGGCGCACTGGTTTGACGAGCGTTTTGCGCCGCCCGTGCCACGGCGCAGTTATGCCCACCCCTCGCGCCGCCAGTCTGCCACCCCCGACAACCCACGCCCGTCCAGTGTCAAACCGACCGAGGAAGAGCGCCGCAGCCGGGTGTTTGGCGTGCTGCTCGACACCTCGGGCTCGATGGCACCCCAACTGCTGGGCAAATCACTCGGCGCCATTGCCAGCTATGCCCTGGCACGCGAGGTATCTGCGGTGCGCTTGATCTGCTGCGATGCGCACGCCTATGACAGCGGCTGGGTCGAGCCGGAAAACCTGCTTGAGCGTTTTGCCGTGCGCGGCCGTGGCGGCACAGTGCTGCAACCCGCCCTGGACCTGCTGCGGGACTTGGCAGCGCGCGGCGATTTTCCCAAAGCCGGGCCGCTGCTGATCATCACCGACGGTTATTGCGAAGACCAGCTCAACACCCTGATGGACCATGCCTACCTGCTGCCCGAAGGCCGGCACCTGCCGTTTCGCGCGCGAGGGGAGGTTTTTTATGTCAGCCATTGACCGTACTGAACCTGGCTGGATGACCAATGGTAGGGCTGATTGATGGCACTCTCGGGCCCAAAGAGAAAGCTAATTTGGATGTCGAGTTGGAAACCTTTGACATTGATGTCGCTGAAGTTGGCATGGCCGGATTTAGTCGGATGATGGCGTACATCCATGTGTTTACAATTAGTCTTCTGATTTAGCATTCACACGCTTGACGCAAAGGGTCAGTCATGGCTACCACCAAAATTTTTAAGAACGGCAACTCCCAGGCTGTGCGCATACCGGCGGAGCTGGCCTACAGCACCTGGGACATCGACCTGGTGATTGAGCGCCAGGGCGATGAGTTGCGCATTCGCCCCGCCCAGCGGCGCATCGGTGATGTGTTGGGCAAACTCGCCCGGTTCTCCCCCGACTTCCTGGTGGCAGGGCGTGGCAACAACACCGAAGGCGAGCGTGACGCGTTATGAACCCCAAGTACATGCTCGACACCAACATCTGCATCTACCTGATGAAACATCAGCCGGTGGCGGTCAAAGAGCGTTTTGACCAATGCTTTGTCGGCGAGGTAGTGATCTCTGCCATCACCTTGGCGGAGCTTGAATACGGCGTCGTTTGTTCTGGTGCCGCTGCACCGACGAATCGGTTGATGCTTGACAGTTTTATAGAAGATGTGCCGGTGGTGGCCTTTGAGGCCCGGGCCGGCAATGCTTACGGACCCGCTCGCTTTGCCAATCGCGAACGCAGCCGCGACGCCTTGGACAAACTGATTGCCGCCCACGCGATTGCACTGGGCGTGACGCTGGTCACCAACAACGATGCCGATTTTGCAATCTACCCCGGACTGGTGCTTGAGAACTGGGTCAGTAGGCACTGATTTCATGGTTGCGTGTTAACCTAACTCAACGCTAAAACAGGAGTTATTCCGTTTTCAGATCGAAACGACATTAGACGCGAAGCCGCAGACAGTGCTAACGCGTGTCCCAAGCCATCTATCGATGCCTGTGGGAGGGCAAGGCGAAGTAACAACATGTCGTATTGATATGGAAATGGAATTAACCGTGGCTGCAACGCATTTTGATGTGCTGCGTGAACTTAAGCAGGCGCTACAAATGCCCATTCACATGGCGCGTCAATCATGACAGCGACCCGGCAACCGAATCAGTCAGACTTGCTCAAGCAGGCGCAGTTTGGAGCGTGTTTAGGCTACGGCCTCGTGCGCGATCAATGCCATAATTAAAGTCATGGGACTACCACAAGCCATCCACCGCATGAGCGCGCAAGAATTTTCCGTTTGGGAAATTAATGAACCTGAGCGCCACGAATTTTTTCGGGGCGAAGTGTTCAAGGTATTTGGCATGGGCGGCGCGCGGCGCGAGCATGTTCGTGTCACCATGAACATTGCGAGGGCGTTGGACAATCATTTGCACGGAACCCGTTGCCAGGCTTTTATGGCCGACATGAAAATTCACGTGGCTGCCACCGATGACCTGTTTTACCCCGATATTTTGGTCACCTGCGACCCTCGCGACCTGGCTGCGTCACTCCAAATGGAGCACCCCAAGCTGATCATTGAAGTGCTGTCGCCCTCAACCGCCACCTTCGATCGGGGCGACAAGTTTCTCACCTACCGGTTGATTGAATCCCTTCAAGAATACGCCCTGGTTGACCCGCACAGCAAAACCTTTGAGGTCTATCGGCGCCAAGCGAATCCGGCTAATTGGTTACTCACACAAGGCCTGACCGAAATCGGTTTGGAACTGGACAGCGTTGCGCTGACCGTACCGGCTGATGTGCTGTTTGAAAACGTCTAGAGGCTGATGCGGCTGTGAGCCAGCAAGTCTGACATGCCCAACCCTTCAGCCGACGCCGCCCAATCCTTCATCGCGCGCTGGCGCGGCGTCACCGCCAGCGAGTTGTCCACCGCGCAGAGCTTTGTCATCGACCTGTGCGCATTGCTGGACGTGGACAAACCGCACCCTACGCCCGACCAAAACTACATGTTCGAGCGCCCGGTCACCTTCCGCCATGGCGACGGTTCCAGCAGCGCTGGGCGCATCGACTGCTACCGCCAGGGCGCGTTTTGTCTGGAGTCCAAAAAGCTCAAGGCCGCCGGTCATACCAAAGGCTTTGACGATGGGCTGCTGCGCGCTCGTAGTCAGGCCGAAGGCTATGCCCGCGCCCTGCCGGCGTCTGAAGGCCGCCCGCCGTTTGTGCTGGTGGTGGATGTGGGCACTGTCATTGAGGTGTATGCCGAATTCAGCCAAAGCGGTGCCACCTACACGCCTTTTCCCGACCCGCGCAGTCACCGCATTCGCCTGGACGACCTGGCCAAAATCGAGGTGCGCCAGCGCCTGCGCCAAATCTGGCTCGACCCGCTTAGCCTGAACCCGGCGCGCATCAACGCCCGTGTCACGCGCCAGGTAGCCAACCTGCTGGCGCGTCTGGCCAAGTCCATCGAAGGCAACCCGGCTAATGAGTCAAATAAGCCTGTAACGCAAGCACAGCAAGCACGAGTAGCTCCTGAAAAGGTAGCGTCATTCCTAACCCGCTGTTTGTTCAGCATGTTTGCCGAAGACGTGGGCCTGCTGCCGAAAGAAGCGTTTATCGGTTTGCTCAAAACCCACCGCACCGACCCGCCCACGCTGCGCTTGATGTTGCAAAGTCTGTGGGCCGACATGGACCGGGGTGGTTTTAGCCCGGCGCTGGCTGCGCGCGTGCTGCATTTCAATGGCAAATTGTTCAAACAGCCCATGTCTGACGAGTACAGCCTGCTCTTGAAACCAGAGCAAATTGACTTGCTGATCGAAGCTGCTGGGGCCAATTGGCGCGAGGTGGAGCCGGCCATTTTTGGCACTCTGCTGGAGCGCGCCCTCAACCCCGTCGAGCGCCACGCTCTGGGTGCCCACTACACGCCGCGCGCCTACGTTGAGCGGCTGGTGTTGCCCACCGTGGTCGAGCCCTTGCGCGCTGAATGGGCCAACGCCCAAGCCGCCGCACTGGTGTTGGTGCATGAGGCGGCTGAGCTGGAGGCCAACCCGCCGCAGGCCAAAGGTGGCGTGGACTCCGCCAGTTTTGACCGCCATCAGCTCAAAGCCGATCAGGATGCCAGCAAGCGCCATGCGTTGGCCGTGCGCGCCAAGTGGCGTGATGCGCGAGC
>CAIYYA010000014.1 GCA_903930255.1 uncultured beta proteobacterium
CAACTCTAGTGCCATGGTGGTTTTGCCTGGAATCGTCTCAACCACACGAATCGACACCAGGCTAAGACTGCGTGCCAAATCCTTGGCCAACCCCACAATCTGCGAACCTTTGATTCCCGTGGCTGGCTCAATTTCATAGCGAGTGATAACCGGGCCTGGCTGTGCCAGCACCACAGTTACGTCCACGCCAAAGTCTTTGAGCTTTTTCTCGATCATGCGACTGGTCATTTCCAGCGTTTCGGGCGATACGGTTTCCTGGCGTAACAGGGCACCGTCGAGCAAATCAACCTGCGGCAACTTGCTGTCGGGCATATCAGTGAACAACGGCTTTTGGCGCTCTTTTGCAACCCGGGCGCTCTTGGGCATCTCAGCCACAACCGGCTCGATCAGCACGGGCTTGACATGGTGTTCGGCGATATCGTGGCGCTGCTCTACCAGCACGTCTGCACGTGCTTGAGCCGCTTGCTGGCCAATAGAAATGTCGTGCGCCAATTCGCGCTGCTCGCGCCGCGTTTCAATTTTCGAGAATACCCAGCCACCCAAGCGTTCAGCCAATTGAACCCACGAAAAGCGAAACACCATGGCCACACCCAACACGCTCAGCACAATGCTCACCAACGCAGAACCCAAATCGCCCAGCCACTGCACACAGAGCGGTCCCAGCCAATAACCCAAAATACCTCCAGCGTGACCGGGCAAACGTGCTTCGTGACTGTAAAGCCGGCTCCACTCGAGACTGGTGCTGGCACACAGCAAAATCAGCACGCCCATCCAAAAAATAGCACGCCGGGAAAATCGCGGTTTCACCTTGCCGCGTGCGTTGGCTCGTCGCTCGGGCAACCATTCAAATCCATGCATCCAACGCGCCAACCCAGACAACCACAAGCGAGCGACGATTGCCACACACCACCAAACGGAAAAACCCAACAAAAAATAACTGCCATCGGCTAGCCAAGCCCCGATGCGACCTGCACGGTTGAGGGTGACCGAGCCATCGCCCGAGCTTGACCAGGCAGCATCCAGCGTCGAATACCCTGTAAGAGCCAGCACCCACAGCAGCAGCAAGCCCAAGCCAATCAGCAAACCCAATTCAGCAGCAAAACGACCCAGACCCGAGCGTGCCAGATTCTGGCTAGGTGCATCGGTTGATTTATTGGGAATGAAGGCGTTCAAAGAATAAGTCATGGCCTAACTCTAACGCATCGGTGAACGACGCTCGTTGAGCAGCATCGAGCCATCGTCTTGGGTTTGCACAAAACCCTGGTCTTCAAAGTCGCGCATGACCCTACTCACCATTTCGCGCGAAGCACCCACACGCTTGGCAATATCCTGTCGCGAGATTTTCTCGCGCAAGAGCAAGTGATCGGGCCCATGCGGTTCGGCTGCATCCACCAACACACTGGCGACCCGTGCAAAAACATCCATCAAAGCCAGTGAGCTGATTTGCGCATCGGCCTTTCGCAAACGCCCTACTAGTCCCTGAATAATGGCCAGCGCCATCGAGCGGTTGTCGCTTAGACAAGCTTCGAAATCGGTTCGGCCTAGCACCAGCAAGTCAGTTTGCACCTCAGCTTGCACATTGGCCGAATGCGTCATGCCATCCAGCAAACTGAGTTCACCCACATATTCGCCAGGCCCCAGCACCGCCAAAATCACTTCACGTTCACGCGAATCCACCATCACAACCCGAGCGCGCCCTGTCAAAATAACAAACAAGGCGTTGCTTTTTTTTCCCTGCTCAACGATTAAATCGCCACGTTTTATACGCTGTTTACCGACGGCATCGGCCAAACGCGATATTTGCGACAGACTCAGAGATTCAAAGATCGACACTCTGCGCAACAAATCGAGATTGCTTAAGACCGCCATGGCATACCCCTTGTTGGTGAAATACTGCAACTTGCAAACTAAACTAGCACGAAATATACACGGCGCTGACTGCGCTTTTTTAAAAAGGCTTGACCATGACGACATCCCGACACAGCAAGGTTTTAATTTTGGGCTCTGGCCCTGCCGGCTACACCGCCGCTATTTATGCGGCACGCGCCAATCTCAACCCCCTGCTCATCACCGGCATGGCGCAGGGCGGCCAACTCATGACCACCACCGAAGTGGACAACTGGCCGGCAGACGTGATGGGCGTGCAAGGCCCCGAGCTGATGCAGCGCTTTCTGGAACACGCCGAGCGCTTCAAAACCGAAATCGTCTTTGACCACATCAACCAGGTTGATTTCAGCCAGCGCCCTTTCACCCTGACCGGCGACAGCGCCAGCTACACCTGCGATGCGCTGATTTTGGCCACAGGAGCATCGGCAAAATACCTTGGTTTACCGTCAGAAGAAGCCTTTATGGGTCGGGGGGTGTCAGGTTGTGCCACCTGCGATGGCTTCTTTTATCGTGGAGAAATCTGCGCGGTAGTGGGTGGCGGCAACACGGCGGTCGAAGAAGCGCTGTATTTGTCGAACATTGCTGCCAAAGTTATTTTGGTGCACCGACGCGACAAGTTTAAGGCTGAACCGATCATGATCGACAAGCTGATGGAAAAAGTTGCTGCCGGAAAAATAGAGCTCAAAACCTTTTGTACGCTCGACGAAGTGCTGGGCGATGCCAGCGGTGTAACGGGTATTCGGCTGAAAAATGTCAACTCCGGCGCCACCGAAGACCTCACGCTCAAAGGCTGTTTTATCGCCATTGGTCACTCGCCCAACACTGGCATTTTTGCAGGTCAGCTTGACATGGCTGGTGGTTACATCGTGACCCAGGGCGGTAACAACGGCTTTGCCACACAAACCAGCGTGCCCGGCATCTTTGCCGCTGGCGACGTGCAAGACCACGTTTATCGCCAAGCAATCACCAGCGCCGGCACTGGCTGCATGGCAGCACTCGATGCGCAGCGTTTTCTTGAACAGCAAGCATAGGGACAAGTGCATAAATTGCCAATCTGCCCGCTATAATGCAGGGCTTTGCTGCATTCACCCGTGAGGGAACAACGCAGCAATCGGGTTACCGCCACCCTATTCTTGGCGAGGTGAGGCTTCTGATGTCAGTCAGAGCCGTTTAATAGTATCGGAGTGACCTCAATGGCACGCGTATGTGAAGTCACGGGCAAAGGCCCGATGGTTGGGAACACAGTTTCCCACGCCAACAACAAAAACAAGCGCCGGTTCTTGCCGAACCTGCAATATCGCCGTTTCTGGGTTGAGACTGAAAACCGCTGGGTGCGCCTGCGCATTTCCAATGCCGGTCTGCGTTTGATCGACAAAAATGGTATTGACGCTGTGCTCGCAGATTTGCGCGCCCGTGGCCA
>CAIYYA010000015.1 GCA_903930255.1 uncultured beta proteobacterium
CACGTTGTCACGGCTGCGGTGCACGGCATCGATGTCCAAGCCGTCATTGCGCGCGGGCATGGGCGCCACGGCTGCACCTGTGGCCGCTGCGGCATCGGGCAAGCCGAATTCCTTGCGCGTGCGGCGCAGAATGTCCAGCGCTGCGCTTTGGGCGCGGCTGCAGGGGTTGCCGATGCCGGGCTGGTAGTCGCTGCGGATGGATATGCCGCCCGATGGGGTGTCGGCAAGGATGATGGTTACGCTTGGCATGGGGCTGTTTGCTCCTGGTGTGGTTGGGTCTTGGGGGTGTCTTTGATGACATGGACGTGCGTGGCCGCAGTGCCGACGATGCGCACCGTTTCGCTGGGGTGTTGTACGGTTACGCGGGTGCCTTTTTTGAGGCGATGCGCTGCAGCCTGTGCACCGGCAAAATTGCCAGGCGCAAAGGGCTGCTGGATGTGCATGTGCGTCTTGAGCGGGTTGTCCAGCTCCATGTCGAAACACACCACCGGCACAGCGCGGCCCTGGCGGTCGCAAATGGCGGCGCGGGATTCGGCCTGTCGCAGCAGAGTGCCCGTATAGGTGTAGACGGCGGCCTGGCTGTCGTCGGCCTCGGTGCGCTGGTCTTGCGCCATGTGGTGGTGGTGGTGCTGTGCAGACGTTTGCATGGCTGTGGGCGCCTCTACTCGGCGATGTAGCGCAGCACCACCAGGGCGACCGCGCTGCCACTGATCAATGCGATCAGCAGAAACCAGGTAAGTGCTTTGGCAAGGTCTTTGGCCCAATTGCCAATCTCTTGCCAGACGCAGCGGTCCTCGTCGCCTGGGCGGGCGATCATGGTCGCACCCAAAGCAGGAAAAACACGCAGCCCGCCATGCAGACCAGGCACACCGTTTGAAGGGCTCGGTGCTGCCAAGAGGGTTTTGGTGGTGCTACCTGGTTGCCCAGGCGGTCAAAGCCTTGGTGGTAGGTCATCCGGCCACCTCGACAAAATCAGCCGATTGGGTGACCACGCGCGCACCGTACTCACCCAGCGCGGCTTGGGCAAAGTCGATCAGGGTAGATGGCAGGTAGCTGTCGCCGCTGATCGGGGGCAACGGCGGGTAGTCCATCGTCTCGCGCACGATGGATTGCAGGGCATCAATCAGGCGCTGTTCGCGCTGTGTGGTTGCCTTCATGGCTTCAACCGCTGGTTAAAGGATTGAAGAATTAAGCGGAAATCTGCGGACGGCAACAACCGAGCCCTCGTAGCTCTCGTGGCTGCCGTACTGGCCGCCGTCGTCGAAGTCGCAATCCCAGGCGTAGGAAGCGCTGCCTTCGTATTCCTCACACGACCAGTGCCAGGTGCGCTCCAGGTGAGCCTTGCAGTTTGCAAACAGAAGGGATTGTTCCTGCCTTGTGGGCAGTGCGCCGCCAACGCTGGCGGCCCAGTCCATGGCGTCTTGCCAGGTGAGCCTGTCGGCTGGTCGCTGGGCCATCAGCCCCAGGTGGTGCGTGGGGGTGCCTTCGTCATCCAGGGCGATGCCGACATAGCGTTCGCCGGGTTGCAGGGCTGGCAGGGTTAGGGTGATGGGCGCCAGGGCTGATGGAGCCTGCTGGGCAGTGGCCTGATCCGGGGCGGTGTCAGGCGCGGGGGCGGTGTTGGTGAGGGTTTGCAATTTTCACTCCAAGGCCCGCAGGAATTGCGGGGTGGAACGAATATTACAAACTAATTTGTAACGTGTCTACAAATATTTTTGTAGTTCGTGCTGTGCATTCAAAAACCCTTGCCAGAACGGTAAGGGTAGATCGTCGAACCTATGTTGAAAACCTTGACCTTGGCGCCATCGACATCAAAATAGATTGCCATGTTTGTATAAATGTAGGCGGTGGTGTCTGCGTCATCAGTCCACTGGTATGTCGTGTACCCGAGTGAGCTGCGATCGGTCTTGCTTGAATTTGGTTTGCATCCCATCAGTTGGCTGACTTGGGCCAGAGTCATACCTGGCACGATGGCGTTGTACTTGTCCGCGTGGAAATTGGTTTTTGCGCACTTATCGGAAATTGTGCTTGGTACGGGGTCCACCGACACGAGCCCAATGGCGTCCAGGCGTAGCACCAGGTTTGTAAAGGTGGTCAAACCGAGCCGGATAGCGGGAATCGTGAGGTTGCGCGATGTTTCGTCATAGACCGCTGTTTGCGATAGCGCAGGAAGGGTCAAAAGTGACAAGAGACAGGCCGCGCTTGAAGTGAAAGTGACAGATTTCATACGTGTAGTTCTCCCTGGTGAAAATGCTTTTTCCAAACGACTATAGCCCGGTTGCTTTTGAAGCTTGCGAAGCAAATAACGATGCCGCTGCTGAATAGCTCAAGCTGCCTTGTTTTGTGCGGCGGTATTCGCGGGCTGGGCGAGTTTTTCAGGGTGTCCACGGTTTCCGATGCTGGCGAGGATGATGGCTTCGAAGTTGTCTTTCAGAGTTGAATCCAGTTCAGCGAACTGCTCTGGTGTGAAACTCTTGAAGGGCCAAAGCCAATGAGGTGCGACCGTCGAGCCGGCGAGTAGCGCAACGTTGTTGGCGCCTTCCGGGTACTTGAGCGGCAACGTTCGTGCGCCCGTCTCCCGCAGGACTGGCTTGACGCCTTTGTTTCGACCAAGCCAAAACGGGTCGCACTCCAACACCTCGGCCAAGTCGAGGGTGTATTTGCTGTGCGCCACTTCGTTTTCTGGGTCTAGCAGGTGCTGGATGTTTTGAGGTTTGCAGGGTTTCCCGACCATGGCTGCGACCTTTGACTGGTCCCGCGTGGGGTCCAGACCGG
>CAIYYA010000016.1 GCA_903930255.1 uncultured beta proteobacterium
CGTTCCGATATATTACTCACCCGTTCGCCACTCGCCACCAGGATTGCTCCCGTGCTGCCGTTCGACTTGCATGTGTAAGGCATGCCGCCAGCGTTCAATCTGAGCCAGGATCAAACTCTATAGTTCGATCTTGAATTTTTTGCCTGATTTCTCAAGCTACTCATAAACTGGAATTAACGTGAACTTCATTTCTGAATTTCACATTTCTTTTACTTTATGAGCGTTTGTTAGCCAATTAAGACTAAGTTCTAAAGAACTTGGCTTTTCGCCTCAAACGCCCACACTTATCGGCTGTATGTTGTTAATGATCTATCGAGCTTTATCTCGACTACCCTTCACTGTGATCAGCGAAGCCTTGAATTCTAGCACGCATTTTTCGCGTTTTTCTTAAAATTTTCCACAATTCTAAGAAAAACGCCCAATCATGCGATTGGATGCTCAACCGTCTCTTAGCTTTTCCACGCATATTTAACAGTTATAAACGGTTTGGATTGGTTTAATCCGCTCGCTGGTGTTACGATTTTACTGGCTCGTTTCAAGTAAGCTGCGCCGAAGAAACTGAAAATTTACTCATGGAACTCACCGATGCCCCTTTCAGAGGAAGACTTCTCAACTTCGCAAGCCTTAGTTGTCGATCCTAATCCGACATCCAGATCCATTCTGGTCTCGCAACTGAGAGACTTTGGAATGGGGAAAGTTGTTCAATGTGCAAAATTAGTTGATGCACGACGACAACTCGAGTATCGAAAATTCGATGTCGTTCTATGTGAACACTACTTCAGTCTTGAGTCAATATCCGGACAAGATTTACTCGATGATCTGAGGCGCAACCAATTGCTGCCATTTTCAACTGTTTTTATCATGGTAACTGGAGAAGCAACCTACGCAAAGGTTGCTGAAGCTGCCGAATCCGCTTTAGATGGTTACTTACTAAAACCTCACAAAGCCACCCATCTAGGTGAACGCCTGCGTCAAGCTCGCATACGCAAAATTTCATTGCAAAGTATTTTTTTGGCCATTGAGGATGAAAAATATGAAGTTGCTGCCGCACTCTGCTTAGAACGCTTTGAGATGCGAGGGAAATTTTGGCTGTATGCTGCACGCGTTGGCGCTGAGCTGCTGCTTCGTGTTGGTAAATACGATCAAGCTCAACACCTGTACCAAGCGGTTGTTGCAGCGAAAACCCTGCCTTGGGCCAAACTCGGAGTAGCTCGGTCTTTGCTGGACGAAGGTCAAACAGCAAAAGCCGTCAGTACGTTGGAAAATCTGATAAGTGAAGATCCAAATTATGCAGATGCCTACGATGTGATGGGACGAGCGCAATTCGAACAAGGCAAGCTTGATGCAGCACTCGCAACCTACAAAATGGCGAGCACATTGACCCCTGCCTCCATCTCCCGACTGCAAAACCTGGGCATGATGAGCTATTACTCAGGTAACCACAAAGAAGCAGAAAAGGTTCTTGATCGCACCACACGACTTGGCCTAGACTCCAAAATGTTTGATAGTCAAACGCTCGTATTGCTAGCCTTCATGCGGTTGGAGGCGGCTGATCGAAAGGGGCTGCAGAGATGTCACGATGACTTTGTGCGAATAATCGAACGAAACCCTGAGAATGACCGAAATATTCGCTTATCTGCAGTTGTAGATGCTCTGCAACTTATTGAAGAACGACAATACGCGCGAGTCATAGCCACCGTTCGCACCATGTGCAGCCTTATCAAAGAGGCAGATTTCGACTTCGAGTCAGCCACCAATCTGATTGCACTACTCTCGCAATTAGCCGACAAAGCCATACAACTTGACGAAGTTGAAAACGTCATCACAACTTTGGGATTGCGTTTTAGCGGAAGCCGCGCACTTTGCGAATTATTAGCAGGAGCAGCAAGCGTGCATCCGCCCTACGTGGAGCGCATTAGAATTTCGCACGCGCAAATTCTGAAAATTGCCGAAAACGCCCTCTCGATAAGCATGGGAGGCAACCCAAAAGCAGCCGTCCAAGACCTTATCCGAAATGGTAGCAAAACACTCTGCGGCAAGCTTATAGAAACTGCTTACCTGGTAATGCATCGTTATACGGACAAAATTGAGGACGCAAAGAACCTTTTTGATCAAGTACATGATTTGCGTGAGCGCTATAAAACACACATTTCAGGCGCTTCAATGGGTGAGAAAAAGCGGCAAGCGGGCGGCTTAACACTGCGAGTGGGTATCTCCAACGAAAAAAACTCAGCCAACAAACCAGCACTAGTGAAAATTTGATTCTATCCCCACAAATCGAGCGGTGGATCCGTCACTACAGCCCGCAAAATATCAGATCGTGAGATAAAGCCACTAACATGTCCTTGCTCATCAATCACCGGCAACCCTGGCAAACCGGTATCTAGCAAGACTCGCGCAACACGTCGAATCTCAATATCTTGCGTAACACTGGGTATCGGTGTGACCATGATGGTCTTGATATCTTGCATTAATAAACCTCGCCAAACCTGCGCATGACTTTCGGGTGAAGTCGACTGATTGGCTGAAAACACATCAGCTCGCGTCAACATCCCAACCAAATGCAATTGCGGATTAACTACCGGCGCTTGGCCGATTTTTTTTTGCGCTAGCAACTCCCAAGCTTGCAGCACAGTCGCCGTATCGGGCAAACAGATAACAGGTCGACTCATCAAGTCGTTAACATAAAACAGAGGATGTCGATCAGATTTTTGCGCCTGTTTATAGGCGATCAAACTTGAGTGCCTCGGGTCACTCTGGACAAACTCAGTCCCCTGCGCAGGCAAAGAACCGGCAGACTCGGCATCTCGACCATCCTGCACAACAGGCAAGATTGACCCAGTACGAGCCAAAGCACTAACGCCGCCTATCTGGCGCAATTGCTCCACGCTACCTCGAAATAACTGCCCGGAAGTTCCATAAACCGAAAACATTACGCAACTCCTTGGATTGCTTCAAGAGAATATAACTTGTCCAAAACCGCCTGCAAAATGGAGCGACTACCTTATGTATCTCGTTCTGCAGGCAAAAACAATTCGAGTAAATCATTTAGAAAATCAAACCCCCGCTCTGTCGGAATGATTTTCTCCCAATCTTGCACTAGTAAGCCACGCTGTTTCGCCTGATCCAAAGCAGGCTCGATCGTACTTAATGGCAAGCCCGTACGTTGGCAATACAAGTTCGCAGGAAACCCGTCTTTAAGGCGCAGCGCATTCAGCATAAACTCAAAACCCAAAGCGGCACGAGAAACCTCTTCTTCTTTCGCTACAGCGGCTCCTGCAAACGCTTGCGACATATAGCGTTCTGGCTCTCGAAAACGAGCTTGACGCATAACCCGATGTGCAAATGTGATCTTGCTATGTGCACCAGCACCAATGCCCAGATAGTCACCGAACTCCCAATAATTCAGGTTATGTAGACACCGATGGCCTGATTTGGCAAAAGCCGAAACCTCATAACGATTCAACCCCTTAGCAGCGGTCTCCTCATTCACCAGATCAAGCATATCTGCAGTCAGATCGTCAGCTACCAACGCGGGTGGAAATTTGGCGAAAACAGTATTCGGCTCAATTGTCAGGTGATAAATAGAAATATGCGCTGGATTAAAGGTCAAAGCCGTACTGACATCTTGCCGCCAATTAGCCAGAGACTGGCCCTGTAACGCATACATCAAATCCATATTAATGGTATCAAACGCCTCGGATGCCTCTTGCACAGCAGCAAGCGCTTGCTCACCGTTATGCACACGACCCAGTACTTTCAGAAAACTGGTGTTAAAACTTTGCACGCCAATCGACAAACGGGTTACACCCGCAGCACGATAAGCCTTAAAACGGTCTTTTTCGAAAGTTCCAGGATTTGCCTCCATACTGATTTCGCAACCTGCAGCCAATGGCAAGCGAGAGCGAAGACAACTTAGCAATGAGTCAATAGCCTGTGGTGAGAATAAACTTGGCGTTCCACCTCCCAAAAAAACACTTTGCACCGATCGCCCCCACACCAACGGCAAAGCAGCATCGAGGTCAGCTATCAAAGCATTGATATAGCTCATCTGCAACCAGTCTGATGGACTTAATGCATGCGAATTAAAGTCGCAATAGGGACACTTTCGCAAACACCATGGCAAGTGCACATACAAGGAAAGTGGCGGCAAGGCAGCAAATTGCAAACCACCAGGTCGCATGTAATACGACATATCTTGACTTCTTGCCGCCTCTTCATGCAATCGTGAATGCTCGGGCAAAATTTGAATCATCGCTTACACCGCCTGATTTCAAAGCCAGCGTTCACGGATCAAGTTCATCATGGCATGCATTGCACGCCCACGATGACTGTTGGCGTTTTTCACATCCACGGGCAACTGTGCGAAGGTTTGGCCAAATTCTGGAATAAACATTACCGGATCAAAACCAAAACCGTTGCTACCAGCGGGTTCGTTCGTGATGTAACCAGTGACCCTGCCCACAGCAACCAAGGGCTCCGGATCATGCGCAGAACGCACGGCAACCAAGGCGCTCACCATCGCGGCACGTCGATTTTGAATACCCTGCATTTGCTCCAGCAAAGCGCGCACATTGTTGTCATCGCTTTTGGCATAACCAAATTGCGTGGCATAAAAAGCAGTTTGCACACCAGGTAAACCACCGAAAGCATCCACGCAAAGCCCTGCATCATCAGCCAAAGCAGGCAAACCGCCATGAAGCGCTGCATGACGCGCTTTGGCGAGAGCATTTTCAAGAAAAGTATCAAAAGGCTCAGCAGCTTCAGATATCCCTAAGCTACCTTGTGCAATTAGGTCAAAACCCAATGGAGCCAGCATATCGTGCAATTCAAGCAGTTTTCCACGATTGTTTGATGCCAAAATTATTTTCATTGAATTTGCCTCTAACGCTTATACAGAAAGCGCGAACAGCTACAAAATTAATAGTGCTTTTTGCTGCAGCTCGAGCAGCTCACGAATGCCTTTCTCAGCCAGAGTCAGCAACTCCTGCATTTCAGAACGCGTAAAAGCTTTACCTTCTGCCGTGCCCTGAATCTCAACATAATGACCAGCGCCGGTCATGACAACATTCATATCGGTATCGCAAATCGAGTCTTCTGTGTAGTCCAAATCCAGCATCGCGACACCCCGAACAAGACCAACCGAGACAGCAGCGATCTGGTCGCGAATCGGTGTCTGCTTTAACTTGCCTTGTTCCAGCAGTGTGTTAACTGCATCTTGCGCAGCTACAAAAGCGCCAGTGACAGCCGCAGTCCGCGTGCCGCCATCCGCCTGCAAAACATCGCAATCCAAATGTATCGTGCGCTCACCCAAAAGCTTTAGATCAAATACGCAGCGCAAGACGCGACCAATCAAGCGCTGAATCTCTTGGGTACGCCCGGACTGCTTGCCTCGCGCAGCTTCGCGATCGCTGCGCACGTGCGTGGCACGCGGTAGCATGCCGTATTCCGCCGTAACCCAGCCTTCGCCGCTGCCTTTTTTATGGCTCGGCACTTTTTCTTCAATGGACGCCGTACACAGCACCTTCGTGTTACCAAACTCAATGAGCACAGAGCCTTCTGCATGCATGGTGTAGCGGCGAGTTAACCGCACACAACGCAGCGCATTGCAAGCTCGATTTTCGAATCTTCGTGTTTCGTTCATTGGAATTAGAGTTGATGAAATAAGACTTACGTTTTTTTTTCAGATGTCCGACGAATGACCTCGTTAATTTCAGCAATTGATCTTTCAATAGCCGCATCATCGAGGTCATCCAAAGTAGCATCAAGCCAAGCGGCCTGAACTGTTGAAGCAAAAACACCATCGCTGATCGTATCTGTAGATACACCACCACGGCTTGGTTCAAACGCGTCTGGTGTTTCCCAAGACAACCCCATGCACGTGACATTGTCACTGGCATCGCCCGCCTTGCGCAATGCCTTTTCTACCAAATCAGGCACGGCACAATCGACCGCGTTCTGACTCAATTCAAAAATAATTTCATCTTCACTCAAACTTGACCATAGTCCATCCGAACAAAGCATGAGTTTGTCACCTTGCTGTAAAGACATCGGCGAACTGACACTAAAAACTGGCTTAATCGGAGAGCCCAAACAAGTGAAAAGAACATTTCGATTGGGTCTCCCTAACTTCTTGAGATCAGTCGCGCTAATCGATGTTTGCTCTGCAAAAGAGTGATCTCGCGTACGCTTAAGCAATGCGTTATCCCGTACCCAATATAAGCGCGAATCTCCACAATGCGTCCAACTCACGTTGCCCGCCTGAACGACAGCCAGCACAATGGTGGTTCGGGGTGAATCCAGCATGCCTTTAGATGTAGCGTACTGCAGAATTTGCCGATGTGCGGCCATGACCGCATCGGATAAAAAACTCGCAACATCGAGCAGTTTGGGCTGTGCCAATTTTTGAAACAACCCAGCGATGGTTTGTAAAGCCAGTTGTGCCGCAACTTCACCCTGTGGATGCCCACCCATTCCATCAGCTAAAACCAGCATGGCTGAGTCGCGGGTGTAGCAATATCCCATGCGGTCCTCGTTGTTAGCGCGTCCACCTTTGCGACTAACCTGGAAAACAGAAAATCTCATGCGGGCTTAACACCAATATTGGTGGCCTTGAGAACTGTTTTTTTACCACCATCAACAATGGTTTCAAATTGCAAACGAACTTTTTCACCCATTGTGAGCTTGGTATAACGGCGTGCGCCACCCCTATTTAGTTCTTTTTGCAGTGCAAAGACCGACTGTGGACGTGCCAGTGAATCAAGAGACATGCACCACTCCACGACTTCGATCAAGTCGTCCGAGTAAACACCCTTGAGTCGTTTCAGCGCGGCACCCAACTTATCCCCCGAGAGTCGCTGCGGAGCTTCAGTCGGAGGATAACCCTGCATGCAAGCATAGATACAAGCACCAATAGCATAAATATCCGTCCATGGTCCCATCGATGAGTCACGACGGTACATCTCAGGTGCAGCAAAACCGGGGGTATACATAGGACGAACAAAGTTTCCTTCTTTGCTCAAAACCTCGCGCGCTGCACCAAAATCAATCAACACTGATTTATTGTCATCGGTGATAAAAATGTTCGCGGGCTTGATATCGAGATGCAACATTTTGTGCTGGTGTACGATGCGCAGCCCACGCAAAATCTCATCAAACAAGGATCGAATTGTCGATTCGCGAAACACTTTGGTCTGCTTCAGGTCACGCGCAACCAAGATGAAATCCTGCAAGCTGGCACCTTCAAGGTAATTCATCACCATGTAAACGGTTTCATTTTCCCGAAAGAAATTCAAAACACTAACTACCGATGGATGTGATATTTGAGCCAGAGCACGACCCTCCTCGAAAAAACTCTTCAAACCCAAACGGTACAAAGACAGCTTTTCGGGTTGCACCTGGGGCAAAAGAGCACCGGGTTCACGCGATGCAAGAGATGCAGGCAAATATTCTTTAATGGCGACTTGCTGACTATCTGCGCCAACAGCCAAATACACCACACCAAAACCACCGGCAGCGACACGGCGAATAACCCGATACCCCCCAATCAAGGTATTCGGTGGCAACGGAGAAGGTTTGGGTTTTGACATATTTTCAAAGTAACGAATGCCGCAGTGCGTAGAACCAGGGTATTCTCAAACTTGTTTTATTCAATAGAGAAGTCACATGTCAGTTTACAGCATGACCGGTTACGCAAACGCACAACTCAGCGTCAACCCAAACAGCCTTGCTACTGAGTCATCCTCCAACTCATCTTGTCGTTTAGGCATTGAGATACGCTCAGTCAACAGCCGTTATCTGGATCTTTCATTTCGACTGGCCGAGGAACTACGCTCGCAAGAGCCCAGTTTGCGTGAATTGATGCAAAAACACCTAAAAAGAGGCAAGGTTGAGGTCAGAGTTGCCTTGGAAAGCAACCTGACAAACACCTTCAGCGAGCCTTCTGTTCGCTTGCTGCAGCGTCTTAATTCAGTGCAAGACACCATTAAAGCTTGGCTGCCGCTAGCAACCGCATTAAGCGTTGCCGACGTTTTACGCCTCTGTACCAATGATCAGCCGGTGACACATAACTTTCAGCACGACATGATGAAACTGACTGAACAAGCCTTAGAGGCACTCATGTCAGCCCGTCAGCGCGAAGGTGCACGTTTGGCAGAAATGCTTCTTGAGCGCATTGCTCAGCTGCGCCAGTTGGTCAATCAAGCAGTGCCTTTAGCCCCCAAACTCGTTGCTCAATTGCGCCAGCGCTTTTTGGATCGCTGGGCCGAAGCCATGGGACTGACTGACGTGGGGACTTTGCCCGAGGCGGCGAATGACCGCGCTTTGAGCGAAGCAACTGCATTTGCCATTCGTATTGATGTTGCCGAAGAAATTACCCGACTCAGTGCCCATTTGGATGAACTCGAACGTCTGATCAAAAAAGGCGGTGAAATTGGCAAACGACTTGATTTTTTGATTCAAGAGCTGCACCGAGAAGCCAATACACTGGGCTCTAAATCAGCCGCACTCGAACTAACGCATATTTCAGTTGATATGAAAGTGTTGATTGAACAGATGCGCGAACAGGTTCAAAACATAGAATAGCCAACCAACCCATTCATTCGTTTTTCGGCACTACTTATGGATTACCCAGGAAATTTATTTGTTGTAGCAGCCCCCAGCGTGGCTGGCAAGTCGAGCTTGGTCATGGCGCTGCTTGAACTCGACAGTTACGTTCAACCCTCAGTGTCACACACCACGCGGGCTCCCAGAGGACAAGAAAAACATGGTCGTGAATATTTTTTTGTGACCGATGCCGAGTTTGACACGATGGTGCAAAACCAATCGTTCATCGAATGGGCGCATGTGCACAAATATCGCTATGGCACCTCGAAAAGGGCCATTGAAGACCGCATGAACCAAGGCGCTGACGTCATTCTTGAGATTGATTACCAAGGTGCCCTTCAAATCAAACAGCTGTTTAGCAATGCGGTAACCATCTTCATTCTCCCTCCGAGCTGGGATGAGTTGCGTTCACGACTGGAGCGCCGTGGCGAAGACGCCGCTAATGTCATCGAAACGCGACTCACCAATGCCGCCACCGAGATGTCACAAGTCAACCAATTTGACTTCGTTATAATCAATGAATCGTTTGATCGGGCAGTATTTGATTTGAAATCAATTGTGCATTCACAACGATTGAAGTTTCTGGCGCAGCGGCGCGCCAGATCGCAAACATTCGAAGCACTACATATTCTTTAGTGCACCCCACTTGGTTCTGGAGATTTCATGGCTCGTATTACTGTTGAAGACTGCCTATTGCAGATACCCAATCGCTTTCAATTGGTGTTGGCAGCCTCCTACCGTGCGCGCATGCTCAGCCATGGCCACAACGCCAAAGTTGAGAGCAAAAACAAGCCTGGCGTGACTGCATTGCGTGAAATTGCTGCTGGCAAAGTGGGTATTGAGATGTTAAAAAAGGTCCCTCTGTAACAAACCGCTTCGTAGTCAGGCATGCGGTACCGATTTCCTTCACGGACTTGACTGTCAGCTACAAGGCCAACACATTCATTCCCATTTATAAATAGGTTTGTCTGTTTGATAAAAAGCACCTTCATTGGTGCTTTTTTGTTGCCAAGTTCCAAATACCGCTTTCACACGCTATATTTGGCGACATGAGTCACCCCACCCGATTGATAACACCGCCATCTGCCAAGGTCAGCCCCCATGGTCGACTAAGTCCTGCCGCTGAAAATGCGGCAGCGGCCAGCTTTGCACGCCTGACCAGCAAGCTTGACTACCTGAGCGCCGCCGATTTGAATAGCGTCAAGCAAGCTTACCGATTCGCCGATGAAGCGCACTTGGGTCAATTACGCAACAGTGGCGAGCCCTATATTACGCACCCGATCGCTGTGGCGGCCCAGTGTGCTGACTGGAAACTCGATGGCCAAGCGCTGATGGCCGCATTGCTGCATGATGCGCTGGAAGACTGCGCTGTTAACAAAACCGACCTGATTGAGCGATTCGGATCTCAAGTAGCTGATTTAGTAGATGGCCTGACCAAGCTTGAGAAGCTCCACTTCAATACACGCGAAGAAAACCAGGCCGAGTCATTCAGAAAAATGCTCATTGCGATGGCGCGAGACATGCGTGTCATTTTGATCAAACTCGCCGATCGCACCCACAACATGCGCACACTGGGCGATGCACCTCGCGACAAATGGGAGCGCATCGCCTCAGAGACCCTCGATATATATGCCCCCATTGCGCATCGACTTGGCTTGAATCAAACCTATCGTGAGCTGCAGGATCTTTCTTTCAAGTATTTAAAACCATGGCGCTATGCTATTTTGTTGAAAGCGATTACCAAGGCACGCAGCCGGCGACGTGATCTGATTCAAAAAGTTCAGACTGATTTAGAAGGCATTATTGCCACTCAAAAAATTAACGTCAAAATTGCCGGTCGAGAGAAAACCATTTTTTCCATCTATAAAAAAATGGAAGAGAAAAATCTAAGCTTTGCCCAAGTTACCGACATTTACGGTTTTCGTCTGATCATGCCGAGCTTATTAGACTGCTACACCGCCCTGGGTCTGCTGCATCAACTCTACAAACCTGTCCCTGGCAAATTTAAAGACCACATTGCCATCAGCAAAGTGAACGGTTATCAATCTTTGCACACCACATTGGTTGGTCCATCGAGTATCAATGTCGAATTCCAAATGCGCACCGAGGCCATGCACCGCGTGGCAGAAACCGGCATAGCAGCACATTGGCTTTATAAAGAAAATGGCACCACGAGCACCTCACAAAGTGACCGAATGAGCACTAAGTGGCTCCAATCAATGCTCGACATTGGTGATGAAACCAATGATGCATCTGAGTTCTGGGAACACATCAAGGTCGATTTATTCCCGGATGCGGTTTATGTTTTTACGCCTAAAAGTCAAATTCTTGCACTGCCACGCGGTGCTACGGTGGTGGACTTCGCCTACGCCATTCACAGTAACGTTGGCGACCATGCCGTCGCAGCCAAAATCAATAACGAACAAGCCTCCTTGCGAACCGAAGTCAGTAATGGCGACGTGATTGAAGTCATCACAAACCGACTATCGTTACCCAATCCAGCTTGGCTTGATTTTGTTCGCACAGCCCGCGCACGCTCAAAAATTCGTCAACACCTAAAGACGCTCACTCAGGTCGATGCGCAAAGTTTGGGCGAGAAAATGCTCGAACAAGCCATGCGGGCTGAAGGCATTGAGCATTTACCCGACGATCTGGGTGGCAATGCCAATCTGTGGGAAAAATTGCTGCGCTTTAGTGGAAACCGAACCCGTGCCGAGTTGCTAACCGAAGTTGGACTGGGGCGCCGCATTGCCAGCATTGTTGCCAAACGTCTGGTTAAGCTTCTGGCTGACATCGGTGAAAAACCCAACGCTCTGCTCATCACCCGTGAGCGCTTTGCCAACCAGGATGCACACGCCCAAGGAAGCGTGTTGATCGATGGAAGCGAAAAAACGTCGGTTCGCTACGCACCCTGCTGCCGCCCCATTCCTGGCGATAGCATTCTGGGTTATTTGGGTCGTGGTGAAGGTTTGAGTATCCACACCATTGACTGCCATGTCGCCATTAAATTAAAAAACAAAGACAGTGAGCGTTTCATCCCCGTGGAATGGTCAGATGCGCCAGTACGCTCGTTTGAGACACATATCGTCGCCACGGTACACAACGGTAAAGGTGTTTTGGCCAAAGTTGCCGGCGCACTTACGGCCGCCGAAGCTGACATCACACACGTCAACATGACAGACGAAACAGCCGATGGAACTGTCGATCTCAAATTTATCATTGCCGTGCGTGATCATCAGCAACTCGATCTGGTATTAAAAAACTTGCGCCACACGCCCTGCGTATTGACAGCCCAAAGATGCAGCAATGCGGGACATTTAATCTGAACAACACCGTTGTGTTGATGCAAATACGGCTTGTCAGCACAACGCCTCGGGTATGCTTGCAACATGTCCAACCTCCTCATCATTGAAGACGACGATTTGCTGCGCGATGGGCTATGCGCACAACTTCGCCAAGCGCAACACAGCGTCTGCACAGCCCCCGATGGGGCGATAGCGCAGGCCTTGCTGGAGTCCCAGCGTTTTGATGCCGTCGTGCTTGACCTGGGTCTGCCAAAAATCAGTGGCCTAGACGTGTTGCGCTGGATACGCCAGCGCCTACCTGCCCTGCCTGTGCTCATTTTGACGGCTCGCGATGGTATTGACGACCGCGTCGCCGGGTTAACCGCCGGTGCCGACGACTATCTGACCAAACCCTTCAATATGGCCGAATTGCAAGCGCGCTTGCTGGCCTTGTTACGCCGCGCTCGGTTGCCAGCCTTTGGCGGATCCCTCGAAATTGCCAGTTCACAACAATCGCTGCTGCGTGTTGATGCAAACTTGCCCCAAGCATGGCTAGGCGATGAACGTCTCGAGCTAACGCAACGTGAGTGGTCATTGCTATCCCTTCTAGTCAGTCATGCTAGCCAAGTAGTCAGCCGCGAAGACGTACTGATTTGCTGGCAAGGCGATCCTGAAGATGGTGCCAACCTGGCCTCCAATGCGCTCGAAGTCTACATTCACCGCTTGCGCCGCAAACTCGAAGGCTCAGGACTGAATATTCGCAATGTGCGTGGTTTAGGCTATCTGCTGGAAAACACCCCTGCTAACTCGAGTTTTTAGTTAATAGTTAATAGTTGCAAATCGACTAACAACTAATAACTAACGACTAAAACTCATGCCTGCCAC
The DNA here is from genome assembly GCA_903930255.1 of uncultured beta proteobacterium. Lineage (GTDB taxonomy): Bacteria > Pseudomonadota > Gammaproteobacteria > Burkholderiales > Burkholderiaceae_C > Rhodoferax. Next base: position 12,774 of record CAIYYA010000016.1, read on the forward strand.
CACATCACCCGCCTCACAAGGCTTGTCTCTTAAGCGTCAGTTGTTGATATGGTTGCTACTGCCGCAGCTAATCCTGTTCCTAGTGGGAGGTGCACTCGCCTACCGTGTCGCCCTCAGTTACGCGGAAAAGGCCATCGACCAATCTCTCACCCAGTCGGTTCGCTCACTGTCGCGTCAGATCAAGCCGATTGGCTCAGGACTGCTGATCGATTTCCCGCGTGCTGCGCAAGACATGATCGAGCAAGACCCACAAGACCGAGTGAGCTATATGGTTTCGGCACCACCTGGGAGTTTCTTGCTCGGAAATGGCAAGCTACCTGCACCGGAACCGGGTTCTGAAATCAGCGCCAATCAGCCCTTGCTTTACAACGTTCAAATTGACGGAAAACCCATGCGCGTGGCACTGCTTGAAGTGGATTACGGCGACAGCACATCCCCCCAGCGCATGCGCGTGCAAGTGGCCAAGAGTCTGGCTGTACAGCAACGTTTGACCCGTGAACTGATCGCCGACATGTTGGCTCCGCTGCTGCTGCTGGGCATGGTGTTGAGTGTGCTGGTTTATGGGGGAATTTCGCGCGGATTGCAGCCATTGCACCGTTTACAGGCTCAATTGGGCAACCGAGGCGCGCTCAAACTCTCGGATTTATCACCTATCGAGCTCACGCAAGCGCCGCAGGAAGTGCACGCATTGGCCGGTGCGCTGAATCAGTTGCTGGGCGCTGTGCAGCGCAGCTTGGGGCAAGAAAAGCGATTTTTGAACGATGCAGCGCACCAGTTGCGCACGCCACTCGCCGGGCTGATCAGTCAAACCGAACTGGCACTATGTGAATCTGATCCGCAGGCGCTGCGCGAACGCCTTGGCAAAGTACTCGCAGGCGCCCAGCGCAGCGCCCACTTGGTGCACCAGTTGTTGGCATTGGCTCGCAATGAAGAAGAAATTAAATTGCAAAAACTTGACCTGGCAGCACTGGCGCGTGATGTCGCACGCGAATGGACTCCGCGGGCACTCCAAGCAAATATAGATTTGGGCTACGAGGGTGTCGAGCAATTAATGGTCTTTGGTGAAGCACTGTTATTGCGGGAAGCGCTCAGCAACCTGATCGACAACGCATTCAACTATGCAGGCAGAGGCAGCGAAGTAACCTTGCGTGTATCCGCTGACGCAGGCCTGGCTACACTTGAAGTTCAAGACAACGGTCCAGGCTTGTCAAAAGACGATTTACCGCATGTTTTTAAGCGCTTTTGGCGTGCCAGTGAGATCCCCGGCGGTTGTGGTCTGGGCTTGGCCATCGTGGCAGAAATTGCCTTGCGCCACGCTGGCAGGGTCAGCGCCCAGAACGCCAGTGGGCAAGGACTGATCATCCGCTTGAGTTTGCCGCTGGCAGACTTTGCCAAAGCAGATTAGGGACGCCTTAACCCAAACGCAGCCCGCTTTTCACGTCGAACCAGTTGTTGTGGTTGCTGCTGACTGACAAGCCCACGGCATCGCCGACTTTAACCAACGTGCTCGGTGGCGTGCGCACGGTGACCAGACCCACACCGGTTTTGACCACCACATAGGTGTCGGCTCCGGTCGGCTCGACCAGAGAAACCTGGCCGCGCCAAGGCGACTCGTCGGCAAAATGAATGTGCTCGGGGCGCTGGCCCAGGGTCACAGGGCCTTGACTAGGGCAGGGCAATGTCAGGCTTCCGCCTTCAAAAGAAAATACCCCTTCAGCGGCCGTTCCACTTACGTTACCAGCTATAAAGTTCATAGTAGGCGAACCGATAAACCCGGCCACGTAAGTGTTGGCCGGGCGGCGGTAAATGTCGTCGGGCGTGCCAATTTGCTGCAGGATACCGTCTTTCATTACCGCAATGCGGCTGCCTAGTGTCATGGCTTCGATCTGGTCGTGCGTGACATACACGCTGGTGATACCACTCACCAGGTGCAGACGCTTAATTTCGGCACGCATTTCCACGCGCAGCTTGGCGTCCAGATTCGAGAGCGGCTCATCAAACAAAAACAACTGTGGGTCGCGCGCCAAAGCCCGCCCCATGGCCACACGTTGACGCTGGCCGCCAGAAAGCTGCGCCGGGCGGCGCTCTAGCAGATGTTCAATTTGCAGCATGACCGCCACTTCCTTGATGCGCTTGGTGCGCACCTCTTTGGGCACCTTGCGCATTTCCAGCGCAAAGCCGATGTTGTCAGCCACGCTCATGGTCGGGTAAAGCGCGTAGCTTTGGAACACCATCGCAATGTCGCGCTGGGCTGGGGCCACGCCAATCACATCTTTGCCATTGATGCGCAACTCGCCTTCGGTCGGCTCTTCGAGCCCGGCAATGATATTGAGCAGCGTGGATTTGCCGCAACCTGACGGGCCGACCAGGATCAGAAATTCGCCGGGCGCAACCTCGATGTCA
>CAIYYA010000017.1 GCA_903930255.1 uncultured beta proteobacterium
CTTCGCGGGCAGACTTTGTAACCCAGCTTGGCTCCACTACCACGCGGCTGATGTGCGCGCTGATCCACAAGTTTGACGCGGCCGACCTGAACGGCCCACCGCCAGAGGTGCATGGCCGTGTCTATGTGTTTGTGGACGAATGTCACCGCACCCAAGGCGGCGACATGAACAAGCAGATGAAGCGCTGGCTGGAGGGAGCCATCTTCATCGGCTTTACCGGCACGCCGTTGCTGCGCAAAGACAAAAAAATGACGCGCGATGTGTTTGGCACTTACATCCACACCTACAAGTTTCACCAGGCAGTTGCCGACAAGGTGGTGCTGGACCTGAAGTACGAAGCGCGCGACGTACCGCAGCGGCTGACCTCCCAGAAAAAAATCGACGAATGGATTGAGGACCGAACCAAAAACCTCAATAATTTTCAGAAGGCGCTGGTCCGCAAGCGTTGGGCAACGATGGAAGAGTTGATGAGCGCTGCGGGACGGAAGAGAGAGATCATTGCTGACATCATTGCAGACTTCGCACTCAAGCCAAGGTTGAACAATGACCGGGGTACGGCGATCCTGGTGGCGGCCTCGATCTACGATGCCTGCCACTACTTCCGGTTGTTCAATAACACGACCTTTGGCCCCTACTGCGGAATCATCACGTCGTTTGAGCCGAACCACAACGCAATCTCCCGCGAGCCAGCCAACAGCGACGAACGCTATAAGTTCGACACTTACACGCAGTTCGTCTTAAAGGGGTTTGCCACCACCGAAAAGTACGAGACCGAGATGAAGCGCCGCTTCATCAAAGAGCCTGCGAACTTAAAGCTGTTGATTGTGGTGAGCAAGTTGCTGACCGGCTTTGATGCGCCTAGCTGTACCTACATCTACCTTGACAACGAGCTACGCGACCACAACCTGTTTCAAGCCATTTGCCGCACCAACCGGCTTGACGGTGACGACAAGGACTACGGGCACATTGTCGATTTCAAAGAGCTGTTTGGCGACGTGCAGCAGGCTATTGCGGTGTACAGCTCGGATGAGCTGGACATTGATGCGGGCAACGGTGGCGATAACAATGTGCACCTCAAAAACTGGCTGGATGAAGGCAAGAAACAGCTCGACAACGCCCGCCAAGCCATTGGGTACCTGTGTGAACCCGTGCCTCAGCCGGGTGAGGTGGAGCAGTACTTGCATTACTTCTGCGGTGATGCGGCCAACCCCAACGCTTTGACCGAGACCGAGGCGCTGCGGGTGTCGTTTTACAAGGCCGTGGCGATCTTTGCCCGCGCCTACTCGGATATTGCGCAGGACATGACCAAGGCCGGGTACAGTGACGCAGAGACGGCTGCGATCCAGAAGGAGGTGGAGTGGTACGCCGAAATTCGCTCCGCTATCAAGAAGCACTCAGGCGAAGAACTGGACATCAAGCCTTTTGAGGCGGACATGCGCCACCTGATCAACACCTATATCCACGCCGACGCTGCGACGGAGCTGGGTGCGCTGGGCGAGATGTCACTCACAGAGCTGATCATCAAGACCGGTATCCACGATGCGATTGCCAAAAAGCTCAACGAGAAGGGCAAGCTGTCGAAGAACGCGGTTGCCGAGAGCATCATCAACAACGTGCGCAAAACTATCATCCGCGACCAGCTCACCGACCCAAGGTTTTATGCCCAGATGTCCAAGCTGCTGGACGATTTGATTAAGCAGAGCCGCACGGACACGGCGGCCTATGAGGAATTTCTGCGGAAGGCCGAAGACTTGGTGAAACGACTGGCAGCCAAGCAGCCCGAAGACGGCATTCCGGCTGAGCTGCATGGCAAGCGTGAGGCGACGGTGATCTACAACAACCTGGAAACCATTCTCGCCGAATCACCCCCTGCGAATGTGCTCCATGAGGGCGAGGCTGGCTATGGCAATGTGCGCGCACTGCTGGCGCTGGAAATTGACCACGCCATGCGAACGCAAGCTAAGGCCAATTGGAGGGGCGATGAAACGAAAGAGCGCGAAGTGCAAAATTTCTTGTTCCTTCTGGTCAAGAAGAACCGCGCAGCGACGCTGGCCTTGTTTGAACTCGTCAAGAACCAGCCGGGCTACTGATGACGGAGACGATTCAGCTTGGCGAAGTAAGCATTGCCGTCACGCGCAAGGCGGTTAAAAACGTGCACCTTTCGGTACACCCCCCACTGGGGAACGTCACGCTTGTGGCACCTACCGCTACCAGATTGGACGTGGCCCGCGCCTACGCCATTTCCAAGCTGGCCTGGATCCGTGATCAGCAAACCAAGCTGCTTGCCCAGGCGAGGGAGACGCCACGCCAGTTCGTGGAGAGGGAGACCCACATGCTATGGGGGCGGCGCTATCTGTTATCGGTCGTCGAATTGGATGCCAAGCCTGCTGTGACGCGGGATCATCGCCGCATCACTCTATCTGTACGTCCTGGCAGCACATTGGCAAAGCGCGAAGCAGTGATGGATGAATGGCACCGTGCCGTGCTGCATCAGGCCGTGCCTGCGCTGATTGAGAAATGGGAGGCAAAACTGGGAGTGAAGGTTTCTGGCTATTTTCTGCAACGCATGAAAACCAAATGGGGCGGCTGCAACCACCGGGCGAGGAATATTCGCCTGAATACCGAGCTGGCGAAAAAGCCCAAGGATTTGTTGGAATATGTGGTTGTGCACGAAATTGTGCACTTGATTGAGCCTACGCATAGTGCGCGTTTTACAGCTTTGTTGGAGCAACATTACCCGACTTGGCGAGAAGCGCGTGTGGAACTGAATGACCTGCAGTTGGCGGCACAGGTTTGGAAAAAATGAACCCAACCAAAGAATGTTTGCTGACACTTCAACCAAGGCAATGAAGCCAACGCTGTCCAAAATCGACCGTATTTGGACACCCATTAAAGATATGTCCAAAAAATAGCTTTACTTACTTTTGAACACCCTTCATGATTCGTACATCGATTACGGACATAAAGGAGTTTCAAATGACACGAGTTTTTGCATATTGCCGGGTATCCACAGCGGAACAGACCACCGACAACCAGATTCAAGAAATCGCAGTAGCAGGTTTTGATGTCAAGCCACAGAGGGCAATTGTGGAGACCGTATCGGGGTCGGTCGCTGCATCTGAGCGCAAAGGTTTCAAAAAACTTTTGGACAAGCTGGAGGTAGACGACGTTCTGGTTGTGACCAAACTGGATCGGCTTGGTAGAAACGCGATGGATGTCAGGGCCATGCCGTCTTGCTGGACCTTGCTGACCACCGCTTTGGCAACCAGCATACTGGCACCTTGAAAGAACTTTAGCTTGCGCGAGATATCGTCAACAGCAGCGGTCATGGCGGTCACCATGCGGTCATCATGACCTGAAAGTGC
>CAIYYA010000018.1 GCA_903930255.1 uncultured beta proteobacterium
CCTCATTCCTTTGCAGAACTCGATGATCTGGTGGCGCACGGGCTCCCAAAGGGCGCACTCAGGGCCAGCGTTGACCGTATATGCCTAGGTGGCGAAGATCGCAAGAAACTTCTTTACCGGATCATTCCGGAGGCGACCTACAAGCGTCGCCGTACCAGTCTGACTTCGGACGAATCTGAAAGGGCAGAACGCCTAGCCAGGATTTTCGCCACCACCGAATTCGTTTGGAACTCCGAAGAAGACGCGCGCTTGTTCTTGAACACGCCTCACCCCATGCTCAAAGGCCGCACGCCACTGGACGTATCGATGACGGAGTTAGGTGCCAGACGCGTTGAAGAGTTGCTCTGGAAACTTTTCTACGGGATTGCTGCATAAGGCGGATTTCTCATGCAGATTTATCGGATTGGGGACAGTCGGCATTCGCTGTGGGACGGTACGGGTGCTGCCTTGGTCGGAGGTCGATGGAATAGTCCAGGGCGGCCAGCGATCTATGGTTCTTTGAGCTATGCCTGTTCCATGTTGGAAATACTGGTGCACGCCAACATTGGCCGCATTCCCATGACGCATTGTTACGTGGTGGCAGAGGTTTCAACCGACGTACCCATCGAACGCCATGATTCAGCGGCATTACCATTGGGTTGGGATGGTGATGATTCTTCCATTGCCCGTCGGTTTGGTGACCAGTGGTTGGCCGAGAGTAGAAGTGCGGTATTGGTCGTTCCCTCAGTCGTTGCCAAGCTGGAATGGAATGCAGTGGTCAATCCGCTACATCCGGCAGCAGGTCAGCTTGTCGTGTCCCAGAGTCAAAAAGTTATTTGGGACCAACGATTGTTCGTTCGAATGGATCTTTGAGATAAATCGAGTGACAGCTTTCGGGCTGTCTGGTTAGCAGGTAGAAATCGCCTGGAACGGGCGATCGGAGGATCGGCGAATGGTGGCAATTTGGTCACCATGTCGGGACCGGACATTCGTCGAATTTGTACCGTTGTCGGCATCGTGCCCAAAGCCGTCAAACACACATACCCCGGCGAACGACAGCAATGAAGGGGTAAGCGGCCACTGAGTTTTCGACCCTGTGGATATGTTGACGACAATCCTCAGGATTCCTTCCGACTCAAAAACAGCTTGCTGTTGTCGTTCCCAAAGTGGGGCACGTTTCGTCTGAGGACCTTGCCAACATCTTGACCGACTGTAAGCTGGAGGGCTTTTCTTCGCAAGTCGTTGTCCAATGTTCTTGGCGCAAGTTTCCAGTGCACAGGATTAGGATGATGGCGTACCCCGTTGAAAACTTTACTCCCATTGTCACGTAAAGTCCTCATGGCTGAGGCATCGGGATGCCGCTGGAAAATAGGTTTTCAGTGGACTCCGCCAGCCGACGAACTTGGCCTGAGATTTTTTTATTGCGCATAGTGCATGAGGTGTGTGGAGTTTGGTTTATTTCGTTAATTTCGGTTTTGATGTACTATCATCATTAAAATCCGAAACAGAAAGAATCCATGCAAGCCATCGTGACCGAAAAACCCCGTGCTCTCAGTCGCAAAAAAATTGATCCCTTAGCCACCGTGGCCGACCAATTGGCTGCCAAGTTGCCTGCACTGGGAGCGAAAGCGCAGTCAAATTTATTGCAAGCCTTGCATGACCTGCTGGATGGTGCAGATGAGGCAGCCAGAGCCTCCAGAACCCAATTGCAAATTCACTTGATCAAGGTGGCGGACCACCTAATTTCAGCGCAAAGTCGCCAGCCAAGTTCCACGCAGCGTATGTTGTCAACCGAAGATGCGGCCCAATTGATGGGTTGCAGCCGCCCCTACGTCGCCATGCTGATCGATGCCAAGAAGCTCGCAGGCAGCGTCACGACTGAAGGTGGGCATCGCCGCGTTCCCGAAGCGTCGGTGCGGGATTGGATCAATTCACAGCAATCGGCCAACAAGGCCGATGCCGATTCAGACTACAAATCGGCAGCCAGAGAGGCCGGTATGTACAAAGTGTCAGACGCAGACTACCTGGCTGCGGCCAACAAAATCAGGAGAAGCAAGCGTGGAGGTTGATCACCCGCTGTCTGGCAGTGGTCTGACACTGGCCGTGCTGGACACCAACACGATTTTGTCGCCCCGGTTGTCAGATGTGTTGTTTGATTTGCATGGAGCCGGCTTGTACTTTCCGCGCTGGACGACTGACATTGAAAGCGAATTTCTCGACCATTGGGCTGATGTCGTTTTGGCAAAGTCGAAAGCAGATCGCAAGGCCATGCGATTGGCCTCAGCTGATCCAGTTCACTTGCAGATGGCCACAAGGCGATTAAAGTGCTTTAGGGCAGCGGTCGGGGTTGAATATGAGGTATTTGGTTACCAAAGAAAGTCGGTGATGGACCGGGTACCTGAAAAAGTTGACGCAGGCGACAAGCACTTGGTTGCTGCAGCCTTGGTGCTGCGCGATTACTGTGAACCAGACGACCAAATTTACCTGGTCTCAGACAATACGAAACACCTAGCGGTGAAAGAAGTGGCCGCTTTGGAAATTGAGGTGGTCAAGCCCGGAAAATTTGTGGATAGGTTGTTTGCTGTTGCGCCAGACCGAGTGGCTGCGGCGCTTGAGCGCACCATCACTGACCTGAAAAATCCGCCCTACACCAGAGGGCAACTGCTTTGCGCGCTACAACTTCATGGTGCATCAAAAGTAGTGTCACATTTTGAGAAGGTTTGGGACTCGCCAACTCCTTAACGCTTCCAAATAGCCTTAGCCCTTTGCGGTGACCACAAGGTGGCGCAGGCCGCCGCCACAGAGGTTGCCAGATAGAGCCAGCGTATGGGTAACGCGTGGGGTTGCGACGCAATGAGTTGTGACGGCAGCGGACCTGAGTTCACGTTTTCATTTCCCCCAGAATTCACGTCCGATCGGCCAATGCAACCGTAGGAGAGAAAATGCTTGCGGGCATTCGATCTATCTACACACGGTCAGCCACCGCTGAATTTGGCAACAAAAAATAGCTCAAAGTTACGTCAATTTTTTACAAGATCGAACACAAATGCCAAGACCTTTCATCACTGGATCCACCATGCCGGTGCCAACTGAGCATATCGACGCGATAACTCAGCGAAAAACACCACGAGGTTTCCCTGCTGGATTGACCGTCAGGCAATTGCCGCTTTGCGGGCTAGACCAGTCATTCAACTGAACGGTGGCGAATGACTGGAGATGGTCGTTGGGTGGTTAAATAAGCACCGTGAAATCGCAGCGCATGTTGCCAGTCTCATTGAATAGTCGGCATTGGCTTAAGAAAGCAGACAACATGATTGACGTTTTGATGAATGGCATCAGGTTGTTGCGCACGAATTTGATGAAACGCTATAAGTTCAATGATTGAGGAATTGGCCTGCGCCGGATTCCGAGTTGCGATCTTTATGGACGTTACGTGTTGTGCAAAGATTCCGCAATCGCTGGTCGGCGCTCTGCGGATGCCACCGCATGAAGAACAATGAAAAGCCGTGTGTGGAAGAACAGCATTCATTATTGGATTTTGTTTCATGCTGACTCGGTCGAAGGCGCACTTTGCGTTGCGTTGCGGGAGAACTGACCCGATGCTGAGATGACGAACTAAACCAGGAAAAAAATGATTGCCCTCGAATGACAGGTGTCAATTTTTGAGGTCAGAGAGATGATGCTCATAATAATCTAGACATAACAGAGGGCAACATGAAATACATTGAACATGATAACGGTGGTACTCCCGAGTGCATGCATATTGCAGAGGGAACACCGCCCACACCTGGCAAAGGACAAATTCTCATCGAAGTAGCCTATGCGGGCGTCAATCGACCGGATGTTCTGCAACGTTCTGGTAGGTATCCGCCGCCAGTAGATGCATCTCCAGTTCTTGGTCTTGAAGTGGCGGGGCGAGTGGTAGCGTTGGGTGCAGGCGTAACGGAGTGGAAAGTGGGCGACTGCGGCGTGTTTGCCAGAAAACTGGTTCACCGTGTGGGCTAATCTGACACTACATGGTCACTTGCAGGCTGGCGAACGCATCCTTATCCATGGAGGCTCAAGCGGTATCGGGCTAACTGCGATCCAGTTGGCGCGTCACATCGGAGCGGAGTGCATTGTTACCGTCGGCAGCGACGAGAAGGCGCAGTTCTGTAAGGACTTCGGTGCACAACATACGATCAATTACCGCAGTACCGATTTTGCCGCGGAGGTGATGTCGCTTACTGGCGGCGAAGGCGTCGACGTTGTCCTAGACATGGTCGGGGCCCCCTACTTAAAGAGAAATCTCTCTGTATTAAAGCGCGATGGTCGCTTGGTGATCGTCGCGTTTTTGGAGGGCAGCATTGGCGAGGTGGATCTTATGCCAGTCATGATCAAACGGTTGACTATTACCGGATCAACGATGCGCCCGCGAACACTGGCCGAAAAGCAGGCACTGCGTGATGCTTTGCAAAGGGAAATTTGGCCGGCAATGGAGAGCGGAAAGATTCACACACATCTGTTCGCCAGGTTCCCGCTTGCACAAGCCGCTGAAGCACATCGGCTGATGGAGTCTAGCCAGCATGTCGGAAAGATTGTGCTGCAGGTGAAGAAGTGAGGATCATCATTCACTAATCAAAGTGCAACAAGCGACATGCAGATGAAAACGCAGCCCTTTTAGGCCAGTCTTTCTTGGCTAAATTTGACATTAGCATGAGCAAGAACCAGTTGATACTCAAGCCAAGATAGATCGGGCGTATGAACCAACTTGAGTTCATCGGCACTGGCTGGCAAGGCCTCGTGCATTTCAATGCCATGCATCTGAGCCACCAAGCGTTCACGCAGCATGGCGAACTTTTGCATTGGAAAGCGGTGTCCCTGCGGCAAGGGCAACACAAAGTGGTCAGCGTAATAGGCATGCATTCTTGCCCGTCATGATCGTCCGGATTCTGGTAATCAATACCCCATCGCCGCACCTGATGGGCGACGGCCATCGTTCGCACCATAAATGAACCCTGGTCGAACCTTGCCTGACACAGCTCCGTCGTTTCCTGAACTGCTTGGTGCCACACCCGCTGCACCTGGAATCCCGATCAGAATGAGCTCGGCCGCGCCCCAGGGAGTTTGTTCGGTCATCTTGTAGCCCATGTCTTTAAGTATCTTCAGGGTGTCGGCCGACAACCCACGGGTCTCGTAGAACACCTCGTCTGGCAGCCATTGCTGATGAATGCGCGGCGCATCAACCGCCTCTTGCGGTGCCATGCCATGGTCAATCACGTTCAGCGCCGTCTCCAGCGTGATGGAGATGATTCGCGAGCCCCCAGGTGAACCCAGCACCATGAAAGTTTTGCCGTCCTTGGTCACCAGTGAGGGCGACATCGACGATAAGGGCTGCTTCTTTGGTGCAATGGCGTTGGTCGCACCTTGTACAAGTCCATACATGTTCTTCACGCCCATCTTGATGGTGAAGTCGTCCATTTCGTCATTGAGAAAGAACCCGGTTCCTGGCGCAATGACAACCGCTCCGAAACGACCATTGATAGTGTAGGTGGTCGATACAGCGTTGCCGTCTTTGTCGATGATCGAATAGTGCGTGGTTTCGGTTTTTTCATGCGGCTGCATACCGGGCTGCACTTCGGTCGACGGCGTGGCCCGGTCTTTGCTGATCTTCTCGCGAATGGCCGCCGCGTAGGACTTGCCCAGCAGTCGCTCAAGCGGGTTATTGACAAATTCTGGGTCGCCGAGATAGGTGTTGCGATCCATGAACGCGTGGCGCATGGCTTCGGCCATGACGTGGATGCTTGCTGCCGAGTTGAATCCCATGGACTTCAAGTCATAACCCTCCAGCGTATTGAGAATTTGGCACATGGTCGTGCCGCCAGAACTTGGTGGTGGTGCGGACAGGAAAATGTAACCACGATAGTCACAGAAAATGGGCTTTGTTTCACTGATCGTGTAGTTGGCGAAGTCGGCTGCGGTAATGATGGCACCGTTCATTTTTGCTGCACGCTCGACCGCTTCTGGAATCCGTCCCTTGTAAAACGCATCTGGGCCACGTTGGGCAATGTCTGCGAGAGTTTTTGCCAAATCTTTCTGGACCAAGCGATCTCCCGGTTGCAACGGCGAGCCGTCACGGCGAAGAAAAATTCGCGCGACTTGGGTGTCTTTTTTGAACGACTGAAGGGTCGTATCCAGAATGTCGGTATCCCCACGGTTAAGAACGAATCCTTCGCGCGCGAGCTTGATGGCAGGCTTCATGACTTGTGCGCGGGTCAGCTTGCCGTATTGACGCTGCGCCGTATCCAGGCCGAGCACCGTGCCGGGTACACCAACAGCCAAATAACCGAGCAAACTGGCATTCTTGACAACCGCACCTGCGGCATCAAGGTACATATTGGCTGTGGCAGCAGCAGGGGCTTTCTCGCGGAAGTTAATGAAGGTATCGCGTCCGTCAGCCAGGTGGATCGTCATGAAGCCACCGCCACCTATGTTGCCGCAACACGGATTGACCACCGCCTGCGCATACCCGACAGCAACCGCCGCATCGACGGCATTTCCACCCATTTTTAGAATATCAACGCCCACCTTTGTTGCCAAATGCTGGGAGGTGACCACCATGCCATTTTTTGCCTCTACTGCAGGTACAGAGGCTGCATGGGAAGCGCCAAATAGTGCAAGGAACAGTGTCGCGGCGACCATCGACCTTTGCCAGTTGTTGTGGTTCATAAGTTGCTCCAAGTTCGTTCATGGGTACACAGCGACTGCGACTCGATGCTTGGAATCATCTCACAATGCCAAGCATTCACCCCGCTGAAACACGGATTCTTCGAGACTGTTAGCCTCACGACATTGGCAATGACTCCGAAAGAAACTTCCATGCAATACCGTCGACTTGGCCGCAGCGGCCTTCAGGTCAGCGAACTCTCCTTGGGCTCCTGGGTAACTTATCACAATCAGGTGGACGTTTCAGCAGCCCGCGAAATGATGGCTGCCGCCTTTGATGCTGGCGTCAATTTCTTTGACAACGCCGAGGCTTATGCGCAGGGTCAAAGTGAATTTGTCATGGGTGAGGCTATCAAAGCGTTGAAATGGCCACGCCTGAATTACATCGTCTCAACCAAATTCTATTGGGGACTGCAGGCAGACGGGCCCACAGCCAATCGCAAGGACACTCTCAACCGCAAATACCTGTCGCAAGCGATTGATGGGTCCCTCAAGCGCATGGGGCTGGATTTCATTGATCTGGTTTACTGCCACCGCCCCGATCCGAACACACCGATCGAAGAAACCGTTTGGGCCATGAGTGACATGATCAGTTGCGGGAAAGCGCTGTATTGGGGTACCAGCGAATGGTCGGCCGAAGACATTCGTGTGGCATGGGACATTGCAGGCCAGCAACATCTTCACAAACCGGTGATGGAACAACCTCAATACCACATGTTTCATCGCCAGCGAGTCGAGCAGGAATATGCCAGTCTCTATGACGACATCGGCCTGGGTTTAACCACTTGGAGCCCTTTGGCCAGCGGTCTGCTGTCAGGCAAGTACCGTAACGGCATTCCAACTGACAGCCGTGGCGCCGTGAAAGGAATGAGTTTTTTGGTGGAGGGTTTGACTGATGCCGCCAAAAACGCCGCCGTGACGAAACTCGAAACCGTTGCTGCCGATTTGGGCTGCACTTTGAGCCAACTCGCCATCGCTTGGGCAGCTCACAACCCGCGAGTCAGCACCGTCATCACTGGTGCCTCCAAACTCTCTCAATTACAGGACAACTTGGGTGCTGTGGCTGTGATCCCCAAGCTGACAGCCGATGTGTTGGCTCGTATTGACCACATCACAGCGCCGCTGGCCAATTGAGTTGGCACGGTGAACCATTGATCTCACAGCGCGAACATTTTGACCAACCTAGCCTTCAAACCATGACTACCAACATCAAAATTGATTTTGTCTCTGATGTTTCCTGCCCTTGGTGTGTGATTGGCCTGAAATCCCTGGAAATTGCGCTGCAGCGTTTACAAGGCGAGGTTCGGGCTGACATTCACTTTCAACCGTTTGAACTCAATCCTGGGATGGCCCCCGAGGGTCAGGACATCAATGAACACCTGACGCAGAAGTACGGTTCCACTCCCGAGCAACTGCAACAAACCCGTGAAGCCATCCGCCTGCGCGGGACAGCCTTGGGTTTTGAGTTCGGCATCGGCAAGCGTGATCGCATCTACAACACCTTTGATGCCCACCGTTTGCTGCACTGGGCAGGTCTTGAAGGTCCAGCGGGATCTCAGCATGCACTCAAAATGGCTCTGTTTTCTGCCTACTTCACCGAGGGCCTGAGCCCGGCTTCACATGCGGTGTTGCTGCAAAAAGCCACCGAGGTAGGTCTTGACGCGGTGCGAGTCGGAACCATCCTGGAGAGTGATGCATTTGCGGCTAAGGTGCGGGAAGAAGAAGCTTATTACACCGGTCGTGGCATTCATTCTGTGCCGGCGGTCATTCTCAACGATAGGCATCTGATCTCTGGCGGGCAACCCCCTGAAGTGTTTGAGCAGGCTTTGCGTCAACTGGCCTTAGTAGGCAAAGCGTAGTTTCGATTGAAACCAAAGTTATTGGGATGACGACAACCTACAAACCAAATTAGTCATTCTAAGAGTCATTGTTTCGACCTCAGATGCCGCACTTCTTGACCAAGTGCTAGAAGGCATTAAGAATGCTGCGGTGAAATCACTCTTTGTACTGAATACCGGCAAGCAGGAATGTCCCGCTGCTGCGATCACAGCGTTCAATATCGTACTGGCAAAAGGTTCAATGTCTGTAGATGCTGTGCGCTATAAACGGTTTGCAGAAGCATTGGCAGAGGCGACTAGCGAGCACCAACGTCGAGGCATCACTTCTTACGTTGCATCCGTCAACGTAGCTCAGGGGCTTGCAATTTCGGCATAGCAGTTTGTTGCTTTCGTCCCAAAGCTTGGGATGGAGGAATTCGCGGCAGGTATGCAAGGGTGGCGTACAGCTTATTGCATCGAGTTGTTGACTCAGACGGACTGATACACGATGTGATCGAAATTGGGAGCAAATAGACAACACAGGATGACCAAAAATTGCTCCGGCGTAAACCACCAAAACCTTCCAACATACACCCACGCCAGCCCAACCGAACAAATGCAGAACTGAAGGCACAGCAATAGTGCAATCCAGAAAAGGTAAGTATTCGGTCTTCCCGTACAGGCAAAAGTTGCTGGTGTTAAAAATTACTGGACACAAAATACAATTTCCGTTAC
>CAIYYA010000019.1 GCA_903930255.1 uncultured beta proteobacterium
CAGCGGCAAACGGCGATGAAGGTCTCCAAGGAAGATCCGTCGCCGGCCTCCAGAGCTTGCACTGCTCGCCGGGAAATATTGGCTTGCAGGGCGACATCCGCCTGGGTTCGATTGAGCTGCAGGCGTGCATTCTTAATCTGCCTCCCCAGGTCCGAAGCGATCTCCTGATTCGTTTTTCCAAAACTTGACTCCATAATGAGCATTATACTGCGCCTAACTAGTTTATTTCATGAATATGCGCTGAAATATGCGCATTAACTACTTTAAATAGTGGCACAGGTAGCTATTGCATGCAACTTGTACGCGCATATTGCTGCGCTTTACCGGTTTATTACTTATTAAAATGCGGCATTATGCGCATTAATCGAATAAATGGTGTATTTGTGGGTAGTGAATTAGGCTAAAGATAGGTAGTCTTTTAGGCAAATGAACGTCAGGCGTTCATTTACACAATTGTGTACCTGAAGCAACATCGCCAAGAGGTTGATTTTGTTGATGGTTGGAAAATCTTGTCGCAAAATTGTGTGACGTTTTTTCACGTCAAACCGTACCACCCCCACCAGAAAACCGGCAACCCATCCTCTTGGCATTTGGCGCAGCAGTACACCAGCTCCGTAAAGACAAGGGTTTTTCTCAAGAGGCTTTCGCTGATGAGTGCGAAATTGACCGAAGCTACATGGGTGGCGTTGAGCGTGGTGAGCGCAACATTGCCCTCATCAACGTAGAGAAAATCATCACTGCTTTGGGGCTGCAACCGTCCGAGTTCTTCAAAACGCTGGACAAACCTGTCAAAGGCAAGGTGTAGGAGCCACGCTCAGTTTTGGCAATTTTCGCCAAGACTCGTTAAAATCCGCCCATGAGCACAGTTACCATGAACATCTCCTTGACCGACGACCTGAAAATTTTTGTAGCGGCCCGCAGCCAGGCGCGTGGTTACAGCTCGACCAGTGAATACATGAGCGATCTCGTGCGGCGCGATGAAGAGCGGGCCAGCGAAGAGCGCTTCAAGGCGTTGATTCAGGCTGGGCTGGACTCTGGGCCAGACCCGCGTTCATGGGATGAGTTACGCGATGAATGGACAGGGCGCATTGAAGCTGCGCGCAGCGTGAAAATAAATTGAAGCGCATCGTCTTGTTTAGCCAGGCGATCAACGACCTGGAGCGTGCGTTTGAGTACTATTTTGATATGGCAAACCTGCAAGTTGCAGAGCGGTTTCGAGACACAGTTGCCCAAGCGCTTGACCACATCCAACTTCATCCGGCCACCGGCTCCATGCGCTACGCCATGACCGATGTGAAACCACCGCTCCGGTTCTGGACCTTGAACCATTTCCCCTATGCGGTGTTTTACTTTGACCGCTCTGAACACATCGACATTGTTCGGGTTCTGCACCAGTCTTCAGACATTCCCGCTCACCTCAGTACCTGATTTTTTGGATTTTCACCTTGTCTTTTACCTTTGAAACCCGCCGCCGCCGCACTTTCGCCATCATCTCGCACCCTGATGCGGGTAAAACCACGCTGACTGAAAAGCTATTGCTGTTTTCCGGCGCGATCCAGATTGCCGGCAGCGTGAAGGCACGCAAAGCCACGCGCCATGCCACCAGCGACTGGATGGAGATCGAAAAGCAACGCGGTATTTCAGTGGCCTCGAGCGTGATGCAGATGGTCTATCGTGACCATGTGGTGAATCTGCTCGACACCCCCGGTCACAAGGACTTCAGTGAGGATACCTACCGTGTGTTGACGGCTGTGGACTCTGCGCTGATGGTGATTGATGCGGCCAACGGGGTTGAGTCGCAAACCCGCCGGCTGATCGAAGTGTGTCGCCAACGCGACACACCCATCATCACCTTTGTCAACAAGATGGACCGCGAAGTGCGCGACCCGCTGGACATTCTGGACGAAGTGGAGCGCGAGCTTGGCATGCCCTGCGTGCCCATGACCTGGCCGGTTGGACAAGGCAAAACCTTTGGCGGCATTATCAATTTGCGCAGCCAAAGCATGACGGTGTTCGAATCAGGCTCCGAACGGCTACCGCAAGACTTTGATGCCATGTCGCTGTCTGACCCAGATGCCTTGCAGAAGCGCTTTGGCAGCGAATGGGACAGCGCGCTGGAAAGCATGGAGCTGGCCACCGGGGCCTCGCCCACCTTTGACCGTGAAGCTTTTTTGGCTGGAAAACAAACACCGGTGTTCTTTGGCTCGGGCGTGAACAACTTTGGTGTGATGGAGGTGCTCGACGCGCTGGTCGACCTTGCACCTTCGCCAGGCCCGCGCACCAGCAGCTTTGTGGTCAACAAACAGCCGGTGGTGAAACAAGTGCAACCCGAAGACGAGGCCTTTAGCGGTGTGGTCTTCAAGGTGCAAGCGAATATGGACGCCAACCACCGCGACCGCATTGCCTTTGTGCGCATGGCCAGCGGTAAATACACGCCAGGCATGAAGCTCAAAGTGATGCGCACTGCCAAAGAGTTGCGCCCCACCAGCGTGGTGACCTTCATGAGCCAGCGCCGTGAAGCGGTTGAAGAAGCCTATGCGGGTGACATCGTTGGCTTTACCACCCACGGTGGCGTGCAGCTGGGTGACACCATCACCGATGGCTCGGTGAACCTGCTGTTTACCGGCCTGCCATTTTTTGCGCCCGAGATGTTTATGACCGTGGTGCTGAAAAACCCGCTGCGCACCAAACAACTACAACAGGGCTTGGCGCAATTGGGTGAAGAAGGCGCCATTCAGGTGTTTCGCCCCGAGATGGGCGGCAACATGCTGCTCGGTGCCGTTGGTCAACTGCAATTTGAAGTGGTGCAGCACCGCCTCAAGGGCGAATACGATGCCGACATTCGGCTAGAGGGCAGCCAGTACACCGGCGCACGCTGGATCACTGCTGACACGCCGCAAGAGCTGAAAGACTTTGTCTATGCCTACCCGCAGCGCATGGCACGTGATGCTGCCGACACGCTGGCCTACCTGTGCACCAGCCCGTATGACGTACGGCTGGCGCAGGAGCGTTTCCCGAAAATCCATTTTCACCCGCTGCGTGAGCATGCCGGGCTGGCGCTGCAGTCAGCGGGTTAGCACGATGTTAACTATCCATATCACCCCTGTATGTCAGCGACTCAAAACCAACACAGAACTGCCTTTGATGCCGACTGAAAACTTCTTGCAATAATGGCTGAAGCCATCGCCCAAACGCACCAAACCCTCGTTAACATTATACTACCAACTCACAAGAGGTAGTATAAATGCAGCTTTATCAAGACTCTTCTCTCGCCACGCAAACCGCATTTGCTGGCTTGGATACAGCCGCCCGGCAGGCTGACATGACGCGAAGCATTGCCGATGTGCCGGGTGGTTTTGCCAAAAAACGGGTTGCCGGGCGCGATTACTGGTATTACCAGATCAAAACGCCTGACGGACAGTTGCAGCAATCCTATGTGGGCCCGGATGACGCACCTACTCAGGCACTTATCCTTGCGCACGCAGACCCGACCAGCAAAAGCGCCCGGCAACATCTGCAGCGACTCACCCGTTCAGCCCTTGAGCTCGGTGGCGCAGAAATTCCGGCCAAACACGCCAAAGTGATTGGCCGCTTGGTTGACAGTGGTCTGTTTTCAGCCGGTGCAATTTTGGTGGGAACACACGCTTTTTTGGCCTACCAGAATGTGCTGGGAGTTACCTGGACAAGAGGCGCTGCCACCTTGGACCTGGATTTTGCACATGCAGGTCGGAATGTTTCTTTGGCATTGCCAGAGAACCTGAAGCTCGATACGCCTGCTGCGATTGAGTCATTGCAAATGGGATTTGTTCCGAAACACAGCAAAACTTCGTTCAAAAAATCAGATGAACCCGATTTTGATCTGGACTTTTTGACATCCAGGGGGCGCACCGAAGACACCCCCGTTCACATCGCCCGGCTGGGCCTGACTTTGCAACCTTTGCGCTTCATGGAGTTATCGTTGGAAGACCCGATGCGCTGCACCTTGCTTGCCCGAAATGGACCATTGGTTGTCAACCTACCCAGGCCACAACGCTACGCCCTTCACAAACTCTTGGTGTACGGCGAGCGCTCACAAAATCAGCGAACAAAAGCCAACAAGGATGTGCGTCAAGCTGCCTCTTTGATGGACTACCTGCTGACCCACGATGCAGTCGAGTTGGGACAGCTTTGGCTGGATGTCAACGCCCGTGGCCCCGGCTGGCGACGCCGTTTGGATCAAGGCTACCAAGCCATGCAAGCACAGTTTCCAACCTGTGAATTTGCCAGCCGGCTCCAAATGGCAGTGCAGCAGGCTCAAGAAGAAATATAGCGATTAAGCATATATAGAAAGCGTTAGCTGCTATCTTTTTTTAAAGTACCAGAGAGAATTCACCATGTTTTTTGCAGCCAACCTCGACACCGTTTCGCACGGCATTCAGCTGGCCGTGGCGCCGGTTTTTTTGCTCACTGCCGTGGCAGGCATGATTGGCAGCGTGGCGGGGCGGCTGGCGCGCATCATCGACCGGGCGCGTGTGCTGGAAGAGCGCATTGAGAACGCCCCCGCGGAAAAGCCCACACACCATTGTTTTGCTGAACTCAAACAACTGCGCCTGCGTGGGCGACTGGTGAACGCCTGTATTGCGCTGCTGACATTTTGTGCGATTCTGATCGGGCTGACCATCATGGCACTGTTTCTCAGCGAAACCACCGAACTGCAAATTTTTCGCCTGGCCACCATCTTGTTTCTCAGCGGTGTTATCTGCTTTTTGCTGGCATTACTGTGCTTCTTGGCGGAAACGCTGATTGCCACCCGGGTGCTGCGTTTTGGACATAAATTTACCAAAAATTCAAGTACAAAATAAGCCTTTAGCGCTTATCTAGATTGCATAGACAGCTATAACATTTGCAGCGGATGACTGTGACTCAGCCAAGGGCTGTCAAAAAATGGCAGCACCATGCCTGGGCTGACATCTTCAATGCGTGACGGGTACCACTTGGGTGCATTGTCTTTGTCGATAACTAACGCGCGAATGCCTTCAGCAACCTCGGTTTGAGCAGCGCTACGCTGCAAATGCCGTGGAAAAAAGACATGCCGCATCAAATCACGCTCCATGCGCAGATCATCTGCCAGACTCAGTGCACGCGCGCGCCGGATTTGCTCCAAAGCCACATGCAGCATCAGTGGTGAACGCTGGCGCAATTGGGTCGATGTGGTTTGCGACCAATCCGCAGCATCAGCCTCAAGTGCTTGCACTATTTCGAGCACGCTGGGCTTTGAAAAATAATGATCAATTTGATCTCTAGCGCTTATCTGGCATACATCAGCAGCTACTGAATATGCAGCAATTAGCTGATCCACCTGAGCTGCCGTGCAAGTATCCAACTGGCCGAGAGCCTGCCAAACCTGCGCTTGTTTTTCAGCTGGCAGGCAATGGTCAGCCAGTCCGAGTGTGATGGCATCCGAAGCGCCTAGCGTGCTGCCGGTGAGTGCCAGCCACTCGCCACTGCGCCCAGGACAGCGACTTAGAAAATAACCACCACCCACATCTGGAAACAAGCCAATGGCCGTCTCTGGCATGGCTAGTTTGCTGCGCGAAGTGACCAATCTGTGTGAGGCACCTTGGCTCAGTCCCATACCGCCACCCATCACCACACCATCCATGAACGCAACAAAAGGTTTGGGGTAGCAGTGAATCAGCGCATTCAGCGCATACTCTTCTGTGAAAAAATCGTCAGTCGTTGGATCGCCAGTCAGCAAGGCCTGGTGGAAAAACCGGATGTCACCACCAGCGCAAAAAGCGCCAAACGGGCCGGACTTGTTGCTGCCACGAATAGCAACGGCTTGCACCTGTGCAGCATCTCGCCAAGCCAACAAACAGCTGGTGATATGCCGAATCATCGACAAACTCAAAGCGTTGAGCGCGCTTGGTCGATTCAACGTGATAAAGCCAACCCGGCCGCGAACCTCGCTCAGAACCCAGGTCGAAGAAGTGCTGCTCAGGCTCATGACAACGAATCAGTCAACGGTTGCACCGGTGGCTTTCACCAGCACTTGGTATTTGGCGCGCTCGGCTTGCATCAAGGTCGCAAATTCCTCAGGGCTGCTGGGCGCAGGCTCAGCCAACAGGGTTGCAAAACGGGTTTTGGTCTCGGGTGCGTTGAGTGCTGCCACAAAAGCCTGGTTCAGTTTGGCCAGCACATCCTTGGGTGTGCCAGCCGGTCCCACCAAACCCCACCAAGTGTCAATGGCAAAACCTTTGAACGTGTTCGACACAGGTGGTGTTGCCGGTAAGGCACTGACACCTTTTAAGCTTGTGACCGCAAAGGCTTTGAGCTTGCCGGAACGGATGTTGGGTGCAGCAGTCGCCAAATTGTCAAAGTTGTAATCGACCTGGTTACTGAGCAAGGCCATTTGTGCCGGATTGGCTCCGTTGTACGGAATGTGCACCACAAAAATACCCGCTTCTTTTTTGAACCATTCGCCTGCCAGATGGCCAGCGCTGCCGTTGCCACCGCTGCCATAGTTCAATTTGGCCGGATTGGCTTTGGCGTAAGCGATCAAGTCGGCCAAGGTGTTGATTTTGAGACGCACGGCATTGTCAGTTTGCATGACCAGCACATTGGGCACACGCACCATTTGGGTGATGGAGGCAAAGTCAGTAGCCGCGTTGTAAGGCATTTTGGCGTAAAGCCAGGGATTGACAGCGTGCGTAGCTGTAGCAGCAATACCAATGGTAAAACCGTCTGGCGTGGCTTTAGCGACGACATCAGCACCCATGTTGCCACCTGCGCCAGGTTTGTTCTCCACAATCACCGTGCCCAAGCTGGTTTTCACCGCATCGGCCAACACGCGCGCGGTTATATCGAGCGGACCACCAGCGGCATAGGGAACGATCAGTCGGATGGGTCTGTCAGACAGCTGAGCTAGCGACGAGCTGGTGATTCCCAGGGCAGCGCATAAAACGACAAGCATTCGAGTGAGTTTCATGATTTTCTTTGGTAAAGGGTTAAACAACCGTTTGCGAACGCGCCTTATCGGCCTCAGAGGTGAACGAATCGGCATAAAACTCGTCCTCAGGCAGGCCAGCAGCCAGGTAGTCTGCGCGCGCGCTGTCCACCACGATCGGAGCGCCACAGGCATAAACCTGATATGCGCTCAAATCAGGCGTGTCTTGCAAAACGGCTCGGTGCACAAACCCAGTGCGGCCGCTCCAGGCGTCTTCGGGCAAGGCATCGGAGATCACGGGCACATAGCGCAAATGCGGCATCGCAATCAGGCACGCACGCACCCAGTCATCCAGGTACAAGTCTGCAGGGCGACGGCCACCCCAATACAACGCGACGGGGCGCGTGATCCCTTTGAACTGCAGTTGCTCGAGCAGCGCCTTGATGGGCGCAAATCCGGTGCCAGAAGCCAGCAAGATGATCGGCTTCTGACTGTCTTCGCGCAGGTAAAAGCTACCATAAGGCCCCTCAAAGCGCAAAATTTCTTTCTCTTGCATGCTGCCAAACACATGATCGGTAAATTTGCCGCCTGGTAAATGGCGAATGTGCAGCTCTAACCCATTGCTGGCCAGCGTATGCGGCGCATTCGCCATCGAGTAAGCGCGGCGCACACCGTCGCGCAACAGCACTTCCAGATATTGACCTGGGTGATAACTGAAAGGGTCAGCTGCAGGCAGTTGCAATTTCAAAATAGCCACATCAGACGAAACTTTTTGCAGCGAAGTTACGCGAGCTGGCAATTTTTTGATGGCAAAAGCGCCTTCAGCACTGACTTGGCGTGACTCCAGCACCACATCGCTCGACACACGGGCACAGCAAGTGAGCACTTGGCCGGCTGCCTCTTCTGCATCGCTCAGCGTTTTACTCTGGTGCCCCGCGTGTGTTACGTGACCTTGGAGTTTGCGGCACTTGCACGAACCACAGGCGCCGTCTTTGCAACCATACGGCAAATTCACGCTCTGGCGCATCGCTGCAGCCAAAATATTTTCATCCGTCTGCACCGAAAAGCTGCGCCCACTGGGCATGATGGTGACCTGAAAAACCATTGCCGGGGCTAGGCTGCTGCTCATGTTGTGGTTATCCTCTGGACTCGTTACACATTTGAAAGAGCCCGATTTTGCCTTCATTACAAAATCCACCTGCGCCAGTCTCCACCCCATGGCCAAGAGCACTGCCGGCGCGCTTTCGGCGTGAACGCATTCTCATCATCGGCTGTGGCGATGTCGGTCTGCGTGTAGCACGCGCTGTGGCCAAACCCTCCCGCGTTCTGGCTTTAACATCCACCGCACAGCGGGTGCCCGAATTGCGCGCTCACGGCATCGTGCCGCTGCTGGGTAATCTGGATAACCCTGCAACACTGCGCCGCTTGGCCGGATTAGCCACCCGAGTCATCCAGCTAGCGCCACCACCGAGCGTGGGCGACGCTGACCCGCGCACCACAGCCTTGCTGCGCGTGTTGCAGCTCAAGTCAAGGCCGCAGTCATTTGTCTATGCGTCTACCACCGGCGTTTATGGCAACTGCGACGGTGCAATTGCTACTGAAACAAGAGCTGTTAACGCTTATTCAGCAAGGGCAATAAGGCGACTTCATGCTGAGCGCTCAACTCGCAATTTTGGCCAAACCAGTGGCGTGCGCAGCATTATTTTGCGGGTTCCAGGGATTTATGCGCCCGACCGTGAAGGCGGCACACCGCAGCAGCGACTGAGCCGCGGAACAGCGGTTTTGCTGCCAAATGACGATGTCTATACCAACCACATTCACGCCAACGACCTGGCACGTGCCTGCCTGGCAGCTCTGTGGCGTGGCCAGCCGCAGCGAATCTACAACGTGAACGACGACACCTGCCTGAAGATGGGCGATTACTTTGACCAAGCTGCCGACCTGTATGGCCTGCCACGACCGCCGCGCGTATCACGCATCCAGGCACAAAGCCTGTTGAGTCCGATGCAACTGAGTTTTATGCGTGAGTCGCGCCGCATGGACAACACACGAATGAAGAAAGAGCTGCGCTTGCACCTGCTTTACCCCAGCGTTTGGCAAGGCTTGGCCGCTATAACTTAGGCAGATCGTCGGGTTTGCTGAAAATTTCAATAAATGCCAGTTTGCGGTTTTCGGCGAGGCCGTGACAAGTGGCTTGAGCGCTACTGCTGGTCTGGCCACATGGCGCATCGCGATTGAGTGACCAATAGTGCAGACCGCCCAGACCGTAGGTGCGGGCAAACACCCGCAATTTTTGAGCGTCGGCAATGGTAAACACATTGCTGGTGACATCGTTGATGCCAATCATCGGTGTGACTTCAATGCGTGCGAGTGGCAACTTGTAGTGTCGACTCAAGTTATTCACAGCCCGGATGGCTGAGGCAGCCATGTCGCAATGGTCGACTCGCACCACACAATTACCAGGCTCAGCCCGCCCATAGTTCATCACCATCAGATTGATGGTGTGACGTTTCAAACCCTCGCTGGAAAGGGCTTGCATCACCCACTGTCCAGTTTGGTTCAGACTGTTGGCACCGTCTTTGGCAGCCAGTGCCGCCAAGGTGAAACTAAAGCGCAAATCTGGATAACGCGTCATGGCACTGCCGACTTCACGCACCAGATTTTGAATCACCTCCTGGGTCTGATTGGCTTCAATATTGAAGTCAAAACCCAGCAAATGGCTCGACTGGTAGCGCTGAATAAAGGTGTCCATGCCAGCTTGACTGTCGCATGTAAAAACCCCGCTCATACCACCCGTTGAAATGGTGTAGCTCAAGTTGGCTTGCTGCAGTGCCAATAGATTGGCTGTGGCAAGCGCTTGGGCATTCAAGCCACCCCAGTGTTCTTTGCCGCATTCACCGGTAGCAAAAGCCAATGACAGGGCTTTGAGTCCAGTCAGCGATGGGTTTGATGCCAGGTTGATGATGGATTTTGCAGTTCCCGAAAAATGGGTGTTGGCTAAAGGCTGGCCACCCTCAACGGCCAGGTTGAAGTCTAGATAAGGGCTGAAGTGCAACGGAGCACTCACTTTTGGCAAGTCGGGGCTGGCGGACCATTTGTAGCCGAGCAAAGTCAATGCCGCCAACACAGTCGTAGCGACAAAAAAAACAAACAGTTTGAAAGTTGAAAAATTTCGGCGTTTCATGCAAAGAGCAAAGCGTTACACGGGCAGCATGATAGGTGATGTGCCTGGCAGCTCAACTGACAAATTTGATTGCGCCATGGCGCGTGCTTGATTTGACTCAATCCAGACCCGATTGCTAAGAACACAATGATCACATCAGCGTTATTCCGTTTTCAGATCAATACGACATTAGGCGCGAAGCCGCAGACAGTGCTAACGCGTGTCCCAAGCCATCTATCGATGCCTGTGGGAGGGCAAGGCGAAGCAACAACATGTCGTATTGATATGGAAATGGAA
>CAIYYA010000020.1 GCA_903930255.1 uncultured beta proteobacterium
CGGCTTCGCTATCGAATCTATAGCACGCTGGAAACCTTCCCTTATTGACAAACAGGGTATTCAAACACGGCATACTGTGGGCGGTATTTTGTTAATCTTGCTTTAACGAGTCGTCGCATAACGGTTTAATCCTGCCTTCAAAAAAGGGGGGTAACTATGATCTATGGATATGCGCGAGTTAGTACTACTGAGCAGGAAACGACGTTGCAACTGGATGCCCTTAATCGGGCGGGTGCTGACAAAATAGAGCAGGAAAAAACATCATCAATCGGTAAACGTCCGGTATTGCGTGCTCTGCTCGGTACGCTCACAAAAAATGATCAGTTGATTGTTTACAAGCTCGATAGACTTGCTCGAAGTCTCAAAGACTTGCTAACCATAATTGAACAGTTGGAGCAAATTGGCTGTGGTTTCAAAAGCCTGACAGAACCAATAGACACGACAAATCCAGCGGGGCGATTAATGCTCAACATCTTGGGGTCAGTTGCTGAATTTGAAAGATCGCTAATCCGTCAGAGATCAATGGCGGGTCAAGCTGCTGCAAAATTGCGCGGTGCCCATTGCGGTAGGCCAAGGATGTTTAGTGCTGACGTTGAAAAACAAATTGTTGATCGCTATCTTGCTGGCGGTGTTACCCTGGATAAGTTAGCCATAATCTATAAAGTGCATCCGTCTGTCATAAAAAGGGCTGTTTATCGTGTCGTAAAACCCGGTCACTCGTCCCTTATGTGAAGCTAAGCGAAAAAAAACCGGGTTAACCCGGCATAATCTGTTGTTTCCATGTGACCGCTTCCGCCAGTGGTAAAAAAACCTGATAAAAGTGAGCAATGTCAATCGCTTACATTTATCAGGTTTTTTCTTTTTACCACATCAATCTACCACCAAAACCATCTCTCCAAGACTCTTTTCACCTGTGTATCTGAGAGGATTCTTGTGGATTTCTCTACTTCATCTCCTTGCGGAACAAGGTTTCATCTGAAATTGATGATGAGGCGTCTGAATAAACTAGGCAGCTCTACAATAAAATTAGCTGTATTTGACATAAAAAAAGACAAAAGCTCTGAAAATTTCTAGGAATTTATAATAAAAAGTGCTTTATATGCTATATTTCTGTTCGAACTAATAACATCTAAATATCGTGCTTTAAATAAAAAATTGTGCCAATGCTACATAATGCGTTGTACAAATAATAGCAAATACAGCATACTATGCTGAACACATGGAGATAGCAAATGCAGCATTACCTGATGAACTTGTCGGACCTCGGGGCTGAGGTTGCTAGACTGCGAAAGGCTAAGGGTTGGACCCAGAAGGAACTGGGCGCGATGGCCAACATGGGCCAATCGACGTTGGCACGATTTGAGACCGGACAAGTGGCCGAGTTCGGCTCTCGCAAACTATTGCGCTTACTCGAAGTGCTGGGTCGCAGTCTGGTGACCGCGGATGCCTCGCAACCGTTCACCCTGGATGATGCGTTGCAGCAGCGTCGCCAAGATGCGGCAGCTGACCAAGGACCTGGCACTTTGAATTCAGGGACCCTCAATTCTGGTGCTTTGAACTCCAGGTCCAGGTGAGGGAGCCTCCTGTGAAACTGACCGTTTTCGTCCAGAACAAACCCGCTGCGACCTTGGAGTCCACTGACGGATTTAGGCACGTTGTAAGCTATCACCCTGATGCGTCAGCTGAGCAGTTCATATCCCTGCTGCTACCAGTGCGCACCGAGTCCTATAGTTTCCCTGACTTGCACCCCATTTTCAGAATGAACCTTCCCGAAGGTTTTCTGCTATCCGTCTTGCAGGAGCAACTTGGGCCACACATTGGAGCCTCTCCTCTGCAGCTGCTGTCGGTGGTGGGCCGAAACGCCATCGGGCGGGTAAAGGTGGCTCCGCAGGGAGCCGACCCCATGGCAGCGCCGGTGCCCTTTGAGCTAAAGGACATTCTGCGGGGTGACAACTCGGAAGAGGCATTCGTCGCCCTGGTACGTCGCTTTGCTGTGTCTGGCGTATCCGGCATCGTGCCGAAGTTTTTGACCCCCAACGTCATCGGAGAGCACAACAAAGGAACTGTGGCCACCGAAAAATTCATTATCAAGGGCACCACCGCGCGACTACCGGGGGTAGCCCTGAATGAACACTTTTGCATGCAGGTCGCTGCACGGGCATTTGGTGATGCCGCCCGGACCGACATCTCCGAAGACGGCCAAGCCCTAGTTGTCCATCGCTTCGATTACGCCGAAGACGGTGTCACGCGACTGGGCATGGAGGATCTCTGCAGTCTTTTGGCTCTAAGGCCTGAAGAGAAATATGGCGCGACCTGGGAACAAGTGGTCAACCGCATTAAGGTCGTAACGCCGCCCGCACAGCAAGTCGCCGCATTGTCCAGCTTGGCTAATTTGCTCCTGCTGACGTACGCCCTGCGCAATGCGGACTGCCACACCAAGAACATTGCATTGCTGTATTCTGGCCGGCACGATATTCGACTAGCTCCGGTACACGACATGCTCACCATTACGGTGTATGAAGATTACTGCAAGAGTCCGCCGGGTATGTCCGTTGGTGGGCGCAGCAGCTGGGAGCCCGGAAAATCCTTGGCTATTTTCTTGCAGACGCGGTGTGGCCTAAAACCGGCCGACATCGCACAGCGCGTAGAGCGCATTTGCCAGGCGATGGTGGAAGTATCCGCTGAGCTCACCGTGGCCATCTCCCAATATCCAAACTTTGCAATCGTAGGTCCTCGCATGCTGCACGCCTGGAACGCAGGCATGAACAGTTTACGTTTGCATAAGCACTGGAGCCTACCCTCACTGGACGCCCTGATTTCGGACGTAGGGCTCAATGACGTGATGCAGCCCAAAGCACCACCGAAGCAAAAAATAGGCCGTTCACCGTTGACGCATGAGCTGAGCCACAAAAACCAAAACATCCTGGACGAATAGAGCAATAACGAATGCAAATCCACGTTGTCGTGTATCATTCAAGAAAATTGGTGTCTGATAAACGCCAAGTAGGTATGCCAATTAAGCGCTTTGGAATTCTCCTAAGTATTTGATTTAATTGAATATAGTTAGCGGTGTGTAAATTTCTCACCGCTTCCGCCAAATTCTTTGGCTCTATTAACCGAATAATTCCATTAGCCCCGTTCGCCCTGAGCTTTTCGAAGGGCTTTACAGGCTTCGACGAGCTCAGACCGAACGGTGAATTTCCTAATGACCAATCCCGGTTTAAAGCAGATGCTCGCCACACCCCAGTCCATGTACTTCGAATCAGCTTTGCCATTGCAAAGTGGTGTATCGCTGCGTGCTTATTCCTTGAGCTTTGAGACATATGGCACGCTCAATGCTGACAAATCCAATGCTGTGCTGATTTGCCACGCACTGAATGCCTCGCACCATGTTGCTGGCGTTTATGCTGGAAACGACAAAAGCGAAGGCTGGTGGGACAACATGATCGGCCCCGGAAAACCGGTAGATACCACCAAGTTTTTTGTGATTGGTGTGAACAACCTGGGTTCGTGCTTTGGTTCAACAGGTCCCATGCACGTGAACCCAGACACGGGGCGCATCTATGGTGCAGATTTTCCGGTGATCACCGTTGAAGATTGGGTTCATTCGCAAGCCCGGCTACTCGATGCGCTGGGCATTCAAACACTGGCCTCGGTGATGGGTGGCTCTTTGGGGGGCATGCAGGCTTTAAGCTGGGCATTGCAATACCCCGAGCGCTTGCGTCACGCCGTGGTGGTTGCCAGTGCCCCCAATTTGACGGCGGAAAATATTGCTTTTAATGAAGTAGCACGGCGTGCCATCGTGACGGATCCGGATTTTTTTGATGGCCATTTTTATCAGCACAACACCATTCCCAAACGCGGCTTGCGCATTGCCCGCATGATCGGTCACATCACCTATCTGAGTGATGATGTGATGAATGAGAAATTTGGCCGCCAATTGCGCGATGCTGCGACACGCGGCGATTTACAAAGCTATCTTTACAGCACGCAAGAAGTTGAATTTCAGATTGAAAGCTATTTGCGCTACCAGGGCGACAAATTCGCCGAGTATTTTGATGCCAACACGTATCTGCTGATTACCCGTGCTCTTGACTATTTTGACCCGGCTCGGGCTTTTGCTGGTAATTTGACACAAGCACTGGCGCGTGCGAGGGCTAAATTTTTATTAGTGAGCTTCACCACAGACTGGCGTTTTTCTCCAAAACGGAGTCGGGAAATTGTCAAAGCACTGCTTGATAACAAACGTGATGTGAGCTATGCCGAGATCGACGCGCCCCACGGGCATGATGCATTTTTGCTTGATGACGCTCGCTACATGGGCGTAGTACGCTCTTATTTCAATAGCATTTCAATGGAACTATGAGTAGCATCCAAATTCAGAAAGCTTTGGCGGAACTGGTTCCATTGGGTTCGCGTGTACTCGATTTGGGCTGCGGTGATGGCGCCATGCTGGCTTATCTGCAACATACACGCCATTGCACGGGTTATGGCATTGAAATTGACGACGGCAATGTTCAGGCTTGTGTTTCGCGTGGTGTGAATGTGATTCAGCTCAACCTGGATGAAGGTTTGTCAATTTTTGAAGACTCTTCATTTGATGTGGTTTTGCAAATTGATACGCTGCAACATTTGCGCAATGCTGAAGTTATGCTGCGTGAAACGGTGCGTGTTGGTCGCGTTGGGATTGTGGCTTTTCCCAACTTTGCGCATTGGCCCAACCGCTTTAGTGTGCTTCGTGGTCACATGCCTGTTACCAAACGCTTGCCTTACCAGTGGTATGACACACCCAATATTCGAGTTGGAACACACGCCGACTTGGGCGTGCTAGCGCGTAACAATGGACTTCAAGTGCTTGACAATTTTGGTTTGCAAAACAGTAATACCGTGCGATTTATGCCCAATTTATTCGCAGGAACATCGGTTTACAAGTTGTCACGCTGAAGTCAACGCCCGTCGGGCAGTTCAATTTTGACTTCGAGCACTTCGAGATTATCCTGACGCTCCAAGTTCACCTTGATATCAGCCGGGTTGATCTTGACGTACTTACTGATCACAGCTATCAGCTCACGTTGTAAATCCTGCAAATAATCAGGCTCGCAAGCACTGCGCCCACCACGCTCATGCATCAAAATAAATTGCAAACGCTCCTTGGCCAAATTAGCGGTTTTCTTTTTTTCGCCCAGAAAAAATGAGAAAAAAGACATGGCTTTATTTACCTCCAAACAAGCGCTTAAACAAGCTTTGCTTGGGCGCTTCGGTAAATCGCAAGGGTTTGTTTTCACCTAAAAAACGATCAATCACGTCTTTGTAGGCTTCAGAAACATCGCTACCTTCCATGTGTACCGCTGGAACGCCTTGGTTGGAGGCTTGCAGCACTGATTCACTCTCGGGTATGACTCCGATAAGCTTGATCCGCAAAATGTCTTGAATGTCTTGCAAAGAGAGCATTTGCCCCTGGTTCACGCGCGCCGGGTTGTAGCGAGTTATCAGCAGGTGTTCTTTGATCGGCTCCATGCCCTCAATGGCACGCCTGGTTTTGCTCGACAACATACCCAAAATACGGTCTGAATCGCGCACCGACGACACCTCGGGGTTGGTGACTACCAGGGCTTCATCGGCAAAGTGCATGGCCATCAATGCACCGGTTTCAATACCGGCAGGTGAGTCGCAAATGATAAATTCAAAGTTCATGGCGGCCAGGTCATGCAGCACCTTTTCGACACCTTGTTGCGTCAAGGCATCTTTATCGCGGGTTTGTGAAGCAGCCAACACATAAAGATGTTCACATTGTTTGTCTTTGATAAGAGCTTGGTGCAGATTAGCTTCGCCTTGAATCACGTTAATCAGGTCATACACCACGCGCCGTTCACAGCCCATGATGAGGTCTAAATTGCGCAAGCCCACATCAAAGTCAATAACGGCTGTTTTATGACCCCGCATGGCCAAACCAGTGGAAAAACTGGCGCTAGTAGTCGTTTTACCAACCCCACCCTTGCCAGATGTGACGACGATGATTCTTGTCATGAAAAAGATGCTTTCAAAAATTTAGGGAATGAGCGCTTCAAAAATTAATTTTTCCTGCCCGTCGTTGCTCAAATAGACTTGTGCTGCTTTGCCTTTGACATGCGCAGCAAATGGGTTTTCGCTGGTGCGATAGACACCGGCAATTGAAATCAGCTCAGGATCCAGGCAGAGTGAAAAAATGCGCGCGCTGGTGTTGCCACTGGCTCCCGCCATGGCTTTGCCACGCAACGGTGCATACACGTGAATGTTGCCATCAGCCACCACTTCAGCACCTTGGTTTACCATGGATAAAACGACCAGATCTGTGCCTCGTGCATACACTTTTTGACCCGATCGCAAAGGCTTGTCAATCACCAAAGCTGCAGGAGCCGGCACCTCACGAATCACTTCGCGAGGCTTTTCAACTGGCGCTGCCGGCGCTTTGGGTTTTGCACCCTGCTTTCCTCGCAAGGGCTCATTGCCTGCTTCCATCAAGCCCAAGGTTTTCAACACATTGGCAAACTCGGCATTGGCACCACGGAAGGCTACCGGCTTGAGACGACAGTTATCGAGTGTTTGCACCAACTCAACCAGGTGTTTGTCTGATGTCAACGAAACCGATTGTGAAAAATCCAGCACCAACAGGTCATTTTCAAAAAAATCAGGTGAATCGCTTTGTGGACCAAATTGCTTTTTCAAATCAGCTATGGCTATTTGTAAGTCGGCTGTTTTGAGCAAAAGCACCATGCCGGGCAACTGCGTACTTTTAATTTCAAACAAATTTGACACTTTGGCAGAACGATGAAACGGTTGAATAAGGCTATTGCAAAAACAGCGCAAATCTTACTTGATTGTTTGCCTTGCTAAGAAGCTGATTTATTGAATTTGTATTCAACTGTATTTTTTAATATATAAAGATAGTAGTAGTAGATAAGCTTCTGTTCAGACCGTGGATAAGTTGATTTTTTTGTTTTATATCAACAACTTATGAACTGTTTAAGTGTGTGTGTGAGGGTGTTCTGCTTTGTCTTCAGAATGTGCATAAGTTTGAAATTAAAGTTTTTTTGTGGATAACTGCTTGGTTACCCTTTTTTTATGCACAGCCTTGTTCACTGACCTGATTTTTTTCGGGCATCAGCAATTTCGCTTTTGACGATGTCAGCTTCAGCCGAATTGGCTGGCAAGACACTCAGAACAGTTTCCCAATGTCCTATGGCTTTTTTGAAATCTGCATTTTTATAAGCAGACTGGCCAGCCATCATCAAGGCCATGGGGTGCTTCGGATTGATGGAAAGTGCTTTATCAATGAGCTGTTGGGCTTTGCCCTTGAATTCACCATTGGACTTTGTCGCCACAGCATCGGCGTATTGCGTCAGCAGATCAGCATCAGTCTGCAGCAGCTTGCCAGTGTTGCCATAGGCCGCAATAGCCTCATCCAAACGCCCTTGAACCTTGTAAGCACGTGCTAGGTTAGCCCAGCCTGCCAGATCATCTGGATTGCTTTTTAAACGCGCTGCCAGGCGCTCTACCATCTGGTTAATCATTTCGGGAGTCATGCCTTGTGCAGTTCCAGCGGGCACAGGCGGAAGTTTGCCGCTTTGCTCAGATGTGGCAGGTGCTGGCATGCCGGCTTTGGCTCGCGCATCGGCAATTTCAGATTGCACCTGCAGGGCATCGGGTGAACCAGGGTCTAATTCGACAAGCAACTTTTCCCATTGGCTAATGGCCATTTTGAAGTCAGAGCGTCGATAAGCCGCAACAGCAGAAATCATCAAAGCGGTGGGGTGTCGCGGATTGATGCTGAGTGCTTTGTTGACCATTTCCAATGGCTTGCCTTCAATGTCATTGGCACGCATGGCCAGCAAGTCTGCGTAATCGACGAGCAATTCGGGTTCACTAAAGACGAAATCACCCGCTTTGATAAAGGCTTGCTCAGCTTCATCAAAGCGTTGCATCACTTTATAAGACCGAGCCAGCATGGCCCATCCCTTGGGGTTATCGGGGTTGGCTTTAAGTTTGGCTGCCAGCGTGTCGATCATTTCTCTAACCTGCATGTCATCAGCCTGTGCCGTAGGTGCTGGGTTGATTGCCGCCGGAGTGCCTAATTGAATATACAAAGCTAGAGCCAACACCGGCATGCTCAAACCCAGTGCCATCGCGGTTCGACGTGCATTCAAAAAACCAGCGACGTGCTTGGGTTCTGAAGTTTCGGTTGTTTGGATATCTTCAAGCAAGCGAATCTGTAATTCGTCACGCGTGGCTTCAAAATCAGTTTGACTGATAACACCACGTGCCAGATCGGTTTCGAGGCCGCGTAATTGATCACGGTGGATGGCGGCATTCAGGTGCTCACTTGAGACACCCTTGCTTTGTTTGTTGCGCAGCAGTGGAAAGGTCACCCAGGCGGTTACCAACAGTGTCAGCAGAACAGCAATGGCTATAAAAACATTCATTTGGAAGATTCTGTATCGTGAAGTAGCGCTTGCGCTTTGGCAAGCTGGGCGGCGTCAAGTTTGGGCTGGTCAGCTTCTTTTTGGCTGGAACGGATGATGCGAAGCAATAAATAAATTGCGCCCAAAAGCAGCAGCAATGGACCAAACCAGAGTAACCAGGTGACTGGTTTGACTGGGGGCTTATAAAGAACAAAGTCGCCATAGCGACTGACTAAAAATTCTTTGATTTCAGCATCTGATTTGCCGGCCTTGATAAGGTTGCGCACTTCACGGCGCAGATCCATCGCTAATTCGGCGCGTGAACCGGCAAGCGACTCATTTTGACAAACCAGACAGCGCAGTTCTTCGGCAATCACAACCAGACGCTGCTCGACTACTGGGTCTTCGGCCAATGCTACTGCTTCACCGGCATGCGCTGTGAAGGCACATTGCAATGAAAGCAGCAGTGCGATGAATAGTTTCATTTTTGCAACTCCCGGATCAAAGGCAAAATTTTCTCGCTCAAGGCTTGTGGCGTAATTGGACCAATCTGCTTGTAGCGAATGATGCCCGCCTTGTCGATTAAGAAGCTCTCGGGCACGCCATAAACACCAAAATCGATGCCAATGCGCCCGTCTTTGTCGGCAATCGCCACTTCGTACGGGTTACCAAAACGTGCCAACCATTTTTGTCCATCTAGGTCTTTGTCTTTGTAGTCAAGACCAATGATGGGAAGCGTTTTGCTTTTCGCAAATTCAACCAAAATTGGATGTTCGTCACGGCAGGCTACGCACCAGGAAGCCCATGTGTTGAGCAGCCAGACCTTGCCCAGCATATCTTTGTTGCTAAGCATTTGGCCTGGTGCGTCAAGCACCGGTGCTGAAAATACAGGCGCTGGTTTGCCAATCAGAGGCGAAGGAATTTCACGGGGGTCGCGTGTCAGGCCAATCGCCAAAAAAATCAGCAAGACGGCAAATACGGCCAATGGAATGAGTGTTTTCTTCATATGGCAAGACCTTTTAAATCATCTTTTGACAATTTGCTTGCTAATTTTCTGCGGTAGCGTTTGTCAAGCACAGCAATCATGCCGCCCAGCGCCATCATGAAACACCCCAACCAGATCCAGGTGACAAATGGTTTGTGGTAAACCCGCATAGCCCAGGCCGCTTGTGCACCATCTTCGAGCTTTTCGCCCAAAGCCACATACACATCACCCGTGATGCCACTGTCAATAGCGGCTTCGGTCATGGGCATGGTGGACGAGAAATAGGTGCGCTTTTCGGGATGCAGGGTTTTGAGTAATTTTTCGCCTTGAAGAAGTTCAACCGTGCCGACATCGGCAGTGTAGTTAGGCCCTGGTGCCTGACTGATACCCGTGAGCTTGAAGGTGTAGCCACCCACCGAGACCGTGTCACCAAGCGACATACGCACGTCTTTTTCGGTTTCATAACCTTTAACCATGGTAATTCCGATCACGCAAACCGCGATGCCGATATGTGCCACATGCATACCCCAAAACGACATGGGGGTAGAGCGCCAGTTCAGGGTATCTTTTACCTGACGGAAAATTTGAAGGAAAGATCCCAAAATAATCCAGAACGCCAGTGACAAGCCGACTGATACCAGCGCCGACCAAGCACCAGCCAGCAAAGGTGCGGTACAGCCTAAAACGACGGACACTATTGCCAAGGGGCGCAGCTTTTGAGCAATTTCAGACAAGCTGTCGTTTTTCCAGCGGGCATTTGAGCCCACCACCATGAGCAACAGCACCGGCATCATGATGGGCGCAAAAACACTGTTGAAATAAGGCGGTCCGACCGAAAGTTTGCCCAGGTTCAATGCGTCAATGATCAAAGGATACAAGGTGCCCAATAGCACTGCAGCTGCAGCCGTGGTGAGCAGCACATTGTTCATCAGCAAAAAAGTTTCGCGCGACATCCAGCCAAAGGTGCCACTCGAGCGCACCTTGCCTGAACGTGCAGCAAAAAGCACCAGCGAGCTGCCAACAACCACGGCCAGAAACAGCAAAATGAAAACCCCACGCTTGGGGTCTGTGGCAAAAGCATGCACTGAGGTCAGCACGCCCGAGCGCACCAGAAACGTTCCGAGCAAACTCAGTGAAAACCCAATCAACGAGAGCATGATGGTCCAACTTCTGAAAAGGCCGCGTTTTTCAGTAACAGCCAAAGAATGCATCAGCGCCGTGCCCACCAGCCAAGGCAGGAACGAGGCGTTTTCAACGGGGTCCCAAAACCACCAGCCACCCCAGCCTAATTCGTAATAAGCCCACCACGAGCCCATGGCGATACCGATGGTCAAACAAATCCAGGCAGCAGTGGCCCAGGGACGCGTCCAGCGTGCCCATGCGGCATCGAGACGGCCATTGAGCAGAGCAGCAATCGAAAAGGCAAACGGAATCGCCATGCCCACATAGCCCATGTAGAGCATCGGGGGGTGAAACACCAGTCCCGGGTCTTGCAGCAGGGGGTTGAGGTCGCGCCCATCAGCCGGGATTTCGCTCAAGCGCAGAAACGGATTGGAGGTGATCAGCATGAACAACAAAAACCCGACTGACACCAAACCCAGCACCCCCAGCACGCGTGAGACCATCACATCGGGTAACTGACGCGAAAAAAGCGATACCGCCATCATCCAGGTGCACAACATCAGCAACCAGAGCAAGAGAGAGCCTTCGTGGCCACCCCAAACGGCAGCAATTCGATAGATATCGGGCAGTTTGGTGTTGGAGTGCTGGGCAACGTAAAGCACCGAGAAGTCGTTGGTATAAAACGCGTAGCTCAAACACAGAAACGAAAACCCTGTCAGCAACCACAAAGCTTGAGCGCCAGGGCGTGCCAGCGCCATCCAGTCGGCTCGACCGAGTTGTCCCCCGGCAAGGCTCAAGGTACCCATGGCAAGTGCCACGACCAGGGCAAGAATAAGAGAAAAGTGGCCAATTTCTGGAATCATGTGGATTTCCGATCAGTGAATGCGATGCAGCCAAAGCGCCTGCAAAAGCGCTGGCAAAGAAAACTCATTTCAGAGTTTTGGTTACTTTTTCGACTTGAGCCTTGTCTAGCGCGTGTTGCGCTTCAGGCGGCATGTAGTTTTCATCGTGCTTGGCCAAAACTTCAGAAGCCGTAAATTTACCGTTGCCATTGAGCTGACCTTGCGTCACAACACCTTTGCCCTCGCGGAACAGGTCTGGCAAGATGCCGGTGTAGGTCACGGGAACCTCTTTGGCGGTGTCTGTCACGATAAATGATACGGTGAGGTTATCGCGTTGCACAGAGCCGGTTTTAACCATGCCACCAATGCGAAATGTGCGATTTTTCGGCGCTTCACCAGCGTCCACCTGCGTGGGAGTGAAGAAAAAAACCAGATTACTCTGAAATGCGTTAAGAACAAAATAGGCTGCAATGGCGATGGCGACAAGGCCACCAACAATCATGCCGGTGCGTTTATGGCGTGGTTTCATGGTGTTTTGTGAAATGAATCGTCGTGTGACTCGGTTTCGTTTAAAAGGTTTCGTAATATTTCGCGTCGCTGAGCCCTTACCTGCCATATTTCAGCCACTGTCACTAGCGCCGTGATGCCAAAGCTGCCCCAGACATAAAAGGCGTAGCCGCCCATGTTGAAAAAATCTGCAACACTAAGCCACTGCATGTTTCACCCACTCGGTATGCCGTTCCCGGTCAAGAATAATGTTGCGCACCCGCACCAGTCCAATCGCGATGGTGTACATCCAAAAAGCAAACACCATCACCAACATGCCAGCCAGCATGGGTGTGGCCATAGATGCACCTTTCATCGAGACCGATGCGCCCTGATGCAAGGTGTTCCACCACTTCACTGAAAAATAAATGATGGGCACGTTGACCGCGCCAACCAAGGCCAGAATGGCGCAGGCTTTGTCGGCGCGGCGCGGGTCGTCAATCGACGCTTGCAATGCCAAGAAACCGAGATAAAGAAACAACAAAATCAGCTCAGATGTCAGGCGAGCGTCCCACACCCACCAGGCGCCCCACATGGGTTTGCCCCATAGCGCACCGGTTACCAGCGACAAAAAGGCAAAAAGCGCACCCGTTGGCGCCAGGGCAGAGGCCATCATGCCGGAAAGCCGCGTGTTGAAAGCCAAACCAAAACCAGCCCACCCCGCCATTACCAAATAGATAAACATCGACATTTGCGAGGCTGGCACATGCACAAAAATGATCCGGTAGCCCTGCCCTTGCTGGGCATCAATCGGCGCAACAAAAAAGGAAATCCATAAACCAATGACGGTTAACACTGCAGCCAAAGCCGCAAACCAAGGCCACATTTTTCCGGCCAAATAGTAGAAATTTTGCGGGGACGCAAATTTGAACCAATGAATCACACGCGTTTTCATTCCAGAGAAATCCTTAAAGCGGCAGCGGTCGCCAGCGGTGAAAAGAAGACAGATAAAACCAGCAAAGCTGATAGCAGAGACAAATGTCCACCAATGCCCAAGCCAGCAGCATCGGCCTCAACGGCACCAGCGCCAAAAATAAGCACTGGAATATACAGCGGCAAGATTAACAGTGAGAGCAAAACCCCCGCGCCGCGTACGCCCAAGGTCAGGGCAGCGCCAATGCTGCCGATCAAACTCAAGGTGGGTGTGCCCAACAGCAGCGATAGCATCAAGATGCCTAACGCGCGTGAATCCAAGCCAAATTGCAGTCCAAGCACCGGCGCCATCAGAACCAAAGGTAAGCCCGACAGCAAAAAATGCGCGATCGCCTTGGCTAGCACGAGCAAACCCAGCGGTGTTGGCGAGAGCACCATTTGTTCAAGCGACCCATCGGCGTAATCGGTTGCAAACATACGTTGCAGCGACAGCATGGCAGCCAGCAAGGCGCTCACCCACAACACGCCAGGCGCCATGCGTAGCAGCAAAGCCGACTCAGGGCCAACACCGAGCGGGAAAAGGCTGGCGATGACGACAAAAAACACCAGCGGTGTTAGCACTTCACCTTTTTGACGCATGCCCAGGGCAATTTCGCGTTTCAGCACGGCGAATAAAACCGGCATCAAAGGAATGCTGTTGACGGCGCTTTTCATTGGGCTTGCAACTCGAGCATTTGTGCGGGCACAGTGCCGATGGGCACGCGCTGATGGCTGGTGAGCACGCTCATGCCCCCATCACTGAGATGGTCGGCAATCAGGTCAGCCAGTAACTTGATGCCAGCCTCGTCCATGGCAACATAAGGCTCATCGAGCACCCACAGCTTGGCCGGGCTCAATGCCAGGCGTGACAAAGCCACGCGCCTTTTTTGCCCTTGTGACAAATGGCGCACCAGTTGCCGACCGCGCCCGCGCAGACCAAAGCGAGTCAGCACTTCTTGTGTTTGTTTGGCATCGGGCGCCAAGCCGCCCAAAGCGGCCCGAAAAGCCAGGTTTTCATCCACCGTCATCGATTCTTGCAAGGCGTTCAGATGACCCAAGTAACAAAGATCTTGGTGAAAAGCCTCGCGCTGGGTGTGGATCGCGCTGCCGTTCCACAAAATCTCGCCCGAGTCGATCGGAGCCAAACCACACACCATACGCAGCAGGCTGGTTTTGCCAACGCCATTAGCACCGGCAACGTATAGCCAGCGCCCGGACTCAAGCGTGCAGTCAATATCTTTAAACAATTGCCGTCCGCCCTTGCTGCAGCCAAGTTTGACAAATGACAGTGATGCGGTGGTTTTCAAGGACAGCTTAAAAAATCAAAGGGTGGATTATCCTAGGCGCTTGCTTAGCGCTGGCTTAACGGATGATGACTACTTTTTGGTAAAGGCCACCAAAGTAAGTTTGTTTTTCAATTTGCAGAGTTTTGCAATCAGCGGGTAGCCAATCGGCAATTTGTCCGTTCCAAAGATCCATGGCAAAGGGCTCAAGGGTTTTCAGAATCGGCACCATGATGTAGCGAAAAGGGCTGCTGAGCTTGGGCTTGTGGTAGTCCACAAACACCACTTTGCCACCCGGCTTGGTTACGCGCAAAGCCTCTGCAATCGTTTTCCGACGGACATCAACCGGCATTTCGTGCAACAG
The DNA here is from genome assembly GCA_903930255.1 of uncultured beta proteobacterium. Taxonomy (GTDB): domain Bacteria; phylum Pseudomonadota; class Gammaproteobacteria; order Burkholderiales; family Burkholderiaceae_C; genus Rhodoferax. The sequence continues at coordinate 14,493 of CAIYYA010000020.1, forward strand.
AAAAAACACAATCACACTGTCGTGACTGTCGTTGGCAAACTGCAGCGCTGATGAATCTTGTTGCAAGATGCTCACTTGGCGTTGCTTGCCTAGCTTGTCGTGCAGATTTTTAATTTGCACGGGTGCCACATCAATCACGTTGAGATGACCCTGTGGCCCCAAACGGCGCACCATGTGTTGGGTAAAGTCACCGTACACACAGGCCACCTGCAAGGCCTGGCCGGTAATCACTGGCCCCATTTCTTCCAATGCCAGGTCGCGCAGGCGCGAAAAATTACCCCACAAAATCAGGTTGACCAACCATTGACGCTCAAACACTCGAACGGCGTTGGGGTGGGTGTAGGCCCACCAATAGGTTTTTTCCAGATATTCAGGAACTGCTACGGGTGCACAGACGCCTGAACCATGAACCACCATGGATGCCTCACGTTGGATGGCATCTGGTTTTGTAAAACTCATAAATCAACCTTGATAGCGGCTCTAAGCACGCCGAAATGAAATTGCCTAATCAGGCCAAAAGCATGAATAGGCAAACTTGTCCTCTGGCGCAGCACAAGTTTTTTGCACTGCAATGGACGCTATGGTACATCCTTCACTCAATGTGGAGAACCGAATACCCTCCAAGCTAACAAAGTCGTGCCAAAAACGATCGGATTAAGAACCTTGTTGCTTACCAGCCAAGCCTTGCTGCCATAGGGTCGGTTGGCAATGATATTGTCTGCATCCGTGGCGCTAATGCCTGGCAATTTTGACAAGGCAACTTTGATTGGGTTCAAAAGCAAAAACACAGGCAACGCTTGATATCAAGACAGAAGCAATGAGAGTTCGTGAAAGTAGTTGCAGGATCATCAGATGTAGTTAAAAAAAACAATCCGAAAACGTTGCCGAGTCCGGATTGTTTGATGATGGATTGAGGAGCAGGGAACTGCTCCTCGGCCGAGGCTGATTACTTGGCGTGAAACACGGACCTGGAGAGTGCCAAGCGAAACGTGGCACAGGCCACGCGTACGGCGTTTTTTAGCGTGCAGTCTGGGGTGGGTCAGGTCAAGGCACTGGAAGCTGCCGAAGCCTCCAGCCAGAGCGCCCTGGACGCCAACAAGCTGGGCTACCAGGTCGGTGTGCGCATCAATATCGACGTGCTCAATTCACAAAGCCAACTGTTTGACACCAAGGCCAAGCTGGCCAAAGCACGCTATGACGTGCTGTTAGGCGGGCTGAAATTGCGCCAAGCCAATGGGTCGCTGAAGGTGGGAGACTTAACGTGAAAGAAGGGCTGAGCGCAAACATCACACAACAAGTTTCGCCAACGACTCTGCTAATAGTCAGCGCGCAAACCCACTGTGTAAATCGAATACCTTCCGCCAAACAAGTCGGCCGAGTAGCTGTTGTACAGCACCGGCATGTCATTAAAAATCAACGACGTGCTTAATTGACCCCGCGCATAAACACTAACCCGTGGATTTATGCGGTAGTTAGCTTCCATCATCAACGTTTTGCTTTGTTTGACACTTGACCAGCCACGCGAAGCCAGCACGTCATCAATGGCCTCGCGCTCAATCGCATAGTACAAGTACCCGCCACGCCAAGTCCAAAGGCCAGTTCGCCAAGCAGCGTTAAACCCCAACTGAACAAAATTGCCGCGCCAAGCCAACTCTTTGGCCAAATCAATACCGTACTTGCTGGCCTTGTCAAGAAACTGTGAGCCACCATCAGCGGTCGTACCGATAATGTTACCCCCGACAAAACTTAGGTTGTAATTCATTTTGTCGTCGCGTGTCATCGACCCAGACACATCCCCAAAAGTCAACTCCGTTCGCCCCATACCCAAAAACAAACTGATATCAACCGCTGGTGAGACAGCCCAAGATGCCACCAAGTCTGCCTGCAGTGCTTTGTCAGCTGGATTTGAAATTTTTACCGAATCTAAAAACGCATTCGGTTGACAAACATCGGGCCGACCCACCACCGGCGCTGCACAAATATTGTGCGCACCGACCTCGCTGGACTGATTACCCCAAGCACTGAGCCTGAGGGCCAATGCTGGCTGTTGACCGTCCATCTCCAAAAACCGGTATTGCCCGGCCAATTGCCAGCTGTTGAAATCAAAGTTTTCAGACAAACCATTGATGCGGCGCTGCCACAAACTGCCAGATAGCCAAAGATTGTCACGCACACTCCAGCCACCTGCCAAATGTGCCCCGTGGTAATCCCCTGCCTGCGTCCCAGATGCCAGGGCATGGCTGTCCCGAAGTTTGAAAAAATCAAGCTGCGCATTCATGTGATCCGAGCCCAGCTCCAGATAACCTTTGGAGGCCATCTGTTCCGGCAAGGCGGTCAGCAAAACATCAAGCGGTGCTGCAGCCAAACGCGAGGCAGCAAGGAAAAAAAAAAAGCCCAAAGGCCGTTTTTTTCAGCAGCCCCCAGCCAACGATTGATGTGAGATGGACAGGGGTTGTCTTCATATTGACAAATTTAAGGTGTCAAGTGGATAAAACCAGTCAAACTTGGTCCGGTAATCGACACCGCGCCCAAGGTGATGGTGTCAGTGCCCAGTACAGTTCCGTTAGCTAGGCGCAAAGGCAGATTTTCAACTACCAAACGTATGCTGTAAGTTTTTCCAGTCAAGCCGCTGACCGAGCCCATACGAGCCAGTGCATTATTAACAACATTGCCGATGACCAGAGAACTGCTGGTGCCTGCTGCTGTGCTTAGAGTGGCACTGGTGCCGGCCACAGCGTCACCAAACGAACTTAGCACCTCGGTCCCACTGCCATCTTTGGCGTACACCTTGGCAAAGGCCGAGCTTGGCACAGCCACCGTGACACTGCTACCATTTTGGGTCATACGCACATTGTCGATATAAGCTGTAACCTGCGCACCGTTGCCAGTCACGTCCTTGATTTCAAACGCCGCACGTGATGCCACACCGCTACCCAGATTGAATGTTCCTGCATCGCGCAAAGTAAAACTAACAGCAGAGGTGTTATCCATAGGCCACATGACGGCTATGCCTGGCGAGCTTTGGAACTGACTCATGCTGTAAGGCACAGGGGAAGCGCCTGTGCTTACGCCGTAACTCAGCGCATCACTGTCCAAATAAACATAGTTATATGGGGATGGCAAGGTCGTTGTGGTGGTTGACGCAGTTGATGTGGTCGTTGTCGTACTGCTGCTCGTCGTGGTCGGCGCGACCACTGGATCACCCAGTGTGATGTAGCCTGTCAGACCCGAGCCAGTGACAGAAACCGCCGTTCCACCACCCGCTAAGGCACCAGGCACAACCACAGTGTTGGCAGACAAGGTCGCACCACTGGCAGATCGTACCGACAAACCATTGAGCACCAAGGTCATGCGGTAAGTTTTACCCACCAAACCTGCCACGCTGCCCGTCCGAGCAAGCGCGTTATTCACCACGTTACCAAGTTCAATTTGGCTGCTACTGCCTAAGTTCAAGCTGGCATTGGTCCCCACCACAACATCACCAAAACTTGCCAGCAGTTCCTCACCCGATGGGCTACGGGCATAAACTTTGGCAAATGCAGAACTCGGCACGGCTACGATGACGTTGGAGCCAGATTGGGTGACTTGCACTTTGTCGATATAAGCTTTGACCAAGGCCTTCCCTGCCGGGTCAGCATCGGCCAACTCAAAAGCGGCCTGCATCGTCTTGCCTGACCCCACATCAAACGCTCCACCGTTCGCCAATTTGAAACTGATGGCCGCCGTGTTCAGCATGGGCCAAGGTACAGCCAGCCCTGGCGCTGCCTCAAACTGGCTCATGGTGTAAGCCACCGGAGTGGCGCCGCTGCCCGTGTTGTAAGAAACCGTGTTGTCTGCCACATACAGGTAGTTGTTAGGCGACATCGTTGTGGTCGTGGTGGTAACTACTGTGGTTAAAGTGGTGCTGGTGGTCGTCACTGGTGCCGAGTTTGTGTTGACCACTGTAAGGAAGCCCTCTACACCTGGGCCGGACACCGTTCTGATACCACCGCCAGACACTGGGACATCCACCGTGTAAGAGGTTAACGCAGCGCCATTATCTTGCCTAACGTCGACACCGTTAAGTACCAACGTGACACGATACTTGGTCACTGGCCGGTCGCTCACCTGCCCCAGGCGATTAATCGTGTCCCGAATCAAAGCCCCCACCGGAATACTTGCACTGGTCGTCGGGCTCATAACCAGTGACGACAACCCGGCAACCTGATCTGCAAAGCCTTTAGCCAACTCATCCCCATTGGCAGACTTGGTGTAAACCCAAGCGTTTGCATCAGACGCCACGGCAAACTTGATACCGCCGGCCTCTTTAATGATTTTGACCTGATTGATATAAGCCTTCACAGATGCGCCCGATGGAGGAGACGTCGCGTCGGTGATCTTCAATGCCGCTGTCACATAGCCGCTAGGCACCGAAAAGTTACTGCTCTGACTCAACTTCAGCTTGAGAGTGGCTGCGTCTGACACTGGCCAGTTGACACTAACACCTTGACCCGTGCCGAAAGCTGCCAATGAGTAGGTTTGAGTGAGCGCACCATCTGCGTAGTCAACAGAATCACCTGCAAGGTACAGATGACCCTGCAAAAGCGGCACTGTCGTGGTGGTCGTACTCGAAATCGTCGTGGTCGTGGTCGTGGTGGTCACGTTGACCCTGATTTGGTTAGCCACAGTGTCGATTTGGGGCAATGTACTGCCGGCGCTCAGCGCACCGTTGCGGACATTGGCCGCCAAAGTGTCGGCAATGCTGGTGCTTTTTTGCAAGCCGTTGGTTAACGTTACGAAGCTGGCAAACGCTGTTGCCGGATCGGTTCTCAGGTATGTCGCAGCCTGTTCCGCCAAAGCAGCAGAGCTCACCTGCGCGATGTTTTTCGCACTCACCTGCCGTACTACTGTCTCGACATTGGACTGCACCAAACTCACAGCAGCTGCAGCATCTTCAACCATTGACTTTACCAGCGCCTGTTTGACCGTATTGCCTTCAATTAACACAGTTGTGGGGGAGGCCGAAAGCGCCTTTGTGAAAGATGCTGCTGTGGTCTGGTAAATTTCCTGAAAGGTAGCCACATCCTGACCACTTGCATCCGCGGAAGTGTCAACATTTCCAAGCTTTGCCAAAATCGCTGTCGTGTCAAAAACCAGTTGTTGAACAAGAAGCGTTTTCTGTAATAGCGGGCCGTTTTTAACGCTTCCGTTGAGCATTTCCAATGGATCGGTTTTCAGAACATCAACATTGCCATTCAGTCCAAAAATCGTCTGGATTTGCGAACTTGTCAATGCATTGATTCCTGTCATCAGCGTTGTGATCGGAGTGAGGACCGTGGCAACTGCGGGGGCCTTCAGCACACCTTTAAAAACAATTTTGGTGAACCCATCCAAAGCATAACTGTGCCCACCTAAAGCCACGATTTCGGAACTGCAAGCCTGTGAAAACTTAAACTTGCCATTGACGTTACTGGCTAACTCGGCTTTGAAGTTGGGTGCCTGGCTATAGCTCACGTTAGGATTCACCATGCAGTAGGCCGAAGCGCCTTCCACATACCCATCAATGATGGTGTAAACCACCGGCGATGCAGGCAAATTAGGAATATTAGGTGAATTAGACCCACCACAGGCGGTCAGCAGCAGTGCTGCTGCCATGGAGAGAAAACCAAGTTTGAACTTCATAAAAACCCCCAAGGTATAAAGCGCACCCGCAAGCCGGAACGACCATTGAGTTTAGGGCACGCAGATTTGGAAAATATTGTCACGGATGAAAAAGTTTTACTATTGATTCGGTCGGAATCAGTTTGAGACTTCTGTGAATTTGGTGACTTGAGCTGCAAGGAAAAAGAAGACACAAGAAGTCGACCCTGAAGCAGCGGTGATTCAGCATAGAGCATTTTCACGGTGTCAAGGTGATGAAGCCTTTGATGCCAAAGCCAGTGGTGGACCGAACGCTGGCTATATTGATCAGAGATGTGGGCATATCCACGGTGAAGCTGTTAAAAGCTGCTCCGTTGGCTTGACTCAGCGGTAAGCCCTTGACCACCACGATCACTTCGTAGGTGCCACTCATATTGTTGACAGCGCCGATGCTATTGACCGCACTGTTGATGGCACTGCCCATAAAAATGCTGCTAACCGCATTGGGCACGGTACTGATGGTGGTGGTGGCACCTGCCACAGTACTGCTGAAGTTTTTCAATGCCATACCGGTTCCGTCGGCCAACAAGCCGTATACCCAAGCTACTGCGGTATTCGGCACGGTGAGCGTGATGTCGGCGCCATTTTTGGTAATGGCGATTCTGTCGATGTCAAACTTAATGATACCCTGACTGTTTGCTGCGGTGTCTCTGATGGACACCGCAGCGCTCAAGGTTTGCCCCTGCGTGACCGCAAAACTGCCCGCATCAGCCAGCGTAAACGTGACGGCCGCTGTGTCACGCATCGGCCATTGAACGCTGATACCGGGCTGGCTTTGAAACTGCGCCAAGGTATAGCTTGTGAGGGTTGAATAACCGTCGTGGTAACTCAGCGTGTCGCCTGCCAAGTACAAGGCGTTGCTGGCCGTGCTGGGACGATTGATCCAGATGCCTTGGCCTGCTGCAATTGGCGTGGCGGCAAAGTCAAGGTAATTGCGGCTGGAGATGTAGCTGGCAAGGTCACCACTGGAGGCCAGGCTGGGCGCATGAAACAACCAGTTGGTTTTCGCGCTGTCCCAAGCCCAGAGGGTGGTGACATTGCTTAACTGGATCGCTAGGTCAGATACTGACAGACTGTCTGCGGTAGCGGACAGATTCCATCCGGCTACCAAATTGGTGGAAGTCAGGGAAAAGCCGGTGCCTGCTTGACTGCCCAATTCCAATGGCAATGCCGAACTGTTGTTAACCCAGTAGCCTTCACCAGGCTGGATGGTGGTCAACACGCCATAGCCTTTGCCTGATGCGTAAGTCCCCAGTTCACCTGCGTTTGCTAGCGATGGTGCATAAAACGACCAAGAACCTTTGCTGGAATTCCAAGTCCACACTGAAGTTACGCTCGGCTGGGCACCAAATGTTTGTTGAACGTCGATCGGTGTTGTCAGGCTATTTCCAAGCAGGGTCCAACCCGTGGCCAGAGTCAGTGGGTAGCTTACCGGTGCCGCACCGACATTGGAACCACAGGTCAAAAAAGTGCAAAGCACACCGCAGGCTGCCACTTGAAGTGCATTGAGTTTGAACTGGATTGCTTTTGACATTTCTTCTCCTGGTTGAGAGGCCATAACCGTCATTTGACTTAACTATCCATTTGCACAGTGACAAATTTAAACTCGTTTTCGACGAAGTGCTCATGCCGCTGCGTCTGCGGACACAGGCCGCAAAAATTGTTGTTAGAACGCAGTATTGCTGCCGCGCCGCCGGCAGCCCACCCAGCTTATATCTACAGTCGTTGTCTCCAAGACGTCAGTGGCGTTGCCGTGTGTAGCCAAAATTACCGCCAGTCACCGCCGTTTATAGAACAGCATGGCCGTCGGTAGCAAACTACGCAATCTCCAAGACAGCATCAACAACGAGGCCAAAAACAAAAGACGCGAGTTCAGTGGGGCGCAACAGCCGATTTACGATCTTTGTACAGCGCGGCATTTTTAGCACCGTCGCTATAAGGTTGACGAGCTTCTATTAACTGCTGGAGCCCCCAATAGACAGCAGGGTCAATCACGCCTTCGCTTGCCAGCCACGCCTTGCTGCCATATGGCCTGCCTGCGATTATTTTTTTTGCAAGGGCCTGATCAATACCAGGCAACGTGATCAGCACTTTCACCGGCGCATTGTTGATATCAACCAATTTGCGTTTGACTTTGACCGAGTTTGCAACAGGTGCGGATGCGGCAAGGTGAGCAGAGGCCGAAACCGGGGTCGACGCAGCAACACAGTTCAGGCCAAAAGACACACCAGCCGCAGCCAGTATCTTCACAACATATCGACGAAACATAAACAAAACCTTTGATCAAGAAAAAACCCGAAGCCGTTGTCGACTTCGGGTTAACAGGGTTATCTGCATTCAGAACAAGAGAAGTGCTCCAGTCTTGACCTGCAAGCGATGTTTACTTGTGAACCACAGCGGCATCGTAAGTACGGCCTGGGCCGTGACAGGTGGCGCATGATTCCACTGTCGACTTGGCAAGCGTACGAGACACATTCACCATGCCACCCGTTTGTTCGACGTGAGCCTTGGTTACCTTGTTGTCGTGGCAGCTTACGCAAGCAGCAGCATATGGCGTGGTCACCGTGTCGGTGTCAAAGGGCGTTGTGCTCAGCAAAGATGCCGATGCCATTGCTGTGGTGGCTGATGAGGTGCCCATTGCGGTCGCATAAGCAGCATTGACTGATTCATAGGTTGACAGCAGTACATTGGACGGCACCGTGTTGTAGGTCGTGGTCGCACTGGTGGTAGACGTGTGGCAAGCCGAACATTTGCTCAGAACACCAGGGAAGTCCATCCGACGGAGATCAAGCAAAGTGATCGAACCACGGGAAGTGCTGTCCCGTGCATCCATAAACGGTGTCACACGCTCACGCCCCGCGTGAATACCATGGATCATGTCCTTGAAATTGTTGGTAGTCACTGGGAGTTTTAGCGCAGCATTGGCAGCCTTTGGATCAACCTGCCAAGCAGCCAACACTTTGGTCGAAGCTGCATCGAATACTTTATTATTCATCCAACTGTCCGCCACGCCACGCCCACTGGTAGCCAAACCAGGCGTATGGCACATCACGCAAACCTGGGTTTCTTTCACACGGTTGCCGCCATGGCCTTCAAACCATTCGTGGCAGTTGGAGCACTTCTCATCGTCCACCACGGTGCGACGAACGGTGTCTCCAGTCGCAGTCGCGACCACAGAGACGGCATGGCGAGCGGTATCTGCTGCAATATTGTTGGTGCCTGCATTCTGGGTGTAATAGCCTTGCAAAGCAACCGTGCGCATCTTAGAGCCAACCGGGAACTTGTTGCCTGTGATGGTAGCGATGTAGTAACCCGTGTTGGTCGATGCCGCCACGGAACCACCGGTATTAGCCAACAGGTTAGCCAACGAAACACTCAGCGCTTGCGCCTGCTTCACGCCTGAGTTGTTGAAGTCCACCGGAACGGCGATACCGTCTTGCGGTAAGGCGTAGGCAAACAAGAAACTCGGACCACCAGTAAAACCAGTCAATGGCAACGTCACTGCTGTAGCAGTCGTGGAGGGTGAAATTTGCTGTTTCATGCCAAACTCAATCGTCACAACGTTAGTGGTCGCATCAACCTTAGCCGACTTGATTTCGTAAGTGAATGTCACCAAGCCAGCAGCCACGGTTGGGTTGTTTTTGGTGATGTTTTCGGTCTGGTGCGATACCTTGATAGCCGCAGGAGTATGGCAAGTGGCACAGCCGGAATCATTAGCAAAGCCCATCAAGCCAGCCGCATTGACGGCACCATGGTTGGATGTGGCAACAACGGCCCCGACTGCGGTCGCTGCAGCTTTGTCCGACAATCTTGAGCCCATACCGGTCGCATAGTCAATGCCATCATGGCAAGCACCGCAAGCCTGGCGGCTGGGTTTGGTGTTCCAGTTATCAACATTGGTTACTTTGGCTGTGTCACTGCTGTGGCAGGTGGTGCACATCTTTTGGCCACCATTCAGCTTGGAAAAGCCTTTGTTGTTAAAAGCCACGTCGGCATAGTTGTAACCGTCTTTCACCAATGAAGTTCCTTGGTGAATTTTGTGAATCATCGTCACAAAGTTCCCAACCGCCTCACCGTCATAAACATAGCTGCTGGGAACGCCGTCTTCACGCGTATATTTGTAGCTGGTGATGCCTGTTGTAGCGTTGACGGTAGCCGTTTCCTTCAAAGCCGGAAACTTGCCCGCCGTGGATGCTACGTTGGTGTAACCAATGCGGCGCTGGTCGGTGTGGCAAGTTACGCAGAATTTGGTGTCGTCCCGCCCACCACCATGGAACGCGAGTTTTTCATGGCAGGCATTGCAGCTGTCGATGTTGACCAGATCGCGCTTCAGGTCTGCCTTGGCGATAGGACCAGTGTTAGGCACAAAGTCGTAAACCGCGTTAACCGGATCGGCCAGCGCAAGGCCACCGGTGACCAGCGAGCCCGAAAGCTGAATAGCCACCCGATGGGGAAGCGCCGAGTCGTAATTCAGCAAGGCTCCGTCGGCACCCAAGACATCCGCCTTAACATAGGTGACGGTACCACTGACTTTAGTGGCGGCACTGCCGAACCAATCTGTGATTTTTTGCTGGAAAGGTCCAGTGATATCACGTGAAAATTTGTATGAGTAGCTACCGTCACCGTTGTCTACAAGGTTGGTCGCCACGTTTTCTGTGGTGGGTCGCGCGGGCACACCCGTATCAGCACTTGCCACAATGTAATTGACCCATTGACTCGGGCTGCTGTTTTGGCTGGGGAGCAGTTTCGCAATCGTGAAACGTAGGTTGGCGGTGGTGAGCCCCACCACCGGATTGCCTGAACTATCTTTCACCTTGAACGACACAACTGGTGCACCGGTCATCGTCACACTCGCGACATCTGCCGTCAACTTGGCCGCAGCCCACTGCTCGGACGTCATCGCAGAGGTCTTTACCGCAGTGTTTGCCCCGGTGCCCCCGCCTCCGCAGCCCGCGATAGCCGCCGCGAGCAAGCCCGCAGCAGCAAACTTGTGCCAGTGTGGCGATGGCCGACTGACTCCTAATGCTTGATTCATATTCACTTTCAACTCCTAAGGCGTTAAGGTTAAAAAACCGGTTTAAAAACTAACTCTGCCCATCCAACCACGCAACTAACCGACCATCGCACAGACACACTGTACATTCTCTTTACGAAGCGTTGACAATTCTCAATGAAATTTCGGCATCAAAGCTTGTGGCAATTCAAATTCAAGCAAGAAACGCGGCCAATCCGCCGGGTGATTACTGCCACTGGTAAACATAGGTGACACCGATCAGGTTGACACTTTGGTTCGGCTCAGCCCGAACGGTGGTCCCGTCCGAATAGGTGAAGGCACGCCAAGTCCAGTCATCAGAGCTGATGTTTTGGTGTACCAGATCGAGCCGGACAGTTGCACGCTTGTCAACTTGATAAGTGGCAAACAATTTGAGGGCTGTTTCACGGTAACTGGTATCTGGCAGCCCAGTGGCCGCGCTTTGGGAATAAAGAGTTTTGTCGTCCAGGTAACTCAGGTTGGCACCCAGCTGCACCTTGCTGCTGGGTTTGCCCGTGACACCGAATGAGACACTCAAATTAGTGTTTTCCAAGACCGGCGCATTAGCCAAAGAGAGCGACTGACTCATGGTCTGGGTGGCCTGCGAAACATAACCGTTCAAGGCCCACACCCGAGACAGGGTGTACGACCAGTCCAGCCCCAACTGGCGCACACGTGCATCGTGCATGCCCAATCCGCTCGGACTGTTGTAACTATCGAGATTTTCTTCAGCACTCAATTGAAGGTTGAAGTCCTTATTGGGCTGCCAGTCGGCAGAAAGGCGCAGCTTGTTACGCTGACGGTCTGCTAGGGTGGGCATCAGTACTGCACCACTTCCTGGTGCAAAAGTGACAGCAGGGTTGGCAACTGCATTCACACCAGCGAGGTTGTTGCCATTGGACTCGAACCAGTTGGAACCATCACGTTGGCTGCTTGACACGGAAACCGTGCCCCCAAGTTCATCATTCAGCCGACTGCGCAACTCGGCACGCAGACCGGTCTCCTGTGTTTTCTGACGTAACGCACTGATGCCGGCCAAGACGCTGCTGGCCGTGTAAGTACCCCGGTCAATTGATTCGTAGTCTGCCCCCAAAGTGCCACGGTGTGCACTGTTGAATTGCCAGTTGGCCTGCAATTTGGCTTGCAGCTTTCGATTTGGCAAATTGTGGTTTGTACCAATGGGGTTGTAGTTGAATAGATTGGTCTGGTCATCCTTATTTTCAATTCTAAGGTCACCCAACAATGACAGCTGCTGGGACCACCGCGAGCTAAAACCCAACTTGGCCAACGTTGTGTCCACTCTAGCACCCGGACTGCTTACTGCTACGGAACCATTGGGCACAACATGCAAAGGCCCCGTCAAACCACTTGGAAAATCGGCATTCTGCAGCGCAGTCGCCCAGGCCAACTTGAACGTCGTGCGGGTGGCCTGGCTGATGTCATAACTGCCGCTCAGGTCAAACTGATGCGCCTGGTTATCAGGTGGCAGAGCAATCTGGTAGTTGGAAGCAATCCCTGTAGACGTGCCAGAGACCGGACTCATGGTGCTGTTGGAATTACTGAAAACCGACCCGTAATAAGTGGCGTGAACACGGAACTTGTCGAGGGAATAACTGGCACGGGCTTCAAGCTGGCTGTGATACGACTTGATGGGCTCAGGCAACAGCAAGGCAGGAAAATCGCCGAGACATGGCACCGCATTACTTGAGACACAGCCTCTGTTATTAACCAAGGCTCCGAACAAACGTGAACCGTCCTTTTCCTCGACTTTCACATTCACATACAGCTGCAATTGAGAAGAAATATCTCGGGTAAAGCCCAGCCCCAAGCCAGTACGTCTGGTTTTCAAGTCCAAATCAGTACCCGAGCCTGCGACAGCTAAACTGTTAACAACCGGTGCGGTTGTGCCAACACCGAGCAGGCCCGTGTTAACAATCAGCGGCTCGTAACGGGTAAGTTCGTTGTAGTTTGCGGCAAACTTCCAGGTCCCTGGATTTTTCCAAACAAATTCAAGTTCTCGCGTGTCGCCAAGCAAATTGGTACCAAGAAAGTCCACCCATTTGCCGGCCTGTGGGTCACGCAGACTGTAGTCGATACCGAGAATGCCTAGCGTGGTGACTTGACGCAGGCCGCTGTATTGACCAAACAGTGATTTATCGGAACCAGAGCCATCGACGTGTCCGAGGCCAACACTGACTGATGCCTCGACGGGCTCAGACTGCGCCTGCGCGCCAAGGCAGGCCAACCCTACTGCAATGGCCACAGAAGTTCGCACTGCAAAAGAAGGAAATGTGAATGAGTTCATTTTGGTTCTCCTGTCATCAGCGCATCAAAGACTTGGGAGTAAAGCCAGTTGACGACGGGTTATTGGAACCATGCACCTGGGTGTGGCAGTTGGTGCAACTGCGACCTTGCCACATGCCAACCGCGTTGATACTAGGCACCCCGCCCGGAGCGACGCCAATGGTCGAACCCAAGTGGGAGGTAGAGTGACATTGCTGGCATAACAGTGGTGCCCGCACCTTGAGCAGGGATGCCACCATGGTGCCATGTGAATTGTGGCAACTGGAACAGTCTTCTGCTACGGGGTCGTGCTGTTGCACAAACGGACCACGTTTTTCAGCATGGCAGGTGTAACAGGTGGCGTTAATGCTGTCGCGTTTGACCAATTTAGGACCTGCCGAGCCATGTACATTGTGACAATCCGCACAGGTCATCTTGCCTTCTGGCACCGGGTGGTGGGAAGGCTTGTTGAGTTGGGCACGTTGCTCTTTGTGACAGGTGTAGCAGACCTCCGTCTGGGTAGTCTTACGCAACACCTTGTCGCGATTGATGTGGGTTTGGTGACAAGCGCTGCATGCCACATCGGCTCCTTGGTGCTGGCTACCAGACCAAAGCACTTGTTTTGCATCTTTCACGTGGCATGTGAGGCAGACCTCGCTGAGCGCACTGCCAGACAGCGCTGACTTTTTGGAAAAAATGCGGTCGGGGGTGGGGTAACGCTCCGCACCAGGCGCTTTGACCAAGTGAGCCTTGCTTTGCCCGTGACATGTAATGCAATCCGGTGCGCGCTTATCTGCCGCAAAACCATGCGCAGATCGGCTCATGTCTCGCATGTCTTCTGAATCATGGCACTCCACACACTGGGCTGTGCCCACCAATTCTTCGGCGTTAGCCAATCCTAATTGCCCCAGCAGCATCAGGCCAACAGACGCCAACAAATATTTGAGTCGCATCCCGATTCCCTTTTAAACAATCATCGCCTAAACCAAATATCCATTGGGTTGACTTCGCACTTCAGTAACTTCAGGTGCCCACCACTTTTTCAGTGGTTTGCTTGAAAGCGGTGGGCACACTACGTCAGTGCGACAAGTACCAATCGGCCATGTTTTTCAGCTCTTTCGGATCTTTGGTGTCGATGATCTTGTGCTTTTCTTCGGTGCCATCTGTCAGCTTGACCATCTGACCGTCCGTCATGTTCTTGATGGCTTTTTCCTGACCATCAGCTTTGCCCTTGTACTTCGCCGCGATTTTCTTCATGGACGGGCCCTTTTTGTCTTTGTCAGCCGCATGGCATTTCAGGCAATCGTTGGTTTTGGCAAGCGCTTTGGCCGCTTCCACATCAACGGCGGCATGCGCCGGAGCCATGCTGGCCATGACGAGAAGAACTGATGCACTGAGCATTGAGAGCGTAGATTTGATCATTTAAGTTTTCCTTAAGCTGGGTCAAGTTCGAAAAAAGTGATGCGGATTTGACAAGTATCAAGAGAAAACGTCAAGCGAAAAATGCTAGGGGTAAACCTTTATTAATGAAAGTTTTGATAAAGGTCAATAAGTTTAAATATTGGTTATGACTGATATATCTGTGTTCGCTTTGTCAATTCAATTTTGACAGTCCTATTTGCTGGCCACGAATCGTCAAAATTTGATTTAATTCAAAAAACCAAACAATTTTTGTAAAGTTACAAGAGTAGGATGCGACACCATTACGTTTTTATGTTTTCGCAAATTTTTTATTGAATAAGGAAAGTTGTTATGCGTCAGATTAAGTTAGCTGGATTGGCTCCGTATATTTTTACCTTTGGTTTGTTTGGCGCTGCCATGTCGGCGCAAGCACAAGCGGTGGATGTGGCTGCTGCCGAGCTTTTGGCCACCAAGAGCAATTGCACCAAGTGCCACTCAGTTGACAAGAAAAAAGACGGTCCACCCTATAAGGAAACGGTTGCTAAATACAAAGGCAAGGCAGATGCCGAAGCCAAGTTGACCAAGCACATCACCACCGGCCCAAAGATCAAGATCGACGGGGTTGAAGAAGATCACCAGATCGTCAAGACCAAAGACCCGGCAGCTATTAAAAATCTGGTTCAATACATTTTGTCGCGCTAAGCCCAGGCTTGCTGAAAAGTCGTATGACTTCACTTGTTCAAAATTTGCGCGCACGCTGGAAATTGGTGCTCGTCTTGCTGATGGGACTGTTTGTGTTTTCAGTCTCGGTGGGCATTTCGGGTGCCTATGTTTTGGCACACACCAGCACCGAAGAATTCTGTGTTAGTTGCCATGAAATGTCGTATAACTTTGCCGAATACAAAGGCACGATTCATGACACCAACCGCACGGGTGTGCGAGCCATTTGCACCAATTGCCATGTGCCGCATGAGCCTGGGCCGTTGGTGTGGGCCAAGATCAAGGCGACCAAAGACCTTTACTACACCTACATTTCGCCTTCGATTGACACCCCCGAGAAATTTGAGGCCAAGCGTGCCGAGATGGCGCAGCGGGTTTGGCGTGAGATGAAAGAGAGCGACTCGCACCAGTGCCGCAGTTGTCATCGTGCTGATAAGATGAGCGTGGACTTGCAATCAGAAAAAGCCAAAGCACGCCACGCCAAAGGCAAGGCTGAAGGGCTGACCTGCATTGAGTGCCATTTTGCAATTGCGCACAAGGAGCCAGCCGGGCCGGGACCTGCTGAGCTGTTTGGCAAAAAAGCAGAAGCCAAATAAGCTGATGATTTGATTTATAACCTGAGGAGAAACCGATGAAGTTGAATTTGATAAGTGCTGTGATTTGTGCTGTCTTTGCGGTGCCTGCAATGGCCTCCGATGTGACCTATCGCAACGATATTGCCCCCATGATCAAAAAGATGTGTTCTGAGTGTCATGGACCCATGTCGCCGTCGCTGGCTGATTTTTCACTTGATCAGGAAAAGTTCAAGAAAGACAAGCAGGGTCCTAAAACCGATACTTACGCAGATTTGCTGCAAATTATTGGCTGGCCTGATTCGGGAGCGCTGATGCGTCGTTTGGACGACGGCACCAACGCAGCCGACAAAAAACCGGGCAATATGAATAAGTATTTGGGTGAAACCGATGCTGAGCGCGCTGCGAATTTGGCCATCTTCAAGGCTTGGCTGGGTGATGGTGCCTGGAACTTGAACCGTTGGGCCAAGCGTGGCGATGTGCCTGCGATCACCAAAGATCAACTGGACAAGCTGAAATTAAAATACTGATCGATTAAACGGGCCAAACTGGCCAGTGCACATCAAAAGCCGCTGCAATCCAGCGGCTTTTTATTGGGTGTTTAGATCAAATGCCGGTCGCCAGAGTCTGCATGGCGACATGCAGGGGCATTACCTGAATGTCATCGCTCAAAGGGTAGCTTTCAGTGCCAGGGTAGATTAACCATTTCCGACGCGGTTGGATGTCATCGCAGGCGCTGTAGAAACCGCGTTCCATCTTTGGCGTTGTGCTGCGCTTGATCTCTATGGCCCAGTGCTCCCCATTGGGCCAAGTCAGCAGCAGGTCAATCTCTGCACCGGCATTGCTACGGTAGAAACTGGGCGTTGTGCCAGCCGGGGCGACGGCCAGCAAGCTCTCGATCACATGCCCCTCCCAACTGGCGCCTACGATCGGATGGGATAGCAGGGCATCCATGTCGCTGATACCCAGCAAACTGTGCAGCAAGCCGCTGTCGCGGATGTAAACCTTGTGTGATTTGACCAAACGCTTGCCCTGATTACTATGCCACGGGGCGAGTTGTCGGGTCAGTAAAAGGTCGGTCAGTAAATCTAGATAGCCATTCGCGGTTCGGGTATCAAGCCCCAGGTTTCGCGCTAACTGCGCAATGTTCAGAGTGCTTCCTTGCAGGTGCGCCAGCATGGTCCAAAACCTGCGCAGCAACTCTGAACTGGTGCGTGGTGCAAATTGCGCCACATCACGTTCCAGATAGGTTCGGGTAAAGTCGCGCCGCCATTGCACACTCGCAAGCTCGTTTTGCGCCGTTAACGATTGCGGAAAACCACCGCGAACCCACAGGCTGTCCCATAGCGAGGGCGGAACCTCCAACCGATGTAGACCGCTGAGCTCGACGAACGCAATGCGACCGGCCAATGTTTCGCTACTGTGCTGGATCAGATCCAGTGATGCCGACCCCAGCAACAAATACAAGCCGTTGGAGCGCGTGCCATGCGTGCTGCCGGTGCGACGGGCTTGGTCGATCAGACCGCGCAACGGTTCAAACAAGCTGGGCAGCCGCTGCACCTCATCAAGCACAACCAGCTTGTCCTGGCGTTGGCGCAGGTACTGCTCGACGTTGCTCAGCTTGTTGCGATCCTCAGGCGATTCAAGGTCTAAGTAGATCCCATCGGGTTGTGCAACCTGGAAAGCCAAGGTCGTCTTGCCCACTTGGCGAGGCCCTAGCAGCACAACCGCAGGAGAGCGGTCGAGTGCGCGCTGTATTTCAGGAAGTTTGTATCGGTCAAACATCCGTGTAATTATTACATCATGATGTTTGTTTTACAAGGCTAAATCGCGACTTAGCGCCATTTGCTTATTTCAGTAAACCCTCTGCGCGCAGCGCCTCTTGCACTGCTGGACGGGCACCCACACGAGCCATAAAGGCCATCAGGTTGCCCAGACCAGAGGTGTCAATGCCCACATGCTTGCCCCAGCCAGCAACCACAAACAAATAGGCATCGGCCACACTGAAGTTCTCGCCCAGCAGATAAGTCTTGCCAGCCAACTCGCCGTCAACCCATTGCAGGCGGCTGTTCAAGCGGGTTCGGGCCAGGGCTTTGGCATCGTCTGGCATGCCTGGCGTGAACAGGGGTGAGAAGCCTTTGTGCAACTCGGTGCCGATGGTGTTGAGCCACTCTTGCAGCTTGTAGCGCTCCCAACTGCCGTTGGCTGGTGCCAGGTTTTTCTCTGGCACTTGATCGGCGATGTATTGCACAATGACCGGGCCTTCGCGCAGGGTGCGACCATCGTCGAGCACCAAGTAAGGCACATAACCCAGCGGGTTGATGCTGTAGTAGTCGGTGCCGTCGGTGAGTTGGTGCGTTTTGGTGGGGGCGGCAATGGCTTCAAACGCCAATCCAGACTCTTTCAAAACGATGTGCGGCGAGAGTGAGCAAGCACCGGGAGAGTAATAAAGCTTCATAGATTTCCTTTTTGACGAATCGGGTTGTTGATATAAAAACTATAGCGTGTCGCGCTTAGCCACAGGGCGCTAGAGGTCAATTTATTCATGCAAAACTTTGGCTACCGGGTGATGCCGCAGACGAAATGCGTCTGGCATGCCTGAGCCCAAGAGTGGGCGCAAATACATGCGAAAAGCGTCTGTTACATCGGTGCCGCTGGCGGTGATGAACTCGTCTTCCATGACGCGGGTTTTTCCTGCCACGGCATCGAGCTCGAGCAGCTCGTAGTCAACAGAATAAAACCCGGTGCGCTTGATGGCGACCGAGCCATCGCGGCTGCCCCACATGGCAAACTGCACCGCTTTTTCGCCCACTTCGCGGGCTTCGCGCTGGTCGACGTCTGACACACAGCCGATGAAAGAACGTTGCAGATAGCCAAAGGTGTCGCCCCGCACACGCTTGATTTTGAGCTTGGACTTGATCTCTTCGCAGAGCAAATCAGCCAAAGCGCCATTGCCTGAGAGTTGCACATTGCCATGCGCATCGTGTTCCATTTCTTTGGCCAGCAAGGCTGCAATGGGTGTGCCCGATGCATCATGAATGCCCTCCGAAACGGCAATCACGCAGCGGCCATGGCGCTCGTACATCGTTTTTACATCGGCCAAAAATTTGCTCAGATCAAAAGTGCGCTCGGGCAGATAGATCAGGTGCGGGCCATCATCCGGGAATTTTTTGCCCAGAGCCGATGCAGCTGTTAGAAACCCGGCATGGCGGCCCATGACAACGCCAACATAGACACCGGGCAGGGCAGCGTTGTCGAGGTTGGCCCCGGCAAAAGCCTGTGCGACAAAACGTGCAGCCGATGGAAAACCCGGTGTGTGATCGTTGCCCACCAGGTCGTTGTCAATGGTTTTGGGTATGTGAATGCTGCGCAATGGGTAGTTTGCCGCACGGGCTTCTTCGCTAACGATGCGCACGGTGTCGGATGAGTCGTTGCCACCAATATAGAAGAAATGTCCAATTTTGTGCGCTTGCAATACTTTGAAAATCTCATGGCAATAGGCCGCGTCGGGTTTGTCGCGGGTGGAACCCAAAGCGCTTGACGGGGTGTTGGCAACCAGTTCGAGGTTGTGACTGGTTTCCTGAGTCAGGTCTACAAAGTTTTCGTCAATGATGCCGCGCACACCGTGCAGCGCGCCATAAATATGGCCGATCTGGCTGAAGCGCCGCGCTTCGAGCGCAACCCCAACCAGCGACTGGTTGATCACGGCGGTGGGGCCACCGCCTTGTGCGACAAGTATTTTTCCGGATGCCATGAAAGTGCTCCTGTACCGTAGTTGATGGGTAGATTGTGCCTTTGAACCTGTGATGTGCGTGGGGGAATGCTATGGTTTTTTAAGGCTTCGGTAAAATTCGCCTGGTGCTGTTTTGCACTGAGTGCGCGCTTTTTAGTGACGGCAACTTTTTTGATTGAACTCCATGCTATACCCCCAACATTTTGACGTTATCGTTGTCGGCGGCGGCCATGCCGGCACCGAGGCTGCGCTGGCTGCTGCGCGCATGGGTTGTAAAACACTGCTGCTCACACACAACATTGAGACACTTGGACAGATGAGCTGTAACCCGTCGATTGGCGGCATTGGCAAAGGCCATTTGGTGAAAGAGGTCGATGCTTTGGGCGGTGCCATGGCGAGCGCCACCGACGAGGCGGGTGTGCAGTTTCGCATTCTGAACTCATCCAAAGGCCCGGCCGTGCGCGCCACCCGAGCCCAGGCCGACCGTATTTTGTACAAGGCAGCGATTCGTCACCGGCTCGAAAATCAGCCCAACCTGTGGCTCTTTCAACAAGCGGTGGATGACTTGATGGTGCAGGGCGAGCGGGTGGTGGGCGCGGTAACGCAGGCCGGCATACGCTTTGGTGCCAGCACGGTGGTGCTGACGGCGGGTACTTTTTTGGACGGCAAAATTCATGTGGGTCTGAATAATTACCCCGCCGGGCGTGCCGGTGACCCCCCCGCTGTTTCGCTGAGCGCACGGCTGAAAGAATTAAAGCTGCCGCAAGGCCGGCTCAAAACTGGCACGCCGCCGCGCATTGATGGCCGCTCGATTGATTTCAGCAAGTGCCTGGAGCAACCTGGCGATGGCATGCCCGGTGGCATGAGCGCGCAGATGCCGGTGTTCAGCTTTATGGGCAGTGCAACGCAACACCCGCAGCAAATGCCCTGTTGGATCACCCATACCAACGAGCGCACGCACGACATTATTCGCAGTGGCTTTGACCGCAGCCCGATGTTTACCGGCAAGATTGAAGGAGTGGGGCCGCGCTATTGCCCCAGCGTAGAAGACAAAATCAACCGCTTTGCCGACAAAGACAGCCATCAAATTTTTCTCGAGCCCGAGGGGTTGACCACGCACGAGTATTACCCCAACGGGATCAGCACCAGTCTGCCGTTTGACATTCAGTATGCGTTGGTGCGATCCATGCAGGGACTTGAAAACGCACACATCTTGCGTCCCGGCTACGCGATTGAGTATGACTACTTTGACCCGACCGAACTGAAAAGCACCTTTGAAACCAAGGCCATCGGCGGACTCTTTTTTGCCGGCCAAATCAATGGCACCACGGGTTACGAAGAAGCCGCCGCGCAGGGTTTGTATGCCGGTGTGAATGCTGCCTTGCAAGTCGGCGCACGCAATGCTTGGCAAGCCGACACCTGGGTACCCGCGCGTGATGAGGCTTATCTGGGGGTGTTGGTAGATGATCTGATTACCAAAGGCGTGACCGAACCCTACCGCATGTTTACCAGCAGGGCTGAGTTTCGTCTCCAGTTGCGCGAAGATAACGCTGATGCCCGACTGACAGAAACCGGTCGCAAACTGGGCTTGGTTGATGATGCACGGTGGGATGCTTTTTGCGTAAAACGCGACGCTGTTTCACGTGAAACAGAGCGCCTGCGTTTGATTTGGGTGAACCCCAAAAACCTGCAGTCAGCTGAAGCAGAACGTGTGTTGGGCAAAGCACTCGAGCATGAATACAGCCTGGCTGATCTGTTGCGCCGACCGGGTGTGAGCTACGCCGCGCTGATGTCGCTGGACGGGGCAAAGTATGCTGCGCCTGATGTTTCGCTGGCGGCAGAAGTCGTTGAGCAGGTCGAAATTGTTGCCAAATATGCGGGCTATATTGATCGGCAAAAAGATGAAGTTCAACGTGCATCGCACTACGAGAATTTAAAACTTCCGCAAGAGTTGGATTACATGCAGGTGTCGGCCTTGAGCATTGAAGCGCGTCAACGGCTGAATCGCTACAAGCCAGAAACCTTGGGGCAAGCGACACGCTTGTCAGGGATCACCCCAGCGACGATTTCTCTGCTGATGATTCATTTGAAGAAAAGCAAGTACAAAGGCTTCGCTAAAACAGTTGATGAGGCGGCAAGCTGATGCAAAACTTGCGCGCACCTTTGTGTTTGGGTTTGCAGTCGCTCGGGCTCAGTTTGTCCGAGGTGCAAATTGCCCATTTGCTGAACTATCTGGCTTTGATTCAGAAATGGAACAAGGTCTATAACCTGACGGCAGTGCGTGACCCGGCTGAGATGCTGACGCACCATGTGCTCGACAGCTTGGCGTTGATCAAACCCTTGCGACAACATTTGTTGGCGTTGCGCGCGTCAAACCAAGCGCTATTAATCCAGCCCGATGCTCAATTAATTACCGTTCGGGCTGAGCCTCTGCGGCTGTTGGACGTGGGTGCTGGCGCTGGTTTGCCGGGCGTTGTTGTGGCAATTTGCTGCCCGGATGTGTTGGTAGATTGCGTCGATGCAGTGGCCAAAAAAGTCGCGTTTATTCAACAGGTATCAGTCACGCTGAAATTGAACAACTTGCGTGGCATTCACGCGCGGGTTGAGCGCTTGACCCAGCGCTACACGTTGATTACATCTCGCGCCTTTGCTTCGCTGCTCGATTTCACCAAGTGGTCAGCTTGCGCATTGGCAGAGCAAGGGGTTTGGCTGGCTATGAAGGGTAAGCATCCAGCTGACGAGTTGGCAGCACTGCCCGCCAATGTGCAAGTGTTTCACGTGGAACAACTGGAGGTTCCTGGTTTGAATGCTGAACGCTGCTTGGTTTGGATGCGCCGCTAGTTGCCGTTTTGTCAGCTGGGTTTCGAGTGGAATATAGGTTTTGAATCTATCGAAGCGGAGCAATGCCTGTCACCGTTGCAAGAGGAATAAACAGTTTTAGCGGTTGGCTTGGTAATTCCAAAAATCCATGATGCTTGTAAAAGGCTGCTGCGGGTTCGTCTTTTGCATCGACCAACAATGCGTAAGCAGCAATCTCAGAGCGTATTGACCGCGTAAGTGCATCTGTCAACAATGCACCACCCAGTCCGATGCCCTTAAATTTATTGTCAACGGCCAGGCGCCCCATTCGTATTGCTGGAACCGTTGGATAACGCGGTAACCTTTTGCTCAAAACCAATGGCAAATCTGAAAGCAAAACGCTAGCTGATGCCAGAATGTAATAGCCCGAAATTTGCTGATCTTCGGTCAATGCAACAAAGCAAGCCGTCACGCGGCGGCGAACATCCTGTGAAACTTGCTGTTTGAAATAGTTGTCCAGCGGTACTGATCCACTGTTAAATGCAGATCGCTCATGGTCATTTACGAGTCGTGCAACTTGAAACGAGTTGTTGCTCATGCAGGTTTTAAGAGATTAGAGCGTCTGTCAAAGGCACGCTGCATGGCAGGCGTAGGCTCATGTGGATTCATAAGCGCTTGGGCAAAACATTCCTGATCGACCAAGGACAAACGGATGACTTCAGATTGTTCTATTGCTCTTAGTGCTGCGTCCTGGACGGCACTTACTACAAAATCAGTCATCGTGCGCCCCTGAAGTTCAGCCGCGCGCTTAAGTGTGGCATGAAGATCAAAGCTGATACGTGCTTCAAGACGTGCCGTGGTTGCGGTGGCTGGCATAAAAGCTCCTTGATATTTATACGGCATTCTGCCGTATTTGGGGTAAACATGCAATATATTTTGAGGGGTTGGGAGATCGTGGGGTAGGTGAAGCGAAACACGACGATCGCATGGCCTCGAAAAGACGATGGAATAAGCAAACCAGTCGAGTCGGCGAGTGACTTGAATCAGTGGACATCAATGCGCGCTCAACAGTTTTGAATCGTCAGGCGATTACCACTGCACTACACCCGCTAAACTCAATCATTCCACTTTATAAGGTTACCCCATGCTCGGCATAACCGATTACGCCACTTTTGTCGTCACGATTCTTGTTTTTTTGCTGATTCCAGGTCCCGGAAATCTTGCCTTGGTGACTTCTACAGGCAAGGGCGGTATGCGTGGCGGGCTGGCTGCGACCTTTGGCGTTATTCTGGGTGACCAGGTGTTGATGTGGTTGGCCGTGGCTGGCGTGGCGGCGCTGTTGGCTGCTTACCCGGCAGCATTTCAGGCGGTGCAATGGCTGGGTGCCGCTTATCTGGCCTGGTTGGGCGGCAAGATGCTTTTGGCCAAGCCGGGTGCGGCACCGGTTTTGCATATCAAACCACACCACTATTTGCAGCAAGCCATGATGATCACCGTGCTCAACCCTAAAGCTATTTTGTTTTATATGGCGTTTTTTCCGCTGTTTGTTGACCCAGTGCGCCAGCAGGGCTTGCTCACCTATGCTTTTATGGCGGTGACGATTGCTGTGCTGACATTTGGCTACGGCTTGGTTGCTACCTTGTTGACGCACTTTTTGGCGGAGCGCATGCGTGCCAGCCCAACGTTGACACATCTCCTTGAGAAAATAGCCGGTCTGTTTTTGATCGGATTTGGTGTCAAACTGGTGGTATCGCGCTGAACGCTGAGCAATCCAATCATGACCCCATGTTTCACGTGAAACAATTGTTCAACCTAATACTCATTACCCGGTAAGCATCGCATGGCCAAAATTTTCTGTGTAGCCAATCAAAAAGGTGGAGTGGGCAAAACCACAACCACGGTTAACCTGGCGGCAGGCTTGGCCAAGGTGGGGCAGCGTGTGCTGATGGTTGACCTGGATCCGCAGGGCAATGCCACCATGGGCTCGGGCGTGGACAAACGCAAGCTGGCGTTGTCGGTTTACGATGTGTTGCTCGAAACGGCGTCGATTGTTGAGGCTCGCGTGCAAAGCAGCAAATTGCAGGATGCCGGCTGTGGCTATGACATTCTGGGCGCAAACCGCGAACTCGCTGGTGCTGAGGTTGAGATGGTTGAGCTGGAGCGGCGTGAAAAGCGCTTGAAGCTGGCTTTGGCTGTCGTAGAAAAAGACTATGACTTTATTTTGATCGACTGCCCGCCAAGTTTGTCGATGCTCACGCTCAATGGCTTGTGTTGCGCGCATGGCGTGATTGTGCCGATGCAGTGCGAATATTTTGCGCTTGAAGGTTTAGCCGATTTGGTCAACACCATCAAGCAAGTGCACGCGAACTTGAACAAAGACCTGGCCATCATTGGCTTGCTGCGTGTCATGTTTGACCCGCGCATCACCCTGCAGCAGCAGGTTAGCGAGCAGCTCAAGGCACGTTTTGCCGAGAAGGTTTTTAACACCGTCATTCCACGCAACGTGCGCTTGGCTGAGGCACCCAGCTATGGTCTGCCTGGGGTCGTGTTTGACCCGTCTTCCAAGGGCGCTCAGGCTTTTGTCGCCTTTGCCCAAGAGATGGTTGAACGCTTGCAAAAGATGTAGTCAAATGTGCCTACGACGCCCGATTGACAAGCATGAACAGCTATTAAATTCATAGTCATGAAGCAAGCCCCTATTCTGCTCTTGCCAGGCTGGCAAAACTCTGGACCAGAGCATTGGCAAAGTCTTTGGCAAAGCCAATTTGACTACCAGCGGGTCGAGCAGCACGACTGGATGTTGCCACTGCGCGGCGACTGGATTGTGCGTCTTGAAGACGTGGTTTTGTCGAGCCCTGAGCCGGTGCTGCTGGTGGCACACAGTCTGGGTTGCCAATTGGTTGCGGCATGGTCGGCCTGTACGCGCCATACCCATCTTGTCAAGGCGGCCTTGTTGGTGGCGCCGGGCGATGTCGAGCGCGAAGAATTGCGCCCGGTCTTGGCCAGTTGGTCACCCCTGGTGCTAAAACCCCTGCCATTTCCCAGCACGCTGGTGGCCAGCACCAATGACCCCTATTGCAGCTTTGCGCGCGCCAGCCTGTTTGCACGGGCCTGGGGCTCTGAGCTGGTCAACGCGGGAGCCATGGGACATTTAAATGCTGACTCTGGGCTGGGCGACTGGCCACAGGGTCAGGCTTTGCTGCAACGACTCATCTCACATGAAGAATTTAGTTTTTAGTCGGTAGTTGGTAGTCCAACTCAATACTTCCAACTCGAAACTAAAAACTAAAAACTAAAAACAACCAAAGTCTTCGCACAAAGTGCAAAGAATTCACTTGTTAGAAACTAATAATTTAAGGAGTAACGCCATGGTGACCAAAAAACTCAAAGGACTGGGCATGGGCCTGGAGGCCTTGCTCGGGCCTGATGCTTCAGTGCCCGCGAGCAGCAGTCAGCAGCCTTCGAGCTTGCTGCTGTCAGACCTGGTGCCCGGTCAATACCAGCCGCGCACCCGCATGGATGAGGGTGCACTGTATGAGCTGGCCGAGTCGATCAAGGTGCAAGGCATCATGCAGCCGATTTTGGTGCGTCAGCTCAGTCAGGCAGACGCTCAAGCCAAGCGCAACCCTGATGCTGCAGATGCGGGTCGTCCGGTGTACGAGATCATTGCCGGCGAGCGGCGCTTCAGGGCTGCAAAATTGGCTGGGTTGGATAGCGTGCCGGTGCTGGTGCGCGAGGTGCCTAACGAAGCCGCTGCGGCCATGGCGCTGATCGAAAACATGCAGCGTGAAGACCTCAATCCGCTGGAAGAGGCGCAAGGCATGCAGCGCTTGATCAAAGAGTTTGGGCTGACCCACGAAACTGCTGCCCAAGCCGTTGGGCGTTCGCGCAGTGCGGCCAGTAATTTGCTACGTTTGCTGAATCTGGCCGAGCCGGTGCAAACCATGCTGATGGCGGGTGATATCGACATGGGTCATGCGCGGGCTCTGCTGGCCTTGGACAAAGCCACACAAATCACCGCGGCCAACCAGCTGTTAGCCAAAAAAATGTCGGTGCGCGAGGCCGAAAGTCTGGTTAAAAAGCTCAGTGCCGAGTTTTCACTAACCGCCAGCAAACCCGTCAAAGAAAAATCGCGTGACATCAAGCGAATTGAAGACGAACTTTCTGATTTGCTCACGGCAACGGTTGAGGTGCGTGTGAAAAAGCGTGTCAAACGCGCCGGTCGGTTCGAGGATATCGGAGAAATCGGCATCCAATTCAGTTCGCTCGACGAACTCAATGGCCTGATTGATAAATTGCGCGGGTGTCTGGAGCGGCAATAAATATCGGTATTAATTGCGCTCGGTCAATAAACACTGATAACTAGCAGCCGAAGGTCTTTGTAACTAACAAGCACCCCCTTAGAATGAATTAACCGAGAAAATCCATTAGCACCGTTCACCCGGAGCTCGAACGGTGAATTTTCTAATGAACAATCTCGGACTAAGCTTATTTGAATGGAAGGGGTGCTTTATGAAATGTGTGAAATTTGCCACTCTGGTGGCTTTGCTGACAGGTTTCATCGGAACGCTTGCCGGTGCAAGCGAGCCCGAGTCAGTGGTGCGCGGCGGTCGTTTATATGACAACTGGATGGCCGAGTCCAAAGCGCGCGTGCCAAATCAGCCCAACCCTGCTTTTAAAACCAAGCTGGCTCGCGTTGCGCCTGTGGATACGTGGCGTTGTGTCGAATGCCATGGTTGGGATTTCAAAGGCAAACATGGGGTAAAGAGCATGGTTGCGCGGCAAAAAACCGATCCCTCAGCGATTGTTGCTTTGCTTAAAGATGCCAACCATGGGTATGAAGAGCTCCTGGATGAGCGAGATCGTCTAGATTTGGCGCACTTTATCGTTAGCGCAGAGCTGGATATGCACGCGTTGGTTGATGCAGCCAAGCGAAGCAAGTCGACCCAGGGCGCATCAGACAAAGTATTTGCCACAGTTTGTGCCAGTTGCCATGGCCTCGATGGTGACCGCTTGCGAGAAATCCCGCCACTGGGCGATTCAGCCAGACAACGACCACTCGAGGTTTTGCACGTTGCCTTAAACGGGCATCCCGGCGGCAATATGCCGGCACTTCGAACCTTGGGTGAAGACGTTGCCGTCAAAATGTTGGCGCACATGCAAACCTTGCGCAGTTTTAATCTGGCAGCCTCCATTGCCAATGGGGGTCGGCTTTATGACGACTGGCAGGTGCACGTGGGTGGCCAGCGTCAGGCGTTGCCTCATCCGGCCTATCCGCCCAAAGCTTCTTACGCCAGCTCTGCGCAAGAAACCTGGCGCTGCAAGGAGTGTCACGGCTGGGATTACAAGGGTAA
Organism: uncultured beta proteobacterium; assembly: GCA_903930255.1. Taxonomy (GTDB): domain Bacteria; phylum Pseudomonadota; class Gammaproteobacteria; order Burkholderiales; family Burkholderiaceae_C; genus Rhodoferax. Next base: position 42,066 of record CAIYYA010000020.1, read on the forward strand.
CTTGGGGCAATATGCAAAAGGCAATCATGCCACTGGAATCAAAGGGATTCAGGGCTTGGCTGGGGCTGATCCTGAGCGAAGCATGGCAATTTTGCGCAGCAGCAGCCATTATTTTGGCTCTGTCCTGAAGTTCAGAGATCTGCAGGATCTGGCCAATTTTGTCAGTTATGGACAAGTCGACATGGCCTTGGCACTTGACCCTCGCACTGGATTGGCGCGCGGGGATGCTGCGAGCGGGCAAAAGCACTACCGCACCATGTGCTCGAGCTGCCATGGATTAGAAGGGCGTTTTGTTGCCAAACGGCATTTAGGCAAAGCGGCGCGTGATGACCCCTGGCACAGTCTGCACAACATGCTCAACGGTCACCCTGATGACACCATGCCAGCGCTCAGGGAACTCGATCCCAAGATCATTCACGACATCTTGGCCCATTTACAGACCTTGCAAGAGCGTCGCTAAATTGCGCGTCAAGGTTTTCCTCGAAGTCTGATTGCTTGTGCGGTTGACTTGGCCGTTACCCGCCGCATTGGCCTGGGCCAGCGCCTGGGCCATCTACTATTTGCTGCCACATTGGGGCTTGTCGAGCGAGTTGACGTTGGGCGTGTCCTGTGCGCTCGGTATCGTGCTCAGTGTGGCAGGCGCTACTTGGTGGCGCCGCATCATGATTGGACTGGGCTTTCCACTGTCAATGCTGCTGGCAAACGCGGCAACCGTACCCGCTTGGGCTTGGCTGCTGCCATTGTTGGTTCTGTTGCTGGTGTATCCATTAAACGCGTGGCGTGATGCCCCCTTGTTTCCCACGCCAAATCATGCATTAAAAGACCTTCCAGCGCATGTGCAGCTTGCACAAGACGCTATGATTTTGGATGCAGGTTGTGGTTTGGGAGATGGTTTGATCGCCTTGCGTCTTGCCTACCCGAGTTCCCGACTTGACGGCCTTGAGTGGAGTTGGCCACTGCGCGCAGCGTGCGCTATGCGCTGTCCTTGGGCTCGCGTGCGCCAGGGCGATATCTGGAAAGCTGATTGGTCAGCCTATGAGCTGGTGTATCTTTTTCAGCGTCCCGAGAGCATGGCGCGTGCGGCTGTCAAAGCCATGGCTGAACTCAAGCCCGGCTGCTGGTTGGTGAGTTTGGAGTTTGAGGCATGCGATTTATCTCCCCATGCACGTTTGGAAGCTCCTGATGGGCGTCCAGTTTGGGTCTATAAAATGCCTCTAGCGCTTAATGGCAGGACATGAGTAGCTCCTAATTTCAGAGCAATTTTTGATATCCATCTGGGTTCAGGCACGATAATGGATCACAGCCGACAAGTTTGGCGCGTTTTTTGCTTTGACTTGGTGCGTTTTATAAAAATGCACTAAAAACGCACCAACTCAACTCATTTCATCCCAAGAGGTTTTTATGGAAGCACTAAAACAGGGCGCCGATACTCTGTTCATTCTTCTCGGCGCAATCATGGTGCTGGCCATGCACGCGGGTTTTGCGTTTTTAGAGCTGGGCACAGTGCGCCGCAAAAACCAGGTCAACGCCCTGGTGAAGATTTTGGTCGACTTTTCGGTCTCTACCGTGGTGTATTTCATTGTGGGTTACGGCGTAGCCTATGGCACGAGCTTCTTTGTCGGGGCCGAGCAGCTGGCGGCCAAAAATGGCTATGAGCTGGTGAAGTTCTTCTTTTTGCTGACTTTTGCCGCGGCCATTCCGGCGATTATTTCGGGTGGAATTGCCGAGCGCGCCAAATTTTGGCCGCAATTGATTGCCACAGCCATCATCGTCGGATTTATCTACCCGTTTTTTGAAGGCATCGCCTGGAACCAGCATTTTGGTGTGCAAGCCTGGATCAAATCATTCACTGGCGAGGAGTTTCATGACTTTGCCGGGAGCGTGGTGGTGCACGCCGTGGGTGGCTGGATCGCCTTGCCTGCTGTAGTTTTGCTCGGTGCACGTGCCAACCGTTATCGAAAAGACGGCGCCATGTCAGCGCATCCGCCATCCAGCATTCCATTTTTGGCACTTGGTGCCTGGGTGTTGACGGTGGGCTGGTTTGGTTTTAACGTGATGAGTGCCCAAACACTCGACAAAGTCTCGGGTCTGGTCGCGGTGAATTCACTTTTGGCCATGGTTGGCGGCACATTAGCGGCACTCATCGCAGGCAAAAACGACCCCGGTTTTGTTCACAATGGTCCGCTTGCCGGCTTGGTAGCCGTCTGTGCGGGTTCAGATTTGATGCACCCTTTGGGTGCCTTGGTGGTCGGTTCCGTGGCTGGGGCCTTGTTTGTCAGCATGTTCACCTTGACGCAAAACAAATGGAAGATTGACGATGTGCTGGGTGTTTGGCCGTTACACGGCTTGTGCGGCACCTGGGGCGGTCTGGCTGCGGGTATTTTTGGATCTAAAGCCCTTGGTGGTCTGGGTGGTGTGGCGTTTGGAGCCCAGCTAATCGGCACACTCATGGGCGTTGCCTGGGCCATTGTGGGTGGGGTGCTGGTGTATGGTCTGCTCAAAATGACCCTTGGCTTGCGTCTGAGTCAGGAAGAAGAATACGACGGTGCCGATTTATCGATTCACAAAATCTCGGCATCCCCTGAGCGTGAATCGAATTGGTAAACTTGCTATTCTGAGCAAATATAGTCGTAAACTGATCCTGGCCAGTCTGGCCATAGTGAGGACTTTCCCTCTGACTCACGCCAAACTTCCTACTTGGGAAAATTTCCGTTTTTGAAACCATCTACAAGTACAAGATCGCAATGTTGCATTCGATCGAGCAGATAGTCGAGCGACGGCTCTGGCGCGCCGTGCCATTCAAGCATTAGTGCCCAGCGGTCGTTGCCAAGCAGCAGAACTTCTTTACAACCAGATTCACGCTCAGGTGAACGGCCAGGTGTTCACCTGAGCCTATTTCGGGTTGTCGTGCTTTTCCTCAAACCCGGTCAACATGGCTTTGATGTGCGCAAACCGGCTGTGACCCAGCGTGATCAGGTAAAGGTGCATGACCAAAAATCCGCAGAACACAATGAACATCAGAACATGAACGGTGTCCACCACGCGAACACCGCCGAACAGCTCTATCAAAGTTGAAAAGCGTTTGACATCCCACAGCAGCAAGCCCGAGAAGAACATGATGGGCACCATGAGCAGCATGATGATCTGGTACATCATGATCTGCAGCGGGTTGAACTTATGGTAAATCGTCGGATGGTGCGGATTCTCTTCACCCAGAAAAATGCCATAACCGTAAAACTTGATCTGTCGCCATGAGTCCTCAAAATATTTTTTCGAATTCATTTCTGGCAGATATACCGTGATCTTGTCGGTAAACAGGTAAAAGCCGAGCCACAAAAAGAAATTGGCAATCAACACGAAACCAATGTAGTTATGAACCACCACGGCTGTTCTGAACGGGATCAACTGCACCAGATCCAGGTACCGGATCTGGATGCCCGTAGCAATCAGCGCCAAGAACCCCAGGGCGTTGACCCAATGCCAGATACGCACCGGCAGTGGATGTATATAGATTTTTTCCATGGCCAATCCTTATTTCTGTGTGGTGCCGCTGCTGGCTTTCATGCGTGCCGCATTGAGCTCATCACGTTTGCGCTTGAACAAGCGGTGAGCTGTCAGGTGGGCCACCGGCACACACAGCACCCCCAGTAACACCAAAACCAGCAGGTAATCCAGCAACTTGATGCGTGTGCTGCCAATCGCATAGAAACCGCGCATCGATCCAAAAGATTCGGCTGAAGTCAGAACCTCTTTTTCGACACCTTGCAGCATGGGGCGCCCATCCGGTCCGGCAATGGACAAGACGACACTGACAAACGGAACCGCACCGGCTTCATGGCAGACCTTGCAATCCTTGATGGCCTCCTTTTTTTCACTAAGCTGATGGGACTGTAAACCCGAGCGAACTTCAAGGCGACCACTCAGAATGGCTTTGCTGCCCGGGTTTTCAAGGTTGAATTCCTTGAGAAAACTACTCAGTTCTTTGGCATCGAGACCAAAATCACCGCCGTCAGCGGCTTTGGTCAGGCGGTCAAATTTCGGAACACCCTTGGTCTCAAGAATCTGTTTGCCGCCTACTTTGTCCACCATCCGCAGGTTGACCCGTCGTTGCGCGTATGGCGCATGACAGACTGCGCATGAAATGGCTTCAAAGTGCTGCCCTGCATTGGGCAACCACACTTCGTGCTTGGCCACAGAGTCCTTGTGGCAGGTCAGGCAGGCGTCCTTGATGCCTTCACCCAGAGAAGCTGCCTGAATCTTGTGTGAACTATGGCAATCTGCACACAGTGGCGCTTTTTTGCCTTTGGCAACACGCTCAAGTCCGTGTACATCTTCGGAGTAGGCTCTGAAGATTTCTTTGTGGCAGTTGGCGCAAGGTACATTGGCGATGGGCTCGACCAGTTTGACAGAGCGCAGCGTGTGCGAGTTGTGACAATCTGAACAGGTGGGGGCCTTGTCACTACCTTCTTTCAATAGCACTGCGTGCACGCTGTCCTTGAAATCGGCGACATTCTTTTTGTGACAGGTTGTGCAGGCATTCTGATAAGACAGCCGGTATTCACGCTTGCTCTTCATGGGTACCGCCACCTTGCCGTGGTCTTTACCATCCTGGCTGTCGTGGCAGTCAGTGCAACTGGTTTCAAAGTGCATCGATAGCAGCAAATCCTTGGTGGAAATCCGCATCGACAGTGACTCGCCCGCATCTGTCATCTTTGCCGCAATGTCCGGTTTGTCGTGGCATTTCTGGCATGCTTCATCTTCGCTACTGAGCGTGGCATCGTCACGCGGTTTGTCTGCAGCGCTAACAATCTTGGGTGCAGGTTTGGCCTCGCTTGCAGGCGATGCAGCCGGGGCTGACGCGGAATCTGCTGCTACGACACCAGGTGCAAAGAATCCCAGCGCAAGGCTCAACAAAGCCGAAATCAACGCGCCTCTTGGGTGCCATTTATGGACGGTTTTGAAATTTATACTCATCGATAAAGTCTCATGATTCAAAGTTTGCCCGCAAGATGTGCAAGCCCTCGGTACGGTTGCGCAGGACGCAAAAAGCCATCTGATGATGGCTTTTATTACGCAGCAGGTGGCTTGTCCTGATTTGCTTTGCGCTCATTCATTGCCAATTGAAACAACTTGCCAGGCAACAACACCGCATAAATCAAACCGATAAATGGCGACAAAAAAAACAAGCCCATATTTTGGAGGCGACTTCGGTTAATTTTTGGTGGCTCAAAAGATGTAGACATCGTCGTTGCGTTGTGTAGTTACTTAGATAAACAGACAAATCAAGCCCGCTTTAGCCTTGGCTGCTATCAGCCATGCCTTCGAGGATAACATGCTTTGTCAGTTCGGCCAGTACCCGGTAAAAAGCCGGTTCAGCATTGACCTTGATCGCATGCGTGAACGGGCCTATCCATGCGCCCAGATGCTCATTCAAGAACCGCCTGCGCAGCTCGCTCAGGGATGAGATATCGATCGCGTTGCCAATGAATCAAACGATTTTCAGTCATTCCACTGCCCGAGGTTGCGTTTGATAACTATCAAATAGATTTGCGCTGACTTAATCTGCATTAAGGCGCATCTATAGCCACCTTGCAAAAATTGCGTCCGTTATCCATCCCGGAAAAATCAGCTCGACGACCCATTGCCGCCGACGACGACATGGGCGGTATTAACGTAACCAATTAGGAGAAATGCGAATGAAAAAATTGAGCACCCTGGCTCTCTCGTTGGCAGTAGCAGGCTTGGGCATGACTGTCACAACAGCCTGGTCGGCTGATACGCTGCAAGATGTCATGAAAAACCGTGGCCTGAGTCAGCAAGACCTGCTGGCAGCCGCCAAGACCTATGTCCCCACTGGCAAACGCGACGAATTTGTGGCGTTCAGCTCGGGTGGTCAGTCCGGTCAAGTCATTGTGTATGCCATCCCGTCCATGCGGATTTTGAAGTACATCGGTGTCTTTACACCCGAGCCATGGCAAGGCTATGGCTTTGACGAAAGCTCTAAAAAGGTCTTGGCCGGTGGTCGCATTGACGGCAAAGACATTACCTGGGGTGATACCCACCACCCAGCCATTTCAGAAACCAACGGCGAATACGACGGCCAGTTTTTGTTCATCAACGACAAAGCCAACCCACGTTTGGCGGTGATCGACTTGCGTGATTTCGAAACCAAACAAATCGTGGTTAATCCGGTTTTCAAGTCAGAGCATGGCGGTGCGTTTGTAACCAGCAACACCGAATATGTGATGGAGGCCGCGCAATATGCGGCGCCTTTGGAAAACAAGAAGTTTTACCCGCTTGAAGAGTTCAACGAAAAATACCGTGGCGGTGTCACCTATTGGAAATTTGACCGCAAAGAAGGCCGTCTTGACCCCAAGAAATCTTTCTCGCTTGAGCTGCCACCTTACTCACAAGACTTGTCAGACCTGGGCAAAGGTGCCTCTGAAGGCTGGTCATTTACCAACTCATTCTGCTCTGAGCGTTATGTGGGGGGCATCGAAAAAGGTCGTCCACCCTATGAGGCTGGCTGCTCGGCCAAAGACACCGATTACATGCATGTGATCAATTGGAAGAAAGCCGCTGAATTGGTTGCGGCAGGCAAGGCCAAGAAAATTAACGGTCACGATGTACTGATGATGGAAACCGCCATCAAAGAAGGCGTGCTGTTCCTGATTCCAGAGCCTAAGTCACCCCACGGAGTTGACGTGACACCGGACGGCAAGAACATCATCGTGGCCGGCAAGTTGGATACCCATGTGTCGGTTTACAGCTTCGAGAAGATTCAGGCAGCCATCAAAGCCGGTAAGTTTGAGTCCAAAGACCCGTACGGCATCCCCGTGATTGCCATGAAAGATGCTTTGCAGACCCAGGTGTCACTCGGTTTGGGCCCATTGCATACGCAATATGACAGTAAGTCTTGCATCGCCTACACCTCACTGTATGTTGATTCGCAAGTTGCCAAGTGGAACTATTGCGAGGGCAAAGTGCTCGACAAGCTCAGCGTGCATTACAACATCGGCCATTTGATGACCATGGAGGGCGACTCCACAAAACCAGCCGGTAAATACCTGGTGGCCATGAACAAATTGGCGATTGACCGCTTTGTGCCGGTTGGCCCGTTGCATCCGCAAAATCACCAGTTGATTGACATCAGCGGTGAGAAGATGCAGCTGCTTTATGACATGCCGCTACCTTTGGGCGAACCACATTACGTTGTAGCCATTGATGCGAAAAAACTCAAACCAGCCGTGCGTTACAAAGTGGGTACCGACAGCCGTACTGACAAGCCGCATCCAGGTGCCACCAAGGCGGGCGAAGAGCGCATTGTGAAGAAGGGCAACAAGGTTGAAGTGTTTGGTACCTTGATCCGTTCACATATCACACCGGAGACGATTGAAGTCGAAGTGGGTGATGATGTCACCATTAACCTGACCAACCTTGAGCGTGCTCAGGACGAAACCCACGGCTTCACCGTGTCAACGTTCAACGTGCATGCCTCGATTGAGCCGGGCAAAACGGTGGCCGTGAAGTTTAAGGCAGACAAGGAAGGTGTCTATCCCTACTATTGCACCGAATTCTGCTCGGCGCTGCACCTTGAGATGCAAGGCTACTTGCTGGTCAAACCAAAAGGCTGGAAACCTACCAAAACAGGCGGCCTGGCTGCACAGAGCTACACCGAAGTGGACTACAAAGCAACCGTCAAGAAAGTGGCAGACACCCAAGCCATTATTGATTCAGTGGTGACCTATATCACCAGCGTCAACTACAAAGACTTCCCAGAAGTGGTCGCCATGGTGGAAGACGCGTTTGACCAGCTTGGCAAAACCAAAGACATCAAGGCTAAGCACGAAGCGGCTGCTGCCAAGAAAGACTGGGAAAACGCCAATCTGTGGGCTGAGCAAGTCTGGCAATACCAGGTCAAGACCGCTGACCTCGGTTTGCGGGCGAAGACTTTCCTTGAGCAAAACGGAGCCAAAAAAGTCAAATAACTTATGCCAGTTCATATGTGCTTCTGCGTGCAG
>CAIYYA010000021.1 GCA_903930255.1 uncultured beta proteobacterium
CGGGGGGTGCCTGCCGGCGGCCCTGGCAGGGGCCTGTAGTCAATTAGAGATTTCCAGAAATTCAGCCAACGTCACAAGCCAGATCAACCGCTTTGATCAATCTCAGTGATGGATGAAACCACTCGAGCAGCGCGCTTCTTGACCAATTCAAGATGAAATTCCATCACGATAGGTGAATATGCTCATCTAAGCCTGAGTTTTTACCCGCATGGGGCACGGTGCAACGTGGAAAACTCAGACTTAGGCTCTTTGCTTCCCAGACCCGGAAAGCGTCTATCGGTGTGAAGGTGGTTATGGGGATGCGCAGGAAGCCGTAAGGCCAGTAGCGAAATCGGCCACCCAGAACGTTCTTAGTTTTTTTGGTATCGCGCAAAGAAGATGCAAGCGCAATTGGGGTAATGCCTTTGTTGTCCATGAGTTCAGGTCTTGTGGGGTGCGGTAAAGGATTGGACAGCCAAGCTGACGCAGCTATATTGCGTAAAGTGTCCAAAGTGCGCTCAACATAGCAGTGAAGTGCATACATACGGGAACCTCGGCGACGAAAGTGACGCAGTATGGGAAAGTTTGCCTACCAGTTCATTCTGGTAAGGCCGACTTTTGCCAGCCGTTTCCTGGCTCCTCTGTTCAGCAGTTTTTCATGCCAGCTTTATAGCAACTCCTTGGCAACCTATCCTCGCTGTCCTCGCGCACCAACGCGGCCGAGCAGCGAATCCACGACCGGGCGGTGGCGCGTGACGGCGAGGTGTCGGCCAAGCTGGACGAGTTGCGCCCGACGGCCATGTTCGACGACGGGGTGCCGCAGGAGTACCAGCATCTGGTGATGGAGCGGGCCAAGCTGGCGCATGTTATCGGGCTGGCGCGGCAGAGGCTCAAACAGGCAGGGCATCACGGCGTGTTGGCGAAATCGCACGATGAAAAGTTGCGCATTCTGATGACCCGCGAGGACGGTGTTCAACAGCACTATCTTGTTACCGCTGATCACCTGATTGACCCGGCTCTGGCTGTTCCTGCATTCAAGGCTGATGTGGGTAACGAATATTACAGAGTGGCAAAAATTCTGGCATCCAGAAACCTGCCACGGGAGTACCAAAAGCTGACCGAGGCTGAATGTGTGGCGTTGCACTTTTGGTCACAGGACAGTAATCGTGATGCGTGGTATCGACAGATCAACAATGCGTTGAGGGCGGTGGATGGAATTGACCGCTTAAAGCCGCTGATCCACCTTGTCATCAAAGCGCTGAACAAATTGCCACGTGCCATTGGGCCTGCGTATCGTGTAATCAACGAGTCCAACCTTCCAGATGGATTCATTGATGCTCACCAAACCGGTAAAGAGGTTGTGTATCATGGCTTTACTGGATGTTCAGCCGACAAAGATCGAACGCTCACAAGAAACATCATTCAGAAGGTCAGGGTTCAGTACGGTCACAATATTTCTGCTGTCTCAAATAAACCAGAGCAGAAAAAATCCTGATTCCTCCAATGGGGCACTTTGTTGTGAAGTATCTCAACGCGTCAAAAAATAAGGATTTGAAATGGGAAATGCAATTGAACGAGACCGTGGCTGGCGAGAGGTCGGACAGCCGCGCCCAAAAGTCAGGGCAGTTCTGATTTACAGAACTGGGGATGTCGTTGAATTCTTCGATTCAACCGAGATTGTCCATTAGAGTTTTTCACGCTGGTTTGAGGGAGACGGGCTCACCCGCGTGGGCCCACAAGCCCTCGAACCAATGTCTGCGTTGCCGCGCCACCGCCAAGCGCAGCGTTGGCATGTCCGGTTTTAC